>JAODNJ010000130.1 GCA_025465155.1 Frankiales bacterium
GGCTGGCCGATGTCGTCACCGCTGAGACCGGAGGCGTGCAGATCGACACCCTGTTCGTCGACGAGGGCTTCGGCACCCTCGACGCCCTGGCACTCGACGCCGTCATGACCGTTCTCGACGAGCTGCGCCGCGGCGGGCGGACCGTCGGTGTGATCAGCCACCTCGAGGAGTTGCGCACCCGCATCCCGACCCGGCTGGAGGTGCTCACGGGACGCCAGGGGTCCCAGCTGGCGGTGTGACGGTTCCGTCCGGAACGTCTCGGCCGGGGGCGACGTGGCGGTGGCACCGTCACTCTTCCGGTCGATATCGTTACCGAATGGTCACCCTGCGTCGCGGCGACTCGAGGAGGAGCTTCCGGCTCGACTCGTTGCCGTCCGAAGTTCCCGGCGCCCGCCTGATAGTTCGTTGGGTCCCTGTCCTTCAGATCGCGATCGTGGTCGTGGCTGCTGTGGTCAGCGTTGTCCTGCGTCGGCGTGTTCCGGTGGAGCTCGGCCTGTCGCCATACGACGGGCTCCTGTTCGCCCGCAACGCCAGAACAATGGAGCATGGCGCGTGGCTGGGAACCTTCAGCCCTCTCACCCTCGCCAAGGGGCCGGGCTACCCGCTCTTCATCGCCGTCTCGCACGCCGCTGGCATCGAGTTGAAGGTGGCCGAGCAGGTCGTCTACCTCGCCGCTGTCGCGACTGTTGCACTCGCCGTGCTCGCGGTCAGCCGGCGCCGGTGGCTGGCCACGGGTGCGTTCGTGGTCCTCGCGCTGGATCCGGCGAACTTCAGTGGGGCCAGCTCCAGCATCATGCGCGACAACGTCTTCGCCTCGCTGGGCCTGCTTGCGGTGGGTCTGGGTTTCCTCACCAGTCTGGGCGTGGTGCGCCAGAGTCGCTGGTGGTGGCTCGTGGCGGGCGCCTCGGGAACGGGTGCCACCGGGGCCCTGTACTGGCTGACGCGGGAGGAGGGGGCGACCTTGCTCCCCCCGCTCGGCCTGGCGGTCGCGGGTGTGCTGCTGGTCGCCTGGTGGGCACGTCGCCGGAGGAAGCCGGAGACGCGCCTCGGCAGGCCGTCGTTCGCGAAGGCCGGCGTCGCACTGGCGCTGACCGCTCTCGCGGCGGTCGCACCGCTCGCATTCGTACGGGCGGAGAACAGCGCGCGTTACGGAGCCGCGCTGGACAACGACATGGCCGAAGGCGCCTTCCTGCGTGCCTACGCCGACTGGAGCCGGGTCGAGGCCGGTCCCCGCGCCTACCGGATACCGATCACCGCTGATCAGCGTGCCGCCGTCTATCCGGTCAGCGCGGCGGCCCGGGAGCTGCGTCCCCAGCTCGAGGCGCTCGACAACAGGTGGCGCCACTACGGCTGCCAGGACATGACCCGGGTCTGCGACTATGCGGGCGGCTGGATGGTGTGGGCAATTCGGGATGCCGCTGCCTCGGCTGGCCACTTTCGCGATGAGGCCGGCGCGCAGCGCTTCTTCACCCGGCTGTCGCAGGAGATAGTCGCCGCCTGCGACGACGGCAGGCTCCGGTGTGCTGCCACGCTCCCGGCGAGTCTCCAGCCGATCCAGCGGGCCCCGCTCGGGCTGCTGGCGCACAGTTTCGTCACCTTGTCCAAGGACCTGATCACGGTTCAGGGGCTGTACGAGACGCCCGGTGTGGCCCCCAACGTCCCGTTGAAGATGCGCGTCTCGGGGCGCGTGCGCGCCGAATACCTCGCGGTCGTCGACGGGATTCCTGTGGACGCCCAGGCGGCCGCCGCGCAAAGTGCCATCTTCGCCGGGCGACGCTGGCAGTACGAGCTGCTGGGCAACGTGTACCGGGTGCTGGTTCCGCTGCTGGTGATCACCGGGATCGGTGGTGCGGTGACCAGTGCTGTTCGCACGGTGCGGCGCAGGGAGGCGCCGTCCTACCTGCTGGTCCTCGCCCTTGCCCTGGCCGCCGGGGTCGCGATCCGCCTGTTCCTCCTCGCCCTCATCCACACGGCTGAGTACGACGCGGCCCAGGCGCGTTACCAGTTCCCGGGCTACTTCCTGATGATGGCGTTCGGCGTGGTGGGCATCGCTGCAGGCCTGCGTGGCCCCCGATCGGTCGAGGACCCGGCACGGAAGCCCGTGAAGCGGGCCCGCGAGCTGGACGACGACCAGACTGCGGGCACGAACGAGCAGCATGTCGGCGGAAGGCGTCACGGGTCGCACACCGAGCCGATCGCTCGCGTAAGACATCCGGACCGAGCCGACGAGCGAGGCGGTGTCCGGGTCGTCGCGGGGCGCCCGGAGCACGGTATGGGCATCTGATGATCTGACGTGACCCCCGTCGGCTGAACTCCTCCAGACTTGGCGCAAGCCAGTGAGGCAGCGCCCGGGTGGGCGACGCAGCAAGTCTCCCGGGGAGTTCCGGCAGCGGGCAGCGCCGCTCGTGCGGAATTGACTCCGCTGACGCCTACGCCATCGAGTCCGCCCGGGGCGCCTGGATCGACCACCGGTGGATCTACGGGGCCCGCCGGCTGACCGCCGGGATTCGCGACCGCGGGCACGCCTGGAACCGCAAGCGGGTGGAACGGAACTTGACTGCCGCCGGACCCAATCAGTTGTGGGTCGCCGACATTCTCCTACCTGCGCTCCCGGGAGGGCGTCGTCTACCTCGCGGTGGTGGTCGACGCGTTCAGCCGGAAGGCGGTCGGCGGGGCGATGGCCGATCACCGATCGCTGTAATCCGATGATCAGCTCGCCTTCCCGGTGGCCGGGAGCAGTGACGATGAGAATCGCCCGCGCGGCCACGATCACGACCGTGCTACTTCCCCGACCCACACGGCCCCTGGCAGCGCGGCAGTAAGGAGAACACGAACGGGCTGCTGCAGCAGTACTTTCCATCTGACAGAGAACGGGGTGCCCGCCTGACGGGGGTTACCTCAGGGCCGGATAGCGGGGGGGGGCCCAAGGCACGCAATCCGATGCGGGTGGGTGTGGATCGTCGCGTACGTCCGAGACGCCACCGGCCGGCCGCTCCCACGGGAACGGCCGGCCGGTGGCATCAGAGCATCAGTCGTCTTGGCTGCGGGCGATCCCGGTCAGGCTGATCGCGAATGCCGCAACGGCGAGCTGTGTCCCTCCGACGATGAGCACCATGCCCAGGATGGGCAGGCGCATCGTGCTCACCGGGTCCAGTTGGCCGAAGCCCGCGGACCCCCACGTGACCAGCGCGGCAATGAAGGCACCAATGCCCAGCAGGACCGAGACGGCCCCGATGATCAGACCCCTCTCGAGGGTGACGCGGTCGACCCACTTCTCCAGGCGGGGACTTCGTGGCAGCAGTTCGAGCTTCGCGGCGTACGCGCGCGACACGAGGGCGACGCCACCGACCTGCAGTCCGAGGATGACGAGGGTCGCGCAGGCCAGCATGGTGTGGAGGCCGAAGGAGACGTCGCCGACCCGGACCGTCCCGATGACCGCCAGCCCGCCGAGGCCGAGAACACCGACCGCGAGCATCGCCAAGGCGGGGTAGAGCAGCAGCCATCGGGGGCTGAAGGCGAGCAGGAACCGTAGGTGACGCCACCCGTCGGTCCAGGTGCGCAGATGGGGTGCCCGGCTTCGGCCGTCCGGCCGGAGAGTGGTCGGCACCTCCGTGATCTTGACGCCCGCCAGAGCGCTCCGCACGACCATCTCACTGGCGAACTCCATGCCCTCGGTCTGCATGCCGAGCGACCGGATCGTGTCCCGATGGAAGGCGCGCATCCCGCAGTGGAAGTCTCCGATCGGCACACGGAAGAAGAGGCGCCCGGCGCGGGAGAGGACGGGATTGCCCAGGTAGCGGTGCAGGAACGGCATGGCACCGGGTGCGATACCGCCTTCAAAGCGGTTGCCCATGACCAGTTCCGAGCCCGAGCGAAGGGCTTCGACGAAGGGGCCCAGGCTATCCAGCGCATAGCTGTCATCGGCGTCGGCCATGAGCACGTGACGACCGCGGGCCGCCTCGATCCCACCCCGGAGCGCTGCTCCGTATCCCCGGCGCGGAATGGCTACGACCCGGGCACCTGCGCCCTCGGCGATCGCCTGGGATCCATCGGTGGATCCGTTGTCGGCGATGATCACCTCACCGGCTACGCCGAGCTCGTCCAGGGAACGTCGCGCCTTGCGGATGCAGGTCTCCAGCGTCTCGGCCTCGTTGAGGCAGGGCAGGACGATCGACAGTTCCACCTCTTGCGCCTCGTTCGGCCGAGGTTCCGGGGCGACAGCCGACTCGTCGAGGTGCTTCTGGGCACCGATGAGTGCGGTCATGACGCGGGGACGTGGGCCACGGCGAAAACTGACTGACCGAAGGGTGCTCCCACACGTGTCTCCAGGCGGCGCGCCAGGGGCACCACCAGGCGGTCCCACACGGTCAGCAGTCGACCCTCACCCGGGGTCATCTTGAGCAGCCGCATGCCCA
>JAODNJ010000160.1 GCA_025465155.1 Frankiales bacterium
CTGCCCGAGAGCACCTCCATCCCGTGAAGACGCTTGCTCTGCTCGCCCTCGTCGGCCTCGGTGCCCAGCTGCTCGACGGCAGCCTCGGCATGGCCTACGGAGTCACGTCCACGACGTTCCTCCTGCTGCTCGGCGCCACCCCTGCGGCCGCCTCGGCCACGATCCACCTCGCCGAGATCGGGACGACGCTGTCGTCGGGGTTCTCGCACTGGCGCTTCGGCAACGTCGACTGGCGGGTGGTCGCGAAGATCGGCATTCCCGGAACGATCGGGGCGTTCACCGGCGCCACGCTGCTCGCGCACATCTCGACGGCCGCGGCCACCCCCGTGATGGGCCTCATCCTGCTCGGCCTCGGCCTCTACCTGCTGATCCGGTTCACCTTCCACGGGTTCAGCCGGCGGCACCTCGGCAAGCCGCTGCGGGCCCGGTTCCTGTCCCCGCTCGGCCTGGTGGCTGGCTTCGTCGACGCACTCGGCGGCGGTGGCTGGGGCCCGATCGGGACGTCGTCGGTGCTCGCGAGCGGGCGGCTGGAGCCGCGGAAGGTGGTCGGATCCATCGACACCTCGAAGTTCCTGGTGTCCTCGGCGGCCAGCATCGGTTTCCTCACCTCGCTGGGCTTCGGCGGCGTCGATCTCCGCTGGGTCGGCGGCTTGCTCATCGGTGGCATCGTGGCCGCGCCGATCGCCGCCTTCCTCGTGCGCCGGATGCCGCCGCGGCTGCTCGGCTCGCTCGTCGGCGGCCTGCTCGTGTTCACCAATGCCAGGTCGCTGCTGCGCTCGGACCTCATCGGAGCTTCGCCGGCCGTCCAGTGGACCTGTCTCACGGTGGTGCTGGCGGCATGGGCAGGCGCGTTCGCCTACTCGATGCGCGCGCACCTGCGCGAGCGCGCAGCGGACCCCCACGTCGCCCTGGCGCCCGCCCCGTCACCCGCGCGCGAGGAGCCGGCGCTCGAGCTCGACCGGAAGGCCGGCTAGCTCGCTGCTGCTCCCGTCCTGCGCCAGGCGGTCAGCGGCCGCACACGGAGACGTGCTCGCGACTCCCGGCAGTGAAGGCCGACATGCCCACCCCAGCGTTCGCGGAGCCGCAGCCCGGCTCCCCGCCGAACGTCAGCCGGCGCGGGACCCCGCGAGCACCGGCACCTGCGGGATCGGGGTCGACCGCGCGGCGGCCAGCACCATCTGCGGCGAGCGGGGCAGGCCCCGGCGGGTGCCCAGGCGCAGCGCCCGCGCTCCGGTGAGCACGTCGGTGTCGGGCGGCACGACCAGCAGGTCGGCCCGCCGCTGGCCACCGTGCCAGGTCAGGCAGACCACCTGCGGGTCCATGCTGCGGAACCCACCGGTGCGGACGACGCGGCCGTTGACGGTCACCTTGCGCGGTGCGGGCTGCCAGGCGTCGAGCGCATAGGTGAACCGCTCGATGCGGAGGCCGCGCCGCTCGAGCTCGGCGATCAGCTCGGGGACCTCGGTGGCGAGATCACGGGTGCGCGGCCACCACGCGCCGTCGAAGGCCGAGTCGTCGGACCCGGCGTCGTCGCGAAGACTCACCCGGACGTCGATCCCGGCCCGGAAGCCGTCGTGTCCCAGGGCCGTACGGGTGATCGCCATCAGCGCTCGCTCGCCTCTCATCGCTCGTCCGGACCCGCGGGGAGACGGGTCCGATCGCAACGTACGGCGGCGTGTCGCCGGGTTCCGGTGAACGTGGGACCGGCGGGTCGGACCGGTCCGGCCGGTCGCTACCAGCCGTGACCCGCCCGTGACATTCGAACCCGGAAGCGACCCCGCCGTGACCATCGGCATCTGGCCACCCGACACGCCGTCGGGTGCAGCCATGCGCCGATGATCACGGCGGAAAGAGGTCTCAGGCGGCGGGCTTGGGCTTGCGGTTCTTCGCCTTGCCGCGCTCGGTCTGGTCGAGCACCACCTTGCGGATGCGGACGGTCGCCGGGGTGACCTCCACGCACTCGTCCTCGGCACAGAACTCCAGCGCCTGCTCGAGGTTGAGCAGCCGCGGCGGCACGAGCCGCTCGAGCTCCTCCGACGTGGACTTGCGCATGTTGGTGAGCTTCTTCTCCTTGGTGATGTTCACGTCCATGTCGTCCGGACGGGAGTTCTCACCGACGATCATGCCCTCGTAGACCTCGGTGCCCGGCGAGACCATCAGCGAGCCGCGTTCCTGGAGCGAGAACATCGAGTAGGTCGTCGCGAGGCCCTGCCGGTCGGCCACCAGCGACCCGGTGGGCCGGGCACGCATGTCGCCCAGCCACGGCTCGTAGCCCTCGAGGTTGTGGTTGAGGACGCCGGTGCCGCGGGTCTCGGTGAGGAACTCGGTGCGGAATCCGATCAGGCCCCGGGAGGGCACGATGTACTCCATCCGGGCCCAGCCGGTGTCGTGGTGCACCATGTTCTCCAGCCGTCCGCGGCGGGTCGCCAGCGCCTGGGTCAGCGTGCCGACGTACTCCCCGGGCGTGTCGATGGTCACCCGCTCGACAGGCTCGTGGACCTTGCCGTCGATGACCTTCGTGACGACCTGCGGGCGGCCGACGGTGAGCTCGAACTCCTCGCGGCGCAGCTGCTCGACCAGGATGGCCAGGGCGAGCTCGCCGCGGCCCTGCATCTCCCAGGTGTCGGGGCGCTCGGTGGGCAGCATCCGCACCGAGACGTTGCCGACCAGCTCCTGGTCGAGGCGGTTCTTGATCAGCCGGGCGGTGAGCTTCTTGCCCGAGCGGCCGGACAGCGGCGAGGTGTTGATCCCGATGGTGATCGAGATCGACGGCTCGTCGACGGTGATCGCCGGCAGCGGGCGCGGGTCGTTGGGGTCGGCGAGGGTGTCGCCGATCATGATGTCCTCGATGCCGGCGACGGCGATGAGGTCGCCGGGGCCGGCGCTCTCGGCCGAGGTGCGGTCCAGCCCCTCGGTGACGAGCAGCTCGGTGATCTTGGTCCGGGTAATGGCGCCGTCGGCCTTGCACCAGGCGACCTGCTGGCCGTTCTTCATCTCACCGGAGTGGATCCGCAGCAGCGCCAGGCGGCCGAGGTACGGCGAGGCGTCGAGGTTCGTGACCTGCGCGCGCAGCGGCTCCTCGGCGTCGTAGACCGGCGCGGGGATGGTGTCCAGCAGCGTCTTGACCAGCGGTGCGAGGTCGGGGCTGTCCGGGCTGGTGCCGTCGGCCGGGCGGTTCAGCGAGGCCTGGCCGGTCTTGCCGTTGCTGTAGACGATCGGGAAGTCCAGCGCCTCGTCGGCCATGCCGGAGTCCTCGAGCAGCTCCAGGAACAGCTCGTAGGTCTCGTCGACGACCTCGGCGATGCGGGCGTCGGAACGGTCGGTCTTGTTGACCACGAGGATGACGGGCAGCCGCTTGGCCAGCGCCTTGCGCAGCACGAAGCGGGTCTGGGGCAACGGCCCCTCGGAGGCGTCCACCAGCAGGACGACGCCGTCGACCATCGACAGGCCGCGCTCGACCTCGCCACCGAAGTCGGCGTGGCCGGGGGTGTCGACGATGTTGATCGTCACCGGGTTGCCGTCCTCGTCGCGCAGCCGGATGGCGGTGTTCTTCGCGAGGATGGTGATGCCACGCTCGCGCTCGAGGTCCATCGAGTCCATGACGCGGTCCTGCGTCGAGTCGTTGTCGGTGCCCTCACCCTTCGCGCGGTGGAGGGCGCCGGCCTGCCGGAGCAGGGCGTCGACGAGGGTGGTCTTGCCGTGGTCGACGTGGGCGATGATGGCCACGTTGCGCAGGTCGTCACGGGTGGGCATGCGGAGAAGCACCTCAGGAGAGTTCGGGGATCCGCGGCATCCACGCGCGCGGCACCAGGTGTAACGGCCGCCGGCCCGGCGACCTTCCCACTCTAGGCGCTCGGCGCGCCGCACCGGCCCTCCGCGAGCGGGCCACCGTCCCCGACCTCACCCCTGAGGGGCCCGATCGTGACCAACCACACCCCTTCACCCACATGGGCCGACCCCGCGGAACCCCAGCCGTAGCCACCGGCCGGCGAGGAACGCCCAGCCCGCGAGGCAGGCGGTTCAGGCGCCCCGCGGCTCCCGCGGGCGGTCGGCGACCGCCCAGGTCACGCCGGCCGACACGAGGGTGACGACGGCGACCGACGCCCAGGCGGGCACCCCCAAGCCGAGGGTGAGGACGTGCGAGAGGACGAACGCGGCCAGGTACAGCAGCCCCAGGCCGATGGCGGCCGCCCACCCACGCCGGCCCACCCACAGCCGTGCGGCCGCCAGGCCGGTGCCGATCAGGATCGCGCCCCCCAGGGCGCGGATCCCGGTGCCCTGTGCCACGGCGAAGCCGACGACCAGCCCGGCGGCCACGAGGACCGACGACGGGAAGGGGCGGACTCGGGTGCGGTTCAGCGTGGAGGCCGACATGTCGACCAGTCTCCCCCCGCCGTCTCAGTGGCCGCCGGCGGCCTGGACCGCGGCGGTCACGCCCGCGGGCGAGAGGTCGGTGAGCGCCTTGCCCGCGACCAGCACCGTCGGGGTACCGGTGACGCCGGCCTGCGAGGCCTGAGAGGTGACCTTCTTGACCCAGTCGCCGTACCTCAGGTCGCTGATCGGATTGCTCACCGCCGTCCGATTCGCCCCGGCCTGCACCGCGTAGGCGATGAGCTGGGAATCGGTCAGCCCGGAGCCGCCCTCGGGTGGCTGGTTGGCGTAGAGCAGGTCGTGGAACTTCTGGAAGGCGTCGGGCCCGGCGGTCGCGACGACGACGGCGGCGGCGTTGAGTGCGCGCGTGGAGTAGCCGCCGTTCGCCTGCGTGTCCAGGAACGCCATGCCGTGGTAATGCAGCTGCACGGTGCCGGCCGCGACCAGCTGCGCCATCGTGCTGCCGGACTGCGCCTCGAAGGCCTTGCAGTTCGGGCACTGGAAGTCCTCGTACAGATCCATGGTGACCGGGGCCCCCGCGTTGCCGACGACGATCATCCCGTTGGTCGTGTTCGCGGGCACCGGCGCGTTCGCCGTCGTGGCCGTCCGCGAGGACTGGACGAGGAAGACGGTGACGACGGCCAGGACCAGGACGACGGCCGCGGCGACCCCACCCAGCAAGTTGCGGCGCCTGCGCGCGGCGCGCGACCGGGCCACCTCCTCGGCGGCCCGCTTGTCCTCGATCCGCCGGCGGGCGGCCGCCCGCTTCGACCCGCGATGCGTGTCAGTGGACACGCGACACCTCTCTTTCCACCAAGCTCTCGTCCCGGCCGCCCAGTGCGAGCCGCGAGCGCGGCCACCGGACCAGCGCCAGGGTGACCAGCAGCAGCCCGACGTCCCGAGCGACCTCGGCCGGGTAGGACGTGCGCCCCGCGGCGACCTGGCCACCGTTGCCGAAGCAACCGCAGTCGATGGACAGCCCGCGGGCCCACACCGACGCGATCGCCGCGATGTACACAGCCAGGAGGACCGCCGCCGCGATCGCCGCCGTCCGGACGAACACCCCGGCGAGGAGCGCGAGGCCGACCGCCACCTCGATGACCGGCAGCCCGAAGGCGGCCGGCGCCACCAGTCCCTCCGGCAGCAGCCGGTACGCGCGGACGGCCCGCTCGGCCGCGGCGGGGTCGGGCAGCTTCAGCGCCCCGGCGACGACGAGGACGAGCCCGATCAGCGCCCGCGCCCCCGTTGCCAGCCACGGCAACACCGCGGTTCCTCGCCCCTGCACGG
>JAODNJ010000171.1 GCA_025465155.1 Frankiales bacterium
GCCGAGCCCGACCGCGACGACGTTCCCAACCTCGACCGCGTCGAGCGCGTGCCCGACGCCTCGCACTGGGTCCATCACGACGAGCCTGAACGCGTCACCCGACTGCTCAGCGACTTCTTCGCCCCCGCCCTCGCAGCCCAGGCAGGGAGAATTCCCGACGAACCTGGATGAACGGGGCGCTGCCGGGCGCGGAGACGATCCGCGCCGGCGCTCGACCGCGACCACCGCGTCGGAGCCCTGTGACAGACCGAAACAGATCCGATGGTGAGTCAGATGGCTGAAGTCCCGCGGACGTCGTCGCGGCAGCGGTGGACGCTGGTGCTGGTCTGCACGGCGGTGTTCATGCTGCTGCTGGACATCACCGTGGTGAGCGTGGCGCTGCCATCGATCCAGCGGGAACTGGGGGCAAGCCTTTCCGACCTGCAGTGGGTGAGCGCTGCCTATGCCCTTGTGCTTGCCGTGCTCCTGTTGCCGGCCGCCACCCTCGGTGACCGGCTGGGCCGGCGGCGGCTGTTCCTGGTCGGCCTGGTCATCTTCACCGCCGGATCGCTGGCGTGTGCGCTGGCCCCGACCGCGCTGGCGCTCGAGTAGTTCCGCGCGCTGCAGGGAATCGGCGGCGCGGTGCTGTTCGCCACCGGCACGCCGCTGCTCCGCGCGGAGTTCTCCGGCGCCGCGGCGGGGTGTCCGTTCGACTACTCCTCGTCGCGGCCGGACTCGTCCGGACCATCGGCTGGTCGGCGTGCGGGGGTGGTGAGGCGCAGCTGTGCGCCCGTCCGCCGGGCCGCACTGCGCGCCGAGCTGCGGAAATGAACGACAGAGGACCACCCGCAGACCCCTACCAGCCGCACGGCAGGGGCATCGTTCGCTGCTGGTGGCAAGCAGTCGGGTCACCAGAATGGTCATGTCGCAGCGGGGACGGCCGGCCTGGGTGGCTAGCAGATCCGGCAAGGACGAACTGCCGCCGCGAGGGCGGCTCGATCCTCGAGCTGCAGCACAGTCGGAGGCTGCGGAGCCGCCTCTTGCGCTGCGGGCGCCGTACCGGTCAGTTCCTGGCGGCGGATCCGGATGGTGGCCGCCGCGATGAGCAGGGCGAGCAGCGCGATCCCCGTGGACAGGACGAACGCCTGGGAAAAGCCGACCGCGAGGGCGTGCTGGTAGACCGACCCTGCGACGGGTGTGCCTGGCTTCGGCACGGGCTGGGCCGCCTTCGCGGCCGCCGCCGCGTGCGCGGCCTGAGTCTTGACGCTGTCCGCGACGGCCGTCCAGGCGACGGTGCCGAGCAGCGCAAGCCCGATCGCGCCGCCGACCTGCTGGCCGACGTTGAGCATGCTGGACGCGACCCCGGAGTCCTGTTCGGCGACTTTGTGCAGGGCGACCAGTGACAGCGGGACGAACACCAGGCCGAGCCCGCACGAGGTCAGCAGGATCGGGCCGAGCAGCTGGCCGGCATAGCCGGCGTGCTCGGTCAGCCGGGAGAACCAGAACGTCCCGCCCGCGACCGCCGTGATGCCGGTCAGGATCAGCGCGCGGGCGCCGACCCGGGGGATCAGCTGCGAGGCCAGCGCGGAGGAGAACACGGTCCCGACGGCGAAGGGCAGGTAGGCGATGCCCGTCCGGATCGCGCTGTAGCCGAGCACGGTCTGCATGAAGAGGGTGATGAAGAAGAACATGCCGAACAGCGCGGTGCCGATGCACAGCATGACCAGGTAGGCACCCGACCTGTTGCGGTCGGCGAGTAGCCGCGGCGGGAGCAGCGGGCGGGAGCTGCGCATCTCGATGAGTACGAAGGACACGAGAAGCACCACTGCCGCCGCCAGCGACGTCAGCACCTGCGCGTCGCCCCAATGTGATACCCCGTCGGATCCGGTGGCGGCCTTGGACAGGCCGTAGACGAGCAGCGCGACGCCGCCGGTCGCGGTGATCCCGCCGGCCAGGTCGATCCGGCCCGGCCGGCGGCGCGATTCGGCCAGCACCCGGGGCGCCGCCGCTGCCACCAGGATCCCGATCGGAACGTTGACGAACAGCACCCACCGCCATGACGCGTAGGTGGTCAGCACCCCGCCCAGCAGCAGGCCCACCGCGGCGCCGGCGCCGGACATCGCCGCGTAGACGCCGAACGCCCTGTTGCGCGGAGCGCCTTCGGCGAAGTTGGTGGTGATCAGCGCCAGCGCGGTCGGTGCGATCACCGCGCCGCCGGCTCCCTGTATCGCCCTCGCGGTGAGCAGCCACCACTGGCTGGTGGCGAACCCGCCGAGCAGGGACGCTCCGGAGAACAGCAGCAGCCCGAAGACGAACACCCGTCGCCGGCCGAGGATGTCACCGGCGCGGCCGCCGAGCAGGAGCAGGCCGCCGAAGGTGACCGCGTAGGCGTTGACCACCCACTCCAGGCCGGCTCCGGAGAAGCCGAGCGCGCGCTGCATCTGCGGCAACGCCACATTGACGATGGTGCCGTCGAGCACGACCATCAGCTGAGCGCTGGCGATGACCAGTAGAGCCACGCCGAGGCGGCGATCGGCGCCGCCCGCCGTGCTGCTGGATGCGGTCGCGCGACCGGTTTCCGATGGCACTGACCGGATGCTGGGCGAAGAGGGGGCGCTGTCCGGGCTGGAGGCTGGCGATGTCACGGTATGTCCCTTGGATCTCCGAGCACGTTCCTGGCGGCCGTGCGAGCCCGAGCAGCGGGTACGGGCTTGCCGTCAGCCAGGCGAGAGCCGTCACCGGATCCCGGTGATTGCGACGCTGCGTCGGCGTGATGCTGACAAGAAGGCGATCAGGCCGGCAGTCGCCTCCGGCGCGAGCAGTCAGAACCCGACCTGCTGGCGGATGAGGACGACGTGGATGCGGCCGGGCAATTCTTGGTGGATCTCGAGGACCTTCCCGACCTGGCTGTGCTGCCCATAGGCCGCCTGCGCGCGGGCGTCTTCCAGCGGCAGGCTGTGCTGGTAGATGCGCTCATGCGCCGCTTCGAGCGTGGGCACCAGCTTCTGCACGCCGACGACGAAGATCACATTCGCCGCGCCCCACGCGTATGAGGAGAGCTGGCTGCCCGACGCCGAGGCGATGACCAAGGTGCCGTCTCGGGTCACCGCGTGCACACTTCCCAGGGAGTAGTCGGGCTGACCGCCGATCGCCTTCATCTCCTGCGCTTGGGTCGCGAAGTCGAGCGCGAACATCGCGTTCCGCGCCGAGTTCCACCGGCCGGCGGCATCGTTGATCGCGTCCGCGATCCCGGTCTCCGTGAGCGTCATCGAGGCGTTGGTCATCACCGATGAGCCCTCGGGGATGCGAGCCAGCACCGCCTGGCGCGCGGCATCGAGATCATCGACGACCTCGACACTGAAGCCGTGCTCCTCGAGGGCCACCACAGTGGCCTGCAGCGCGTGTTCCTCCGGCAGCGCGGTGAAGCGGTCAGATGCGGCAGTCGTGGTCATGTGCTCGCACTCCTTGGTGCAGTCTGTTGGCCGGCCGAGGGGGCTCACGTTATGGGGCAGCAAGGTGAGCGGCTGTCACCTGATCTCGGTGATCTCGCCAGCCGGATCTTGCCGACTGCGCAATCCCGTCGGTCGAGATGACGATTGCCGACCGGGCCGGTCAGAAGTGGGACGCAGCCGGCGTATTCACGCCTTTCCAAGGCCGATCGGATCCGAGGTGGCCCTCGCACGGATCACCGTGATCCGGTGACGCCTTCTCACCTGGCCGGCGCCAAGGCTGCAGGTGGCCCGTCACCCGACCGGAAATGTCGGCATCGGATCGGCACGTAAAGGGCGCTCGGGAGAGCCGTCACACCACCTTCACCGAAAGGCAGAGCCCCCGTGAGCACTGAGCAGCGAGAGACCCTCGACGCAATCCTGCGGCAGTCCGCTTTCCCCGCCGACAGCGACGTCAGCGAGCAACGGCGGATGCTCCGTGAGCTGACTTCGGCAGTGCCGCTTCCCGCCGACGTGACTGTCACCGCAGCCGCACTCGGTGCCGTCCCGGTCGCCGAGATCACCGTCGCCGGAACTGGACCCCGCCATGTCGTCCTGTACTTCCACGGCGGCGTGTACGTGCTGGGGGACGCCTTCCAAGCCGCCGGCCTGGCCTCGGAGGTCGGCCGACGCACGCGCGCCACGGTCATCTCCGTCGACTACCGGCTCGCCCCCGAGCACCCGTACCCGGCGGCCGTCGACGACGCCCTGGCAGCCTACGAAGCCCTGCTGGACAGCGGCACGGCCCCGTCGGACATCGCCTTCGCGGGAGAGTCCGCGGGCGGCGGACTCGCCGTCGCCACCCTGGTCAACGCCCGCGATCACGGGCTGCCCCTGCCGGCTGCGGCCTTCGTCATGTCGCCCTACGCCGATCTCACGCTGGCCGGGACGACGATGGACACCAAGCGCGCGGCCGACCCTCTGCTCAGCCGGGAAAACCTCCAGGCGCGGATCCCCGACTACACGTCGGGACAGGACGCCGCCGTCGGCCTCGTCAGCCCCGTGTTCGCCGACCTGTCCGGCCTGCCGCCCCTGATCATCCAGGCCGGAAGCCACGAGGTCCTCCTCGACGACGCCGTCCGCCTCGCGCGACAAGCCGCCACCGCCGATGTCGAGGTCACCCTCGACATCACCCCCGG
>JAODNJ010000539.1 GCA_025465155.1 Frankiales bacterium
TGGCGTTCTCCGCGACCGTGATCCGGAACGGGTAGGGCAGCTGCTCGCTCAGGTAGGCGTGCAGCCGCCGCAGGCACGGCTCGAGGTCGGCCTCCTCGTTGTGCACCGGGACGACCACGTCGAGCACGGGACGAGCAGGACCGCCCGATCCGGCGCTACCGGTCCCGTCGACCAGGAACGCAGGCATGTTATCCACCATCACCCAGACCTATGAATCTCTGCTGCACGAAAGCTGTGTGAGTTCTGTGTGTGCGGTGTCAGACGCATAACGGCGGCACTCGTCCGCTCCGCCGCCGGCCCGACAACACACCCATGTCCTCGTCAGATGGCCGGCACGTCGTCCCGGCGCCTCTCACGAGGCCAGTGTTCGTACGAACCCGGTTCGACGGGCAGATCGCCCGCCGCCGGTGCACCGGGCCGAGCGGGCCAATGAGCCCGTCCTACCCACGCGGTGAAGCCGAGGACCACCAGCATGATCACGATCCACGCCGCGAGGACCAGCCAGCCGGGACCGAGGGCAGCGGCCAGGCTCGTGGCCGAACCCAGCGCCACGAGCACCAGCCGGCCCCGGGGCCCGCTGCCGACCGCAGCCGCGAACAGACCCCACGTCAGGTACCACGGGTACAGCGCCGGGCCGGTCACGGCGAGGGTGATCAGGGCCCAGCCGACGCCGCGGAACGCCTGGCGGGTGGTGCCCGAGGCCGCCCGCCAGAGGAGCGCCAGAACCGCACCGGCGCCCAGCATCCCGGTCGCCATCCGGCCGACGGTGAACGAGAAGTCGAGGCCGGAGCCGGAGAGGTGGCCGGTCAGGAGCGCGGCGAGGTAGGACGCCCAGGTGCTGGGCGCCGCGCCGTTGCGCACCACCCCCGGGACGTTGAGCGCGGCTACCCAGCCGAAGGGGTTGGGGCAGAGCACGATGATCACGGCCGCCGTCCCCACGCCGGCGCCGACAGCACGGAGCAGGGCACGTGCCCGCTCGGGCCCCGCCGTCCGGTGGAGCAGGTCGAGCAGGACGAACGCCGCCAGCACCGCCCCGGGCAGCTTGATCGCACAGGCCACGACGGCGAAGGTCATGGCCAGCGCCGGGCGCCCGTCACGGCTGAGTCCGACGACCAGGAGGGCGAGGACGCCGATCAGGATGTCGAGGTGGCCACCGGAGACGACGTGCACGAGGACCACCGGGTTCAGCGCGGTCACCACGAGGACTGCGGCCCGGTCCGAGGGGCGCACCGCGCGCAGCGTGAGGACGAGGGCGGCGACGAACCCGAGCACGGCCACCCCTCGGATGAGCAGCACCGCAAGCCCGACGTGGGGGCCGGCTGCGTGCACCAGCCCGCGGAGCAGCAGGATCTGCAGCGGCCCGTACGGGGCCGGCGTCCAGCGCCACAGGGGATCCACGCCCCCGCCGTATCCGTCCGCCAGCCAGCCCGGGGTCGCCTGGTACGGGTCGAGCCCCAGGCCGGCGAGCCGGCCGTCCGCGGCATAGCTCTGGACGTCCAGACTTCCGATCGGACCGCTGAGCAGGAAGGGGAGAGCCCAGGCCGCGACCAGCCCCAGGACGGTGCGCAGGCGGGTCCGGTGCGCGCCCTGGTCCGGGTCCCCCCAGCCGGCGAGGCCCCACAGCGTCCCGGCGCGGGAACGGCGCATCATCGCGGCGGCGAGCCAGGCGCAGAGCATGCACAGGGCGCCGAGCATGACCAGGCCCGTCACCACCCAGCCGTCGAGCTGGCCGGCCGGGCGCACCGGCCAGGGCCCCCACCAGTCCGGCAGCCGGACCTGCTGGGTGACGCCCGCGTACGCGGCCGCGACGGCCACCCCCGCGGTCAGGGCGAACCCACCGGCTCCGGCGGCCCGGAACAGCACGGAGGGTCGCTCACGAAGTCGGTCCGGCACGCGTTCACGCGCCAGCGTGTCCGACATGACCCTCCCTGACGCGCGCTGGACAGACCTGCGGGCTCCCGGGTCGCGAGTGTCCCGCGAACCGGGGTGCCCAGGACACCGCAGAGGCCACCATCTCTCGCGATGGCCGGCCCGTTGCGGCGCGCCTAGAACTAGGAAGGTAGTGAATGTTGGCCGGAGTTGCCTGATCCACGGAGTTGTCGGCGTGGGGCCGAGCGTCTCGATGTGGCGGGTGTCTCACCCACGCGGGGGTTTCAGGGGCCGGGTACGGCCGTCGTTCCGGACCCGTGGGAGCAGGTCACGGACGGCGCCGCGCCCGGTATCCGCGCCCGTGGGACGCGTTCGCCCCGGTGCGAGCAGCGGCACGAGCGACGGCACGCCGACGTACAGGACGAACGCGGTGATGGCGAGCCCCGAGTCGTTGAGAGCCGCGCCGAGGAACCCCACGACGGCAAGAGCGGCCACGACCCCGCCGGCCGTGCGCCGGTCGACGTCCTCACCCAGGCGGAGCCATCCCTGCCGGTGGCCGACGTACGCGGCCACCGCGAGGAGGACCCAGATCAGCGTGACCCACCTCGGCCAGCCGCCGGTGAAGGTGGCCAGGCTGCTGTCCAGCTTGCGGGTGATGACCGGCCACGCGGACCCGTCGGCGACCTGCTGGACGAACCTGCCCAGGTGGGTCCGCTGCGACGCCGGCCGTGAGTAGTCGACGAGGGCGAAGGTGGCGACGGTTCCGACGGTGACGGCGGCCACGGCGGCCAGGTAGCGCCAGGAGATGCGGACCCCGGACACCACGAGGGTGAGCACGCAGACGGCGGGCAGCAGGGCCAGCACGCCACCGAAGTCGTCCCCGAGCTTGGGATAGCCGTCGACGACGACGGCCACCGCTCCCAGGCCGAACACCGTCGCGGCGGCCCGGCCACCGCGCGACCCGGCGGCCAGGGCGGCGGCGAGGAGCAGCGTGCCCGAGGCCAGCAGGGCCAGCGCGACGTTGCCGACCCCGTGGAACCGGCCCGCGATGATCGGGTTGTCCCCGAACGGCGCGTCCAGGGACAGCGGGGAGCCGGTCGCGGCATCGATGACGAGCACGCCGGCGGTCACGGCGCCGACGACGGCCGCGAGCCGCCACCGGGGTTTCCCGGGCCACGGGCTGAGGGTCGCGGCGGCTCCGACGACGAGTGCGAAGACTGCGGTGAGCGGCGCCAGGCTCCAGGCCCCCATCCGCCACCAGGGGACGAGCTGGATCAGCCAGCTGGCCACCGGAATGCTTGCGACGACGGCGGTGACGAAGCGCGGGAGGCCGGCACGCCGCCGCACCCAGCTGAGCACCATGGCGACGGCGTAGAGCAGCGCGACCGCGGCGACGGCGGCGTAGTACCGGCCGCCGGTGTTCACCTGGGCCACGGATCGCTCGTCGAGGTCCACGAGGCGGGGCACCTCCGTCGCGGTCGGTACCCGAGGTTCCGCGATGCTCTCCCAGTGGACGCCCAGCATCGCGCTGGGCGGGTCGACGCCGGTCAGCCAGAGGACGGTCGGGGCGATGTCGATCAGCTGCACGACCCCCGGGCGGCCGGTCGACGCAGAGGTGAGCCGGCCCGCTGCGAACGCCGGACCGGAGGCCATCGCCACGTGCAGGTGGGCCTGGTCGGTGGACCCGTCACTGACCCCGGCCACCAGCAGCGACGTGCCGCTCGGCAGCTGCTGGAGGATCACCCCGAGAGCGTCGTCCAC
The DNA here is from genome assembly GCA_025465155.1 of Frankiales bacterium. Taxonomy (GTDB): domain Bacteria; phylum Actinomycetota; class Actinomycetes; order Mycobacteriales; family Geodermatophilaceae; genus Geodermatophilus. Next base: position 3,631 of record JAODNJ010000539.1, read on the forward strand.
CTGGGTCTGCGCCAGGGCGACCGCGGCGTCGTCCTGCCGGTCGACGCCGTAGAGCTGCGGGAGCTCGACCATGACGACGTCCGCGTGCTGCAGGGCCATGGCCACCGTGGAGTCCCGCGAGTCCACCCGGCCCTGGCTGTCCATCCCGCCGAGGACGGCTCCGGACGTGCCCACCGCCGCGACGGTGCGCCCGGCGCGGTTGAGGGCATCGCCCAGTGCGCCGACCTGCGAGTGGAACCTCGCCGCCTGGTTGATGGTCTTGAGCCGCTCCAGCTGGACCGGGTCCGAGGGCTCGGGGAGCGTCCGGAGGGGGACGAACGCCTCCGCACGGCTGCCGGTGTTCAGCGTGAGCCAGCCGGCCGCCCGGCGGGCGTCGCCTTCGCCCGACTGGTCGGTCATCGTGCCGATCGAGGACCGCCCGGCCAGTTGCCACAGCGTCGGTGTGTGGGTCCGGTCCACGTCCTGCCAGCGCAGGTCCGGTACGCCGACGACCACGACGGGGCCCGTCCGCGCCGGTGCCGGTGCCGGTGCGTCGGCTCGGGCCGCTGTGGCCGGCCCCACCGCCAGCACGATCAACCACGCCGTGGCCAGGGCCGACGACCACCAACGTCTCATCCGAGGGGACCCGCAATCCGTGCTACCGGCGGCTGGCCCGATCGGCGAGCCGGCCCCGAAACAGTAACCGGGGATTCCGGGAGCCCCCTGTTCCGCCTGCGGCGGCGTGGCACGGGGCCCCGGATCAGGACGGCGGCTGCGTGAGGTCGTACAGCGTCACGCCACCGACCGTCTGGGCAGTGAAGTGCGACTGGACCCACGCCTCGATCTCTGCCGCCGCGTTGCTCCCGCTGTCACTGCGCATGCCGCCGGCGCCGCCGCCGCCGATGAACCAGTGCACCTTGCCACCGGCCACGGACTGCTCGAACTGGGCCAGGGTGGGGGAGGGGTCGCTGCCGTTGAACCCGCCGATCGGCATGACCGGCAGCTGCGTGGCGAGCTGGTAACCGGCCGCGTTGTTGGCACCGACGGCGGCCGCCGCCCAGGTGTAGGACGACGCGTTCCTCTCGAGGGCGGCGACGACCTGGGGGCCGACCTGGGCGGCGCCGAGCAGGCCGCCCGCTCCCCCACGGGCGCCGCCGGGGCCGCGGAAGCCCCCGACGCCGCGCAAGCCCCCGAAGCCGCCGGTCGCCGTTCCGCCCGCGGCACCCGGGGGTGGGCCGAATCCGCCGCCCGGGGCACCGCCGGGCCCGCCGGCGAACCGGCCGGCACCGGCGCCCGGGGCACCGCCGGGCCCGCCGGCGAACCGGCCGGCACCGGCGCCCGGGGC
>JAODNJ010000189.1 GCA_025465155.1 Frankiales bacterium
CGGCCACGAGCGGCCCCGACGGCACCCTGACCTTCGGCGGAGCCCCGGACGACTGGTTCGCCCCGGGTGCGGGCTACACGCTGGCCCCGGGCGCCGCGCCGTCCGGGTATCAACCCGACACCGCCGGTCCGCTCACCGCCACGGCGGCAACCGGCGACGGACCACTGACTGCCATCCGCCTGCTCAACGCCGTCGCGGCGGCGCCCAGTGCGACCCCGGCGTCCTCGGCGTCCTCGACGTCCGCTGCCCCGGCCCCGGCCCCGGTCTCGTCGGCCGCCGCCGTGCCCCGGCCCGTCGTGGCGCCGTCGCCGTCGCAAGCCCCGACGACCGAGGTGCCGGCGGGCATCCCGGCGCCGAGCAGTTCGGCGGTCGCGGCGGACACCACGGGTGGGTCGACGCCACCCCCCGCGGCCGCCCCGGCGTCGCCGGCGAAGCTCGCCACCGCCAGCAGCACGGTGACCCAGACCGGCCTGGTCGGCATCGGCATCCTGTTCGTCGCGGTCGTGTTCTTCCTCGTCCTGCTGGTGCGCCGGCGTGCCCGTCGCGGCTGAGCCGGCGCGGGAGCCCTGGTACGCCCGGCTCCGCCACCCCGCGGAGCCGGGCGTACCGGCGCAGCGCACGCTCGTCGGGGTGCTGACGCCGGACTTCGCACCGGGTGTGGTCGTCGATCTGCCCGGCGACCGCCGGCCGTCCGGATGGTTCGTCGCTGCCCGCCACGACGCCGACGGCCATCGGGTGCGGGCTGTTCACGCCGCACTGCCTCACGCACCGTCGCTCTGGTACGTCGAGCTGGCGGAGCCGGACGCCGATCCGCCGGCCGTCACTCTGGTCGCCTTCTCCGACACAGGCCGCCCCGACGGGGACGTGCTGACCGAGGCCGAAGCCCGCGCCGCCGGCGTGCACGGCGAGCACCAGGTCGCGGCCGTGCGGTGGTGGCCGGAGGCCGGGCTGGTCCACCAGCTGTATGTCGGCCCGGAATACCGCAGGCGGGGGGTCGGGAGCAAGCTTCTGCATGCCGCCTTCGGCGTGCAGAAAGCGCGTGGGCTGCCCGACCTGCACGGCGACGGGCGGCGCACCGACCTGGGGGAGGATCTCCGGAGAGGGCTGCCCGCATACGCGTCCTGGCGACTCGCGCCACTGACGCAGCGGCTGCCACCCATGACCCCGGGCGGGTGAGCCGGGGCCACCGGGTGGCCGCCGGGGCCGCCTCCGCTCAGGTGGTGACGTCGATGAGGACCCTGCCGACGGCGCCCTCGTCGACGGCGCGGTGGGCGTCCGCGGCCTTCTCGAGCGGGAAGACGTGCAGCGGCAACCCGGCCTCCTCGCCCACCCGCACGGCCCCGTCGAACACGGCGGTGTTGATGTCGCCGATCGCGATGTCCTTGGCCCGCGCCGGCTCGGTGTACACGAACACGAACTGCCACCGCGCGTTGGGCGTCATCTGGGAGCGGACCGGGATCGTCATGCTGTCCTCGTCCGTACCGGCGTAGACGCCGACGGATCCGTGACGGGCGACGAGCTGGGCGTCGGCGGCCGCGTTCCGCGCCGCCGCCACCTCGACGATGGCGTCGACCCCCTTCGGCGCGATCTTGCGCACCTCGGTGACGACGTCCTCCTGTGTGTAGTTGATCACGTGGTCCGCCCCGGCCGAGGCCGCCAGCTGCGCCTTCCGGGGGGTGCTGACGGTGGCGATCACCGTGGCCTCGGCCCACCGGGCGAGCTGGATGGCCGCGTTGCCGACCGCTCCGGCGCCGCCCTGCACCAGGACGGTGTGCCCGGTCAGTGAGCCGGAGCCGACCCGGTCGGGTAGCGACTCGGCGACGGTCAGGCAGCGGTGCGCGGTGATGAACGGGATCCCGAGGGCGGCGCCGAGCTCGAAGCTCGGCTGGGCGCCGAGGAGCACGACCTGACGGGCGGGGACGACCGTGTCCTCGGCGGCCGTCCCGAACGGCCGCTGGTAGGCCGCCTCCCAGATCCAGACGCGCTCGCCGATCAGGACCGGGTCGACTCCCTCACCGACCGCGTCCACGGTGCCGGAGCCGTCCTGGTTGGGGATCTGACCGCCGGGTCCCGGCTGGGCGGTGGTCCGTGACTTCGTGTCCGTCGGGTTGACGCCCGAGAAGGCGACACGCACACGCACCTCACCGGGGCCGGGTTGCGGGGTGTCCCGCTCGATCAGCTCGAGGACGTCGGGACCGCCGGGTCGGGTGAAGGTGATGGCTCGCACGCACCCCGGCTACCCAGTCGCGCCCGACCCACTCCGGCTACAGCCGGGCCAGCTCCTCGGTGAGCAGACCGAGGCCGAGCTCGCCGAGGTCCAGGACCTTCCGGTGCCATGCGCGGAGGTCGAAGGCGGCGCCGTGGCGCTTCCGCGCCTGCTCACGCCCGGTGAGGAAGACCCGCTCGCCCACCTTGTAGACCGGCGCCTGCCCAGGCCAGCCGAGGTAGCGGTGCAGCTCGTCGGTGCGCATCGCGTCCTCCATGGACACGTGCCGACGCAGGAACTCGTCCGCGACGTCGTAGGTCCACGACCGGCCGCCGAAGTCGCGCACACCGGCCGGGATCGGGAGCTGCAGATGCACGCCGATGTCCAGGACGACGCGGGCGGCACGCAGCTCCTGGGCGTCGAGCATGCCGAGCCGGTCGCCGGGGTCGTCGAGAAAGCCCAGCTCGGCCATGAGCCGCTCGGCGTACAGGGCCCAGCCCTCGGCATAGGCGGGGCACCCGCTCAGCAGCCGCTGCCACCGGTTGAGCAGCGCGGCGTTGTAGACGTTCTGCGCGATCTGCAGGTGATGGCCGGGGACGCCCTCGTGGTACACGGTGGTCGTCTCCCGCCAGGTCGTCATGTCGTCGACGCCGTCGGGCAGGGACCACCACATTTGGCCGGGCCGGCTGAAGTCCTCCGTCGGACCGCTGTAGTAGACGCCCTGACCGGACGTGGGAGTGAGCCGTCCCTCGATGCGCCGGACCGGCTCCGGGATGTCGAAGTGGACGCCGTCCAGCGCCTGGATGGCCCGGTCGGCGGTGTCCTGCAGCCAGGCCTGCAGGGCGGCGCGCCCGTGCAGGATCCGGGCGGGGTCGGCGTCCAGTGCCGCCATCGCGCCGGCGATGCCCTGACCGGGCGCGATCTCTTCGGCCACCCGTTCCTTGTCCGCGACGATGCGGGCCAGCTCCTCCCAGCCCCAGGCGTAGGTCTCGTCGAGGTCGAGATCGGCGCCCGCGTGGTAGCGGGACTCCAGGGCGTACCGCTCCCGGCCGACCGCGTCCTCCTCGGGCGCGCGGGGGAGCAGCTTCCGGCCGAGGAAGTCGGCGAAGACCTGCAGCGCTGCCCTCGCGTCCTCGGCGCCGCGCGAGAGGTCCCGGGCGAGTCCGTTGCCCGACGCGCTCGGCGCGGCGGCCACGAGGCTGTCGAAGAAGTCGCCCGGGGCCGCCCACTTCCGCCCCGTTTCCGCACACAGCCGGATCTGGCGGGCGGCGGACACCCGGCCCCGGGCGGCGGCGTCGTCCAGCCCCGCGGCGTACCCGGACAGCGCCTCCGGGAGCGCGGCCAGACGGCGGGCGATGGTCGCCCAGTCGTCCGGCGTCCTGCTGGGCATGAGGTCGAAGGCCATCCGGAATTGCTGCAGGGGGCTGTCGACGGTGTTCAGGTCCGCCTCGGCCAGGCCCGCGTCGTAGCGGTCCAGCTGGGCGCCGATCCGCTCGATCATGGCGCTGCGCGCGAGCACTTCGCGCCCGTCGACGGGCGTGATCCTCGCTGCCTGCGCCCGGGTCGACCGGAGCAGCTCGGCGTGCCCCCGAATGCCGTCCGGCGAGAGGTCTGGCCACCGGTCGTCGTGGCCGGGTACCCCGATGTACGTGGCGAGGACGGGTTGGGAGGCGGCGACGTCCTCCACGACGCGGTCGGTCAGCCGGTCGAGATCGGACGTCGGTCGCGCGCTCATCCGGGAAGGTTAGCTGGGCTCAGAGACCCCCCGGTCTCCGTGCCACGGACGCGTCTCCGGACGGCGGCCCGCTCAGTTCGGCTCGGTCGCGAGGAGGCTGGGGAGGTTCACCACGACGGCCTCCTGGCTGCTGCGGGCGAGGACCACCACGGCCTCCTCGTCGGTCGGGTTCTCCTCGCGGTGCGGCGCGAACGGCGGCACGAACACGTAGTCGCCGGGCTCCGGGGTCAGCCGCACCTCCCGGCCGTCCTCGGCGAAGACGAACACCGGGTGACCGGAGACGACGTAGATGGCGGTCTCGGTGTCGCCGTGGTGGTGGTCGCCCGACGTCGTCCGCGGACCCACGAGGGTCTGGCCCATCCAGACCCGCTCGGAGCCGACGGTGCGGGCCGATACCGCCTCGCTGCGGGTCATGCCGCTGGTCTGCGCGGTGTCCCGGGACAGCTCGGCCGCCCGGACGTGCCGCAGCGGCCGGTGCCAGTCGTCCTGCCCCGCGCCGGACGGTCGATCTGCCACGGACACTCCTCGACGCCGGAACGGGGGACCGCTCCGGACGCTAGGCGGCGTGCAGCGGCCGACGAAGGTTTTGTGATCTACATCACAGGGCAGGACGAGGGGACTGCCCAGTAGACGCAGTGGAGGTGCGGCATGGACCGCGATCAGGATCTGAGCACTCAGGATCTTGCACAGTCCGGTGGGGTGAGACAGGACGAACGCCCGGCGCCCGACGACCACGGGCCGGGGGAGGAAACCCGCGCGAGGGCGTCGGAGGGCATGGACGCGCCACCCGTGGAGGGCGCACACGCGGACGGCCCCGAGGGGCGCATGGGCGCCGAGACGGACCGGTCGGACACCGGCGGCACGGACCCCGGCGCCGGTGTCGACTCCGGCGCCGCCGAGGGCACGGGGGTAGCGGACGGGAAGGCTGACGTCGCGCTGCTCGATCCTGCCGATGAGGAGCGCTTCCGGCGGATGTGGGGCGACGTCCAGGCCCGCTTCGTCGACGACCCGCAGGAGGCCGTGCGGAGCGCCGACGGCCTGGTGGCCGAGTTGATGCAGTCGATGGCTCAGGGATTCAGCGAGCACAAGGGCCGGCTGGAGTCCCAGTGGCAGGGAGGCGGCAAGGCCGACACCGAGGACCTGCGCCAGGCGCTGCAGCGGTACCGGTCCTTCTTCGACCGACTTCTGTCGACGTGACGCCATGACCGCGTTGATCATCGTCATCGTCGTCGTGGTGGTTCTGCTGATCGTCGGCGCCGCCGTGCTGCTGCCCCGGATGCGCAGCCGGCGACTGCACGAGCAGTTCGGCCCGGAGTACGAGCGCACCGTCGAGACCGCCGGTGACCGCCGGGAGGCGGAGCAGGACCTGCAGGCGCGCGAGAGACGGCGGAGGGACCTGGAGATCCGCCCGCTGGATCCTGGCGCCCGCAACGCCTACGCCAGGAGCTGGCGCGGTGCCCAGGAGCACTTCGTCGACGCGCCGACACAGGCGGTCGGCGAGGCCGACGCGCTCGTCCAGCAGGTCATGCAGGAGCGTGGCTATCCGGTCGGGGACTTCGACCAGCAGGCGCGCGACGTCTCCGTGGACCATGCCGGGGTGGTCTCCGAGTATCGCGCCGCCCACGCGATATCGGTGCTCAACGACAGCGGCCAGGCTTCGACCGAGCAACTGCGGGAGGCGATGGTGCACTACCGCACGCTGTTCGGGGAGTTGCTGGACGGGGGCGACAGCCAGTCAGACCGGACCGACCCCAGCAACCGATCCGCGCGTTGACCGCGCCGCCGGGTCACGCCTTGCCGGTCACGCCTTGCTCACGTGGGGGTGACCGAGAGCGTGAGCCGGCGGCGGCCCTCGTCGGAGCGCGCGGTGGCGAGGCGCTCGGGTGACGGCGTCCCGTACTCGGTGGTGCGCTGGCGGGCGGGCCGGCCGATCGCCGCGGCCATCGCCTCGAGTTCGGCGATCGTCTTCAGCGAGCCGTTCTCGCTGCCGGCCATCCGGCTGATGGTCTCCTCCATCAGCGTGCCGCCGAGGTCGTTGGCGCCGCCCCGCAGCACTGCCTGCGTGCCGGCCTCGGCGAGCTTCACCCACGACGTCTGGATGTTGGGGATCCGGCCGTGCAGCAGCAGCCGGGCGACGGCGTGCACCGCCCGGTTCTCCCGCACGGTCGGGCCGGGGCGGGCGACGCCGGCAAGGTAGATCGGCGCGTTGTGGTGCACGAACGGCAGCAGCACGAACTCGCTGAAGCCACCGGTCTCGTCCTGCAGGTTCGCCAGCGCGCGCAGGTGCCCGACCCAGTGCGCCGGCGTGTCGACGTGGCCGTACATCATCGTCGACGTCGTCGGCAGGCCGACGCGGTGCGCCGTCGCGATGATCTCCAGCCAGGTCGCCGCCGGCAGCTTGCCCTTGGTCAGCACCCAGCGGACGTCGTCGTCGAGGATCTCCGCCGCCGTGCCCGGAACACTGTCGAGCCCGGCCTCCTTCGCGGCCACCAGGAACTCCTCGAACGACAGCCCGGTGCGGGCCGCGCCGTTGACGATCTCCATCGGGCTGAACGCGTGCAGGTGGATGTCGGGCTGCCGGCGCTTCACCTCGCGGGCCAGGTCGAAGTACGCCGTCCCGGGCAGGTCGGGGTGGATGCCGCCCTGCATGCAGATCTCGGTGGCGCCCGCCGCCCACGCCTCGTCCACCCGGTCGCCGACCTGCTCCATCGACAGCGTGTAGGCGTCGGCATCGGTGCGCCGCTGGGCGAACGCGCAGAACCGGCAGCCGGTGTAGCAGACGTTGGTGAAATTGATGTTCCGGTTGACGACGTAGGTGACGTCGTCGCCGTTGACGTCGCGGCGGATGGAGTCCGCGAGCGCCGCGAGCGCCTCGAGGTCCGCGCCGTCGGCACCCAGCAGCGCCAGGTACCCGGCGTCGGTCAGCCCCGCGGGGTCGGTCTCGGCGTGGCGGAGGGCAGCGCGGACCTCGGGGTCGCCGGCGGCCAGCGCGGTGGAGTGGCCGTCACGCGCCGACTCCGTTGCCGAGCGCAGCAGCGCCCAGTCGCCGTAGACCGCGTCGAAGTCGCTGCGGCGGTCACCGGTGCGCCCGACGGTGTCCACCTCGACATGGAGCCCGGTGCGCCCGGTCGCGGCGGCGCCCCAGGACTCGTCCGGCTCCTGCCACGGCAGCCCCACCGCCATGCGGCCCTCGACGGCAAGGCCGTCGTCTCCGGCGAGCGCAGACACGTGCGGGCGCACCCGTGGGTCCAGCCACGGCTCGGGCTGCTGGACGTACGGCGGCTGCGCGGCCAGCCGTTCGCGCAGCGTGAAGCCGGCCTCGGCGCTCAGTGCGGCCAGCGTCT
>JAODNJ010000210.1 GCA_025465155.1 Frankiales bacterium
CCTGGTGCAGCCGGTCCAGGTCCTCCGGCGTGTACCTGCGGTAGCCGGCCGCCGTCCGTTCCGACGGCGCCAGCAGCCCGATCCGGTCGTAGTGGTGCAGCGTGCGCACCGTGACCCCGGCCAGGGCCGCCACCTCACCCACGTTCACGGGTTCCCTCCCTTCTGACGCACCGAGCCTGAAGCCTGACGCCGCGTCAGGGTCAAGCACCTTTCCGAGATCTCGCGGGCATACTCCGGCCTTGTGCCCGAGGACGCGCCCGACCAGCGCCGTCGTGCGCTGACCGACCCGGTGCGCGCTGGACGGGGGATGACCGGCGCCTCGGGACGGACGGCGGGGCTGCTCGCGGCCGCCCTGCTCCTCGCCGCGTGCACCGCCGGGCAGGAGCGGTCCGCTGCACCTGCCGGCTCGTCGACTCCGAGCCGCACGACACCGAGCGGCACGACAGCGAGCCGGACGACAGCAAGCCGGACGACAGCGCCGGCGAGCACGGGCGACCAGCCGGTGGCCGACACCACGACGATCACCTGCGAGCACGCGATCGACGGCCACCCGCCGTCGCCGGAGTTCACCGTCGTGCTCGACGCCGTCGCCCTGCCCACGAGCCCCGGGTACCCGGCGCTGCAGGGGGCCGACAGCGGCAGTACTCTCAGGCTCTTCGCCAAGACGGGCCTGCTCATCCGCGCGGGTGTGGAATCGCGCGTCGAGCTCCCGGCCTCGGTGGTGCAGAACGTCGGCATCGGCTGGAGCGGCTGGCCGTCGCAGCCGAGCCGGACCGTCGTCGTCCCGGCTTGCCCCGACCTCAAGGGCACCGGCTGGCTGACCTTCGCGGGCGGCTACTGGGCCGACCAGCCGCTCTGCCTCCCCGTCGACGTCCGAGCCGGTGACCGGCAGCAGCGGGTCGAGATCGGTATCGGCACCCCCTGCCCCGGTCAGGCTCCGCCGCCCGGCTGAGGCGGATCAGGCGATCGCGCTGCGGACGGTCTCCACGACGGCGAGGACGGCGAAGGCCAGGAACAGCGCGGCCGCGACGCGGTGGATCAGCGCGATGGGCAGCCGGTCGGCCAGCTTCCTGCCGAGGAGGACCGCCAGCGCGGACACCACCAGCAGGGCCGCCCAGGAACCGACGAACACCGACACCGGGGCGTCGTAGTGGGCGGCGAGGCCTGCCGTCGCCAGCTGGGAGAAGTCGCCCCACTCGGCGGCGAACAGCACGCCGAACGACAGCGTCGCCGCCTTCCAGAACGGCGGGTGCTGCGGGGTCTCGCGGAGATCCTCGTCCTCGGGGCCGCTCGTCGCGCTGCGCCACAGCAGCACCGCGCCGACGAGGAACAGGATCGCGACGACACCGGTGACCACGTACCGCGGCAGCAGCCCGAGGAGGCTTCCGGCGAGGACGGCGATCAGCGACTGCAGCGCGAACGCCAGGCCCACCCCGACGAACACCGGCAGCGGCTTGAACCTGGTGGCCAGAACGAGGGTCGCGAACAGTGTCTTGTCCGGCAGCTCGACGGGCAGGATCAGGATGAAGGCGGCCAGCACGACCGACAGGACCACGGGTTCTCTCTTCCGCTCGGCGCTGTCGGGCGGACGCGGGCAGCCTCCGACCGGGCAGCGCAGGATGCTGTTCCAGCCGAAGGTCTCGCCCACCCGCGCCGGGCGCGGGCCCGCTGACCGGGCGGGCCTCGGGGAGGCCGCGCCAGCATGTCGACCAGCGGTCGGGGGGCTACTCCCCTTCGTCGGCCAGGATAGCGGAGGGTGACGGAAGAACTCCGTGCGGGCCGCCGGGCGCGGCGCTATCGTCCGCGTATGTCTCCCCCGCGTTGACGCAGGACCTCTCCCGGGCTGCCCCCCGCGGCCCGCTCGCTCGCCCGCCTGGCGGTGGGCTGGACCGCGCTCGCGTACGCCGCGCCGTACTACCCGCTGTACGCGCTCTTCTTCCTGTCTACGGGCCTGACCGCCGCCGAGGTCTCCGGGCTGTTCGCGCTGTGGTCGGTGACCGGCTTCCTCGCCGAGGTCCCGGCCGGCGCGCTCGCCGATCGGTGGTCCCGCCGGGGGTCGCTGGTCCTGGCGAGCTGCCTGGAGGCGGCGGGGTTCGTCCTGTGGACGGCGCTGCCGGGAGCCTCCGCGTTCGCGGCCGGCTTCGTGCTCTGGGGGCTCGGCGGCGCGCTGGTGTCCGGCGCCGCGGAGGCCCTCGTCTACGACGGCCTGGCCGCGGCCGGGGCTGCCGACGCCTATCCCCGCCTCAACGGATGGATCTCGGCGACCCAGCTGGGCGCCCAGCTGCCGGCCGCCTTCCTCGCGGCCGGGCTCTACGCCCTCGGCGGCTACCCGCTGGTGGGCTGGGCGAGCGTGGGCGGCTGCCTGGCGACGGCGGCGCTCGCCCTGCGGTTTCCCGAGCCCGCGCACGACTCCGACGTCGACACCGGTGACGACGCGGCCGGTGACGGCCTGCGGGCCGGCCTGACCAGGGCACTGCGGCGGCCCGGGCTCGGACTCCTGGTGCTCGCGCTCGCGCTGGTCGGCGGGATCGACGCGATCGAGGAGTACTTCCCGGTGATGGCAGCGGCGTGGGGACTGCCGACGAGCGCGGTTCCTCTCGCGATCCTGGTGGTCCCCCTCGCCGGGGCCGTGGGCGCGGCGCTGGGCGGCCGCGCCGGCCGGTTGTCCGGGCGGCCGCTGGCGGGACTGCTGGTGCTCAGCGGTGTCCTGCTCGCGGCCGCCGGCGTCTGGGCGAGGCCCGCGGCGCTCGGGGCGGTCGCGCTCTTCTACGGCCTCTATCTTGCGGTGCTGGTCGTGGCGGAGGCGCGCCTGCAGGACCGGATCACCGGCCGGTACCGCGCGACGATCACGTCGGTGGCCGCGCTCGGCATCGAGGTGACGTCGCTCGGCGTGTTCGCCGCCTGGGCGGTGCGGGGTCCGGTCGGCGTCGCCGTCCTCGTCCTGTTCGTCGCGGCGGTTCTCG
>JAODNJ010000212.1 GCA_025465155.1 Frankiales bacterium
TCCGACCGTCGGCGCGCCGTCCTGAGGCAGGCCGACCATCACGGCGGAGCGTCCGCATCTACGCCGCTCTCAGATCCCCATGGACAGCGGCATGAGCAGACCCGCGCGCGCGGCTAGGTCGCGCCCCAGTTCGCGGGACTCCGCGACGACGGCGCCGACGTCCACCGACACCAGGCCGCCCGGGTCGACGACGACGTCGCCGTCCACCAGCACCCAATTCGGCTTCGGACCGCCTCCCGAGAGGATCAGGCTTGCCGGCGGGTTGAGCGCCGCGCCGTAGCGCGGTACCGCCATGTCGAACACCGCCAGGTCGGCTACCGCACCCGGGGTGAGCTCGCCCAGCCGCCCCCCGAGCCCGAGCGCCCGAGCACCGTTGCGCGTCCCCATGGACCACAGCTGGCCCGTGCTGACCGCGGCCGGAGTCAGATACTTCGTACTGGACAGGAGGAAGCACTCGCGCATCTGGCCCAGCATGTCCACGGAGTCGTTGACCATCGGCCCGTCCGTACCGAGGGCCACGTTCAGCCCGGAGGCCAGGAAGGCGCGCAGCGGCGCAGTCCCACCGGCAGTGAACGCGCCGCTCGACGGGCACGTGACGACCGAGGCCCCGGATTCCGACGCCGCCCGGATCTCGCTCTCGTCGATCCACACCGCATGGGCGAGGAGGGTGCGGTGCGTCAGAAGCCCATGCCTGGCCAGCCACTGCACCTCGCCGCTGCCCTCGCGCAGCCGGAAATCGGACACGCTGCGGAAGAGCGTCCCGCCCGTGATGTGGTCGGAGACCGGCACCTCGAACCGGCTGACGAGCTCAGCGGCATAGCCGGCGAGCTCGGCGTCCATCGCACCGACCTGGAGCCAGTGCTCCCCCGACTCGATCGCCAGGTTCACGCTGAACCGGTCGTCCAGCCCGTGCGGGTACCGGGCCAGCAGGTGCTCGACCTGCGCCCGGTGCTCGGCCGACGGCCGCGCGGTCTTGGCGCGCAACTCCTTGCCGAAGAACTGCCGGATACCTGTCCCCCGCGATACGTCCGCCAGCTGGTCGACGAGGGACGCCTCGACCTCCGTGACGGAGTGGTTGAAGAAGGACGTCGTCCCGGTGAGCAGCATGTCGGCCGCCGCCAGACGCATGGCAGCGAGGTAGTCCTCGGGGCGGAGCGCCTCGCCGGCGGGCAGCAGCACCTGGGTCACCCAGTCCTCGAGGTAGAGCCCCTCGGACACTCCCTTGAGCAGGTGGTACCAGTGGTGCTGGTGCATGTTGATGAGGCCGGGTGTCACCCAGCATCCCGAGGCGTCGACGACGTGGTCCACGTCGGCGTCTGAGGGGGCGTCGGACATGGGTCCGACCGCGGCGATGCGCGAGCCCTCCACGAGGACGAACCCGGAGGGGATCAGTGTGGCGGTGGCATCCATCGTGAGGATGCCACCGCCCTTCACCAGCGTGGTCGACACCGCGGTGCTCAGGCCTCGGCCGACTCGCGGGCCAGGTGCTTGGGGCCCTGCATGTAGTTCTTGATCCACCAGTGGTGGAAGGCCCACCGCAGCGCCTCCGCCCGGTCCTTGCCGAAGCTTCCCGTCTGCACCAGGCCGTCGAGGAGCGCCGCGTCCTCGTCGGTCAACGCGACCGATACCTCCTCGAGTTCGATCGGCACGTTGATGAATTCCGAGACGTACGACGGGTCGCGGGTGAGCTCGCGGGTCGCCTTGACCTCCTTGACCCGGAACTGCTCCGGAGTGCGCTGGGTCTCCGTCGGGCGCATCTCCGGGCGTCGCTCGTGCTCCCGAAGCTCCTCGTCCGTGCCGGCATAGACGGCCAGACGGAGCGGCTTGTACTGGAAGTTGTTGGTGGCCATGACGTCCGCACCGCACACGTTGGCCACCATCAGGGTGTCGATCAGCGCCAGCAGCTCGACGTGGTCGCCCTTGCCAGAGACGTTCGGGCCGATGAAGGGCCGGCCGTCCTGGTCGATGCCCGTGTTCATGAAGAAGTTGAACGAGTCGTGCACGTCGTCGGACGTCAGGCCGTACTCGCGTTCCGCCTCGGCCAGCATGTCGTGGCAGTTGGCGTGCACTGGAAGCCCGTACTGGTAGTCGTAGAGCCAGGCGCTGCAGCGGCCGTACAGGATGTCGTTGTTGCCGACGGTGTCCGTCACGACGACGGCGATCGGCCGGTCTCGCGGTGGCGCGGACCAGAGGAACGCCCCGGTCGTCGGCCGCAGCCCGTGCACATGTCGGGTCCGTGCGGTGTGGAAGTGCTCCTTGTAGTCGCGGAGGTTGAAGCAGTTGAAGTCGGCGCACTGACCGCCGTCCTCCGTCTGCTCGATCCGGAGTACCTGACCCCGAAGCACCTCGAGCGCCTTGCCCGTGCCGGGCTGTATCACGGTCTCGTACAGCAGTTGTCTGTCCACGTTCATCCTCGACTCGTGTGGGGCCCGCCGGACGCGGACCCGCGGGAGGACCGCGGGTCCGCGCCAGGCGGGCGAGGGACGGCTATCGGCCGGAACCGGCGCTCTGGCTCTGCTCCGCGGCGAACTCCCGCAGCGCCTGGAGGAGAACCTCCTCGCGGTTCTTGCCGGGGAACCGGGCCACGGTGTCGTCCAGCAGCTGGCGCTGCTGCTGGTTCAGCACTACATCCACGCGCTGTTCGTTCATGTCAGCCCTCTCAGACCGGGGGCTTCCAGCCCTGGGGGGCCCGGATCGCGCTGAGGTCGACGCTGCTCATGGTGTCGGGGGTGATCGCCACGTTCGGGATCTCCACCTCGGTCTTGTCCGGCTTCTTGCCGGTCTTGACGGCGATCCCGAGCTTGACTGCCTCCCGCCCGATGAGGACCGGCTGGAGCGCCACGTCATAGTTCACGCAGCCGTCCTTCATGAGCTGCTCCGCCTGCTCGCCGAAGACGGCGGTGAGGACCATGGTCTTGCTGCACCGGTTCGCTGCCTGCACGGCCTTCCCGGCGCCGTCGCCGACCGTGTCGTCGGCCCCGTAGAGCAGATTCAGGTCCGGGTAGCGCTGCAGGAAGTCCGATGCGATCGACAGACCAGCCGAGATCGCCGGATCAGAGGTCTTCTCCGCGACGACGTTGATGCCGCTGCCGGCGATCTCCTGCTTGAAGCACTTGAGCCGCTCGGTCGACCAGAAGGCACCCGCGGGGCCGGCCAGCACGCCGATGTTGCCGCCCTGGGGGAGAAGCTTCTTGGCTCCGGTCGCCAGGTCCTTGCCGACGGTGCAGTGCGGGGCGGAGACCGAGCCCTGCGCGCCCGGCGCCGGGTCACCGGCCCCCAGCGTCACGAGGCCCTGGCTGACGGCCTGCTGTATCGGTCCCTGGGTCGCCGTGGGATCCGCCGGGTCCACCAGCAGAATGTCGACCTTCTTGGCGGTCAGCGTCTGGATCTGGTTGACCTGCTGGTCGACGTTGCTGTAACTGCCGGCCGACAGGATGGTCACCTTGTACCCGGCCTTCTTGGCCTGGTCCTCGATGCCGTAGAGCATGGCGGTGAAGAACGGCCCCTCCACCGTGGGGACGGACACACCGATCGTGCCACCGGAGGACGACGAGCCCCCGGATGAGGACCCCCCGCCGGACGACGACGTGCCGCAGGACGTGAGCGCGACGACGCCGGCGAGCCCCAGCGGCACGACGACGCGCAGTCTTCCTTTCGCGATCATCTGACTCGAACCTTTCTTTCGTCTGGGAGTTCCGAGCACCACAGAGAGATCCGGTCGGCTGTCAGGCGGCCTCACCTCGTGTCCGCCACTTCCTGCCGAGGTACTGGTCCCAGGCGATGGCGGCCACCATGGCGACGCCGATCACCATCAGCTGGGTGTAGGAGGAGACGCCGAGCAGATTCAGGCCGTTCGAGAGGATGCTCACGAAGACGACGCCGACGGCGACGCCGATCATGCTGCCGCGCCCGCCGAACAGGGAGACGCCGCCCAGGACGACGGCCGCTACAGACTGGAGCGCGAGGTCGCTGCCGAGTGTCGGCTGGCCGGACGCCACCCGTGCCGTCAGGATCAGGCCGCCCACCGCGGCCAGCAGCGCGCAGATCATGTATGCCGCGACCGCGGTGCCGCGGACGTTGATGCCGGACAGCCTGGCCGCCTCGCTGTTGCCGCCGGCGGCGTAGATGTAACGACCCAGCCGGGACACCCGCAGCACCAGATAGGCGATGATCAACAGCGCGATCGCGATCAGGACCGGCAGGGGGAAGCCGGCGAACCGCTTGTATGCCAGCGACGTGAACGACACCGGCAGTCCGGTCAACGGCGTGCCACCGCTGAGGTTGAGCGCGACTCCGGAGGCGACCGACAGCATGGCGAGGGTGGCGATGAACGGTGCCACCCGCAGCCGCGTCACCACCAACCCGTTCACCAGCCCGATCACCAGGCCCGCCAGCAGCCCGAACGCGATCCCGGCCCACCAACCCTGGTCGCGGAACCCCATCGCGCACACCACGCTCACCAGCGCGGCGGTCGAGCCCACCGAGAGGTCGAGGCCCGCGGTGAGGATGACGAAGGTCTGCCCGCACGCCACGCACGCCAGCGCAGCCGCCTGCAGTCCGACGTTCTGGAAATTGCTGGTGGACAGGAAGACGTCCGACTTGATCGCGAAGACGACGATCATGACGAGAACGGCGACAGGCAGGCCGATCTGCCGCGGGTCGACCCGGGAGAGCCTCCTCAGCACCTCCGGCCTCGCCGAGGACACCGGCACCTCGGGACGGACGGTCGTCCCGGTGGCTGGATCACTCATGGCGCGCACCCGTTGCCTCTCGCTTACGGAATGCCGCGAAGGCCGCGGCGAGCAGTTCTGACTCGGAGAAGTCGACGGCGTCGAACTCGCCCTGGACCCGCCCGCCTGACATGACGATGGCCCGGTGCGCGACATTCATGATCTCTGGGAGCTCCGAGGAGACGAGGATGATCGGCACGCCTTGGGCCGCCAGGTTCTGGATGAGGTCGTAGATTTCGAACTTCGCGCCCACGTCGACCCCACGCGTCGGCTCGTCGAAGATCAACAGCTTCGCGCGGGACACCAGTCCCTTGGCGATGAGCACCTTCTGCTGATTGCCACCGGAGAGGTTGGCCGTGGCGCGGTCCAGGTCGCCGCGCACGCCGACCCGCTGGCCCATCTCCGTGGTCATGCCGCGCACCTTGCGGCCCCGCACGATCCCGTTGCGCGAGAACAGCTTCAGCGTGGGCATCACCATGTTCTCGCGGGACGACAGCTGAAGGACCAGGCCCTCTTCCTTGCGGTCCTCCGGCAGGTAGGAGATGCCGGCCGCGATGGCGTCCCGCGGTGACCGGACCGACAGCCGCCGTCCCTCGAGCTCGATCTCGCCGTCATCGAGCGGATCGGCTCCGACGATGGCCCGCATCACCTCGGTGCGGCCGGCCCCGATGAGCCCGGAGAAACCGACGATCTCGCCCCGCCGAACCTCGAACGACACGTCCTCGAAGGCGCCCCTACGGGTGAGACCGGTGGCTCGGAACGCCACGTCCCCCACGGTCTTCGACCGCGGCGGGAACAGACTGTCGACCCGCCGGCCGGTCATGTGTTCGATCATCCGGCTCGTCGAGAGCTCGGTGGCCGGGACCGTGACGACGTTCCGACCGCCGCGGAGCACGGTCACGCGGTCGGCGATCTGCATGACCTCGTCGAGCCGGTGGGAGACGAAAAGGATCGCCCGTCCTTCGTCCCGGAGCTGACGGATGATCTGCAGGAGCCGGGCGGTGTCCCGATGCGGCAGCGAGGACGTCGGCTCGTCCATGATGATCACCGGCGCGTCCAGCGTCAGCGCGCGGGCGATCTCGATGAGCTGCTTCTGCCCCGTCGACAGCCGGCCGGCGTCGGCCCTGACCGGGATCTCCTGTGCGCCGAGGCGGTCGAGCGCCTCGCGCGCGATCGCCTCGGCACGACGGGCCGACAAGAGTGCGCCCATCCCCGGTCGGCCCGGCTCGCTCCCGAGCACGACATTGGCAGCCACGCTGAGCCAGGGCTGGATCGAGAGCTCCTGGAAGATCGTGGCGATGCCGTGCTTCTTGGCGGCGGCGGGAGTCCCGAGGTGTACCTCGCGGCCGTTCATCGCCACCTGCCCGGAGTCCGGCCGGGCGGCACCCGACAGGATGCTGATCAGCGTGGACTTACCCGCGCCATTCTCACCGACGAGGGCGTGCACCTCGCCGGGCAGCAGCGCCAGCGAGACCTCGTCCAGGGCCTTGACCCCGGGAAAGGTCCTGCTGACGGTCCGGGCCTCGAGCACTGCGGGCATCGGGGCCTACTCCCGACCCGGGATGTACGCGACCGCCTGGACCTCGAGCCGGGTCAGCCGGTTGGGCAGCAGTTCGGTGACCTGTACGCAGGTGCTCGCGGGCGGCACGCGGAAGAACTTCGCGCGGATCCGGCTGTAGACGGGGTAGTCCCGCAGGTCCGTGAAGTACTGCGTCACGTTGACGAGGTCGTCGAGCGTCCCGCCTGCGGTCTGGACCGTACGGCGCAGCGCGTCGAGGACGTACCAGGACTGGGCCGCGATCGGACCCTCGTGCTCGTCGGTCGACATCTCGCCGATCTGACCGGCCTCCGAACGCGCATGCTCGGGAATGTCGGCGTAGCCGTTGATCACGCGGCCGGCCGCCGGGTCGGCGGCGATGATCCCGGCGAAGTACACGAGGTCACCCGCACGCCGGTACGGGGCATAGCCCGCGAGCGGCTTGGCGACGTCCTGGCTGGAGTCGACAGTCATCGGTGGTCTCCCGTCGTGGGTGGGATGGGGCTGGGGCGGCTTCGCCGCCGCGGGATCGTGGGGCCTGCCGGTCGGGTCATGCAGGGGCGCGCAGAGCGCCGGCGCCGGCGCGGAACCGGCCGGTGCGCTCGTCGACGGGCTTGCCGCTCTCGGCGACCAGCTGGCCCCGGAGGTAGGTGCGCACCACCTGCCCAGTGACCTCCCGGCCGTCGAAGGGGGTCCAGCCGGCCTTCGACAGGACGTCGCTGTTGCGCAGGGTGCGCCGGGCCGCCGGGTCGACGAGCGCGATGTCGGCGTCCGCCCCCACGGCGAGCCGCCCCTTGCGCGGCCAGAGGCCGTAGAGCCGGGCGGGGTTCTCGCTGTAGACGCGGGCCACGTCCTCGTAGGCCAGGTGGCCGCGGCCGGCGGCGTCGAGGAGAAGTGCCATCGTGCTGTCCAGGCCGGGGAGCCCGAAGTGCACGTTCCAGATGTCGCCGGCGCGCTTCTGCTCGAGCGTCGAGGGCGCGTGGTCGGTGGACATGTGGGTGAGTGAGCCGTCGCGGAGCAGGCGCCACATCTGCGCCTCGTCCTCGTCGGTCCTCGCCCGGGCCGGCGGCGTGAATTTCCGGAGCGGGCCGTGCTCGTGGACCTCGTCCTCCCGCAGGAGGAAGTACTGGGGGCAGCCCTCGGCCGCCAGGGCCGCGCCGCGCGCCCGCTCGGCGGACACGTACTGAGCGACCTCGGGGTTGCTGACGTGGGCCACGGTCGCGCGGGCGCCGGTGCGCCGGACGAGCAGCGCCGCGACCGCGGCCGCGACCAGCTCGGCGTCCCGGTTGCGCCAGTCGATCAGGAGGGCGTTGTCGGAGCGGCCCTCGTGCTTGAGGAGGGCCTCGGCGGCGCCGGTCAGGGACTCGTCCTCGCAGTGCAGCAGGCTGACCGCACCGGCCGACGCGGTCCCCTCCAGGTGGCGCTTGAGGTCGGCGGCGTCATGGCCGGGGATGCCGTGCGTCGTGCAGGTGAAGACCTTGAAGAAGGAGACGCCGGCCGTCCACAGCGCGGCGACCTCCTGCGTGAGCCCGGGCCACGCGTGAGCGGCCAGGCCGTAGTCGACGTTCGACCGACCCTCCAGGTAGCCGAGCTTGTCCCGGAGGTCGTCGACGGTCCTGACCGGCTGGCCGTGGCTGTGCTCGATGATCGTCGTCACCCCGGAGGCGGCGGCCGCGCTCGTCCCCGTGGGGAAGTCCTCGCGTTCGGGGCTGCCCGGGTCCATCAGGTGCACGTGCGTGTCCACGCCTCCGGGGAGCAGGAGCAGCCCGGTGGCATCCACGGTGCTCCGGGCCGACGGCAGGTCCGGGCCGAGGTAGCGGATGACCCCGTCCGCGACGGCGAGGTTGGCCGGCCGACGCCCCTCGGGCACGACGACCGTTCCCCCGGCGATGACGAGATCTGCGGCAGGCATTTCTCTCTCCTATGAGTAGCGGAGCTCGTCGGCGCTGGCGAACCAGTCGAAGGTCTCGTCGGCCGAGTTGATGACCACGCTCTGCTGACGGGTGTAGGCCCGGTAGGAGTCCAACCCGTTCTCCGAGCCGATCCCGCTGTCCTTCGCCCCGCCCCACGGCGACGCAGGGTCGATGCGGTGGTGGTCGTTGACCCAGACGATCCCGATGTCGAGCCGCTCGCTGACCCGGATGGCGCGGCCCACGTCGCGGGTCCAGACGGAGGCCGCCAGGCCGTACGGGGAGTCGTTGGCCTGGGATACGGCCTCGGCCTCCGAGTCGAAGGAGGTCACCGTTGTCACCGGCCCGAACACCTCCTCGTGCCACAGGTCGTGATCGGGGGTGACGTCGGCGACGACGGTCGGTTCGTAGAACCAGCCCTGCGCGTACGCGGGCCCATCGGGGGCCCGGCCACCGCACAGCACGGTGGCCCCCTGCGCCGCGGCCCGGCTGACGGCGTCGGCCACCCGGTTCCGCTGGTTCTCCGACACCAACGGGCCGATCTGCGTCCCCAGGTCGAGGGGGTCGCCGAGCCGGAGCGCGCGAGTCCTCGCCACCAGGGCGCTCACCACTGCCTCGTACCGGTCGCGCGCCACCAGCAGTCGGGCGCCCTGGACGCAGGTCTGCCCCGTCGCGATGAACGCCGCGAACAGCGCCCCCGCGACAGCGCGGTCCGCGTCGACGTCGTCGAAGACGATGACCGGCGCCTTCCCGCCGAGCTCGGCCGTGACCGGGATCAGCGCCCGCCCCGCGTTGGCGGCGATGACCCGCCCGGTCTCGGTGCCACCCGTGACATCGAGCTTGGCCAGGCCGCGGTGCTCCGACAGCGCCCGGCCCGCGGTCGCGCCCAGACCGGGCACCACGTTGACGACGCCGGCCGGCACGCCGGCCTCCTCCAGGAGCACGGCCAGGTGGCGCGGCACCGCCGGGCCGAGCTCGCTGGGCTTGATCACCAGCGAATTGCCGGCCGCGAGGGCGGCGGAGACCTTTTTCATCGTGATCAGCAGTGGGTGATTCCACGGGGTGATCAGGCCCGCGACCCCCAGCGGCACCCGCCGGACCACGTTCAGGTGTCCGGGCCCGAAGTCGGGCACGCTGCCCTCGCTGGTCTGCGCCACCGCGGCGAAGTACTCGAGCCACTCCGGCAGCCGTTTGAGCTGCGCGCGCATCTCCCGCAGGGGGCGGCCGATCTGCAGCGTCTCCAGACGTGCGTAGTCGTCGATGCGCTCGGCCAGCAGCGCGGCCGCCCGGTTGAGGATCCGGGCCCGGTCCCGCGCGCGGATGCCACGCCAGCGCTGATCGTCGAAGGCCGCCCGCGCGGCGGCGACCGCCGCGTCGACGTCGGCGGCGGTCGCGGCGGCAGCCTCGTACAGCAGGCCGCCGTCCGCCGGGTTGCGCACCTCGAAGGTCCCGCCGTCCGCGGCTGGAACGTCCTTCCCGTCGATGTGCAGGAGCAGGGAATCGGCCACGTCAGCACCTCCCGGTGAGGTCGAACAGCCGCTCCGCGTTGCGGTGGGCGACCGCGGCCATGACGTCGTCGGACAGGCCGTCGCCCAGCTGCTGATGCAGCGGACCGCCGTCCATGTCGAAGGGCATGTCCGTGCCGTAGAGAACGCGGTCGGCACCGACCTGCTCGATGAGCCAGCGCGTCGCCTCGGGCCGATAGAGCAGGGTGTCGTAGTGGAAGCGCCGCAGGTAGCTGCTGGGCGGCATCGTCGGCCGCTGCGCCTCCGGTCGTACCTGGTACCCGTGGTCCAGGCGCCCGATCTGGTACGGCAGGTGGCCGCCGCCGTGGACGAGGGCCACGTCCAGCGTGGGCAGCGCGTCGAGGGTGCCCGAGAGGATGAGCCGCGAGGCGCAGACGGCGGTCTGCCACGGGTTGCCCTGCAGATTGGTCAGGTAGAAATCGTCCAGCGAGGGCGTGGATCCGACGTAGTACGGGTGCACGATCAGTGGCACATCGAGGTCCGCGGCCGTCGTCAGCACCGGCCGCAGCGAATCGTCGTCGAGCGGCACGCCCTCCGCGTGCGGGCCGATCTGCGCGCCCTTCAGGCCCAGCTCACGCACCGCGCGGCGCAGCTCTGCCGCGGCCGCCTCGGGGTCCGGCAGCGGCACCGTGGCGACGCCCGCGAAGCGGTCCGGTGCCTGGGCGACCATCTTCGCGATGCCGTCGTTGACGACCCGGGCGGCATCGACGGCGGTCGCCGGGTCGGTCCAGTACAGGAACAGGGTGGGCGGGCAGGAGAGAACCGCCAGATCGATGCCGGCCTCGTCCATTGCGGCCAGTCGGGCGCCCACGTCGTGGAACGCGTCCAGCAGGGCGTAGCGGTAGCCCTGCGGGTGCACGACCCACGGCCGCCCGTCGGCCATCTCGAGGCGGATGTCGTCCGGGGCGCTTCCGGAGCGCATCGCGCCGACGAGATCCGGCGGGATCACGTGGGCGTGGAAGTCGACGATCCTCACAGTGCGGCCACGGCTTCCTTCAGCGTGACGACCCACCCGAACGCCTGCCGGATGACGGCGAGAGCCGCCTCGTGCAGTTGTGGGTCCATCGTGTCGACGGCCCCGTCCACGACCACCACGGCGTAGTCCTTGGCGTTGCCCGAGACCGTCGTGGCCAGGACACAGCTGTTGGTGTTGACGCCGGTCAGCAGCAGCGTCCGCAGACCGCGGGAGCGCAGGATGTGGTCCAGGTCGGTCGCGTGGAAACAGTCGTAGCGCTTCTTCGTGGTGACGACGAGGTCGTGGTCCTCGTCCAGGATCTGCGGCATGAGCTGCAGCCCCGGGCTGCCGGGCAGCTGGTGGCGCAGCACGTTCCGGCGCGTCGCGTCCGTGTCGGCGACCGCCGACCACCACGGGTTGGACGCGATCTCCTCCACCCCGTGGTAGGCCGTCACGACGTGAACGACCGGAATTCCCCGCTCTCGCGCCGCGGTCAGGAGCTCGACGTTGGCCGCGAGAACCCGCTCACAGACCTCCGCGGGCAGGGGCATCGTCGCCACGTCCGGGTCCAGGTGACCCCGGTGCAGGTCGATCGTGACGACCGCGACGTCATCGCCTGAGAGGTCGGGCAGAGAGGCGCTCATTCTCTAACGCTCCTTGGGGTGGGGACGTCGCTCCACGACCCCGGTGGACGGCACGTAGTCGACGTAGTCCTCCGCCGGCACTCCGTTGACCCGGTCCAGCAGCCAGTCCGCGGAGTAGGTCAGCCAGTTCGGACCGAGCGCCACGGAGGGCGTAGGAAGCGACAGGGCGTGTCGGCCCTGCTGATACACCAGCAGCGGCGACGGAGACGGGCACTGTCGCGCCAGCTCGTAGCTGTGCTCCATGGGCGAGAGCTCGTCCTCGTCCCCTGCCACGATCAGCCAGGGAACCTGCATGTCGCCGATGACCGGCCGGAGGTCGATCTCCTGTGCCATGCGGTCGAAGGCGGCCTCGTCGCGCTCCAGGCCCGACATCCACATGTACCGGGCCTTGAAGGAGGGCGAAGCCATCTCGAAGATCATGTGGCCGCCCGGCTCGTGGCAGACCAGCCCGACCGCCGCGCCCTTCAGGGACGGCTGTGAGGCAGCGATCTGGGACATCCAGTAGGAACCGAAGGACAGACCGAAACCGACGATCCTGTCGTCGTCGACCTCGTCACGGGCACGGCACCACTGCAGGATCGCCTCGCCCGCGTCCACCCAGGCGGTCGGCGTGAACCTGACGCCGCGGATCGGCGCCTCGCCCTGGCCGGGGCCGTCGAAGGACAGGATGGCGAAGCCCCGCTGGAGGAACTTGTCGCCGTAGAGGTTGACGTTGAGTTCCTTGGGGGCGTCCATGCCTCCGCAGGCGATGACCGTGTGGATCGGGCCGCCTGAGTAGCCGACGGGCAGGTGGAACCAGGCCGGGATGTAGGAATCCCCGAACGGGATCTCCACGCGTTCGACGTGGTGGTCGGCCAGTCGCCCGTACGCCGCGTAGCAGCGATTCTTGCGGTCGTCGAGGTCGGTCAGCTGCGCGCTGTCCTCCCACAGCGGCCACTCCGCGGTCGCATACAGCAGGGCGGCGTGGAAGTAGTGCTCGCGCGCGGCGATGCCCCGCCCCGCCTTCTCGGCCTCCTCGGCCAGCCGGTCGCGACGCTCGGCCAGCTCGGTGAACACCGGCACGATGTCGGCGAACTTGTTGATGCGGGACTGCGCGACCCGGAAGTCGGCCGTCGCGTCGACGCCCATGGGCCGAAGCGTGTACGCGACGCGGGGCTGGTCCCATTCCAGACCGTCGGTCCGCAGGACGGAGTCGACGATCCAGCGCTGCTCGTGCCAGCGCCGTGGTCCGGGCTTGTCCGCCGAACCGCCACCATGCGTGCTCACGCCGCTCCCTCCTTCGTGCCCGGACATGTCGACGTTCGCCGCGCCGGATCGCAGCCGGCGCCTGTGCGCCGGAGGCTCTCGTCGCGCTGGGCGTCGGTGCCGCGCGGCAGCCGGGCCACCCCCTGATGAGTGACTTTATAAAGTGCCATGTGTAATCTGTCAACGATGACGTGGACCGCCGGCAGCAGGCGAGGAGCGGGATGACCAAGCGAGCGGTGGCGGTCGGCTCCCTGGGCGGGACCATCGCGATGACGTCCGACACGGGCGCCGGCGTCGTGCCCACCCGGGGAGCCGCCGACCTCGTGGCCGGGGTCCCGGGGCTCGCCGAGGTGGCGACCATCAGCACCGAGACGCTGGCCCTCCTCCCGGGCGCGTCCCTGGGCTACTCCGACTTGCGGCACGCGCTCGCGTGGGCCCGGTCCGAGGTCGACGCCGGAGCGGAGGGTGTCGTCCTCACGCAGGGAACCGACACCCTGGAAGAGACGGCGTATCTGCTGGATCTGTACTGGGATCGAGAACGGCCGCTGCTCGTGACCGGCGCCATGCGCGCGCCGCAGCAGGCCGGCTCCGACGGGCCGGCCAACCTCCTGGCCGCGGTGCGTACGGCCGTGGACCCCGGGGCACGGAACCTCGGTGTCCTGGTCGTGATGAACGACGAGATCCACGCGGCGTCCCGCGTCGGCAAGTCCGACGCGATGGCGGTGAACGCCTTTCGGTCGCCGGTGTTCGGGCCGCTGGGCCGGCTCGTCGAAGGACGGCCACAATGGGGCAATCGCCACCCCCCGCACCCTCCGCTCCCGGAGCCTCCGTTCCCGGAGCCTCTCGAGCGGTACCGCGAACCCCGCGTCGCGCTGCTCACCACCCACCTGGGCGACTCCGGCGACCTCCTGTGCCATCTGGTCGAGGACGGCTACGACGGCGTCGTCATCGCCGCGCTCGGGGTGGGACACGTGCCCGCCGTGGTGGCGGAGGTCATCGGTGTGGCGAACGACCGACTCGTCGTCGTCTTCGCGACCCGCACCGGGGCCGGCTCCACCGCGGAGAGCTCCTACGGCTTCCCCGGCTCGGAGGGGGACCTGATCTCCCGGGGCGCCGTTCCGGCCGGTTGGCTGAGCCCCTACAAGGCGCGGCTCCTGCTGTGGGCACTGCTGCGCCAGGGGTGCACGCGTCCGGAGATCGCAGACGAGTTCGCGGCACGGGGGACACTGAGGCACGCGTGAAGGGATGACCACATGACCGAGGCCTCCGTCGACCAGCCGGCCGAACCACCGACCGAGCTGTCGGCGCTGCGTACCCTGTCCTCCGCCCCGCGGTCGCGAACCGCCCACGAGTACGTGCGTGAGAT
The DNA here is from genome assembly GCA_025465155.1 of Frankiales bacterium. Classification (GTDB taxonomy): domain Bacteria; phylum Actinomycetota; class Actinomycetes; order Mycobacteriales; family Geodermatophilaceae; genus Geodermatophilus. The sequence goes on from JAODNJ010000212.1 coordinate 13,914, forward strand.
CCTGCGGGCAGCCGTCCTCGACGGGACGCTGGCCAGTGGTCAGCGACTGGCTCAGATCGAGCTGGCCGAACAGCTGGGCGTCAGCACCACACCCGTGCGGGAGGCGCTCCGGGACCTCGCGACAGAGGGCCTGGTGGAGTTCGACCCGCACCGCGGCGCGTTGGTCAAGTCCCTCGACATCGGCGCCGTGCGGGAGCTCTATGAGCTGCGCATGACCCTCGAACCGCTGATGGTCCGCCGTGTCATCGACGCCGTGACCGCTGAACAACTGGAGCGGGCCGAGCAGCTCCGGAAGCGGATGGAGCAGACGCAGGACACCGGCGCGTGGTCGACCCAGAACCGCGACTTCCACGCGATCTTCGAGCAGACGCAGGCCGGGACGAGGCTGGCCAATATCCTGGCCGGCCTGCGCGACAGCGCGGCGCCCTACGTGGCGCTGTCGCTCGCGGCCGGCCCCTCGCACGTGCAGCAGGCGAACGCCGAGCACGCCGAGCTCCTGGACCTCTACCGCGCCAGGGCGGTGGACCGGGCGATCGCGGTCACCCTCGCCCACCTCCAGGCCACGCTCGCCGTGATCGAGGAAGCGCACCAGCGCGGCAAGTTCTGAGGTCCCCATCGGCACGGCCGGTCACTACCGTTCCAGCGCGGCGACGACGTCCTCGAGGCCGGCCACCCATCCGAACGCCTGACGGATGACTGCCAGCGCCGCCTCGTGCAGGGCGGGGTCCATCGTGTCGACGCACTCCTCGACGACGACGACGGCGTAGTCCCTGGCGTTCCCGGAGACCGTGGTCGCCAGGACACAGCTGTTCGTGTTCACGCCCGTGAGCAGCAACGTCTCGATCCCCCGGGAGCGCAGGACGTGGTCCAGCTCGGAGGCGTGGAAGCTGTCGTACCGCTTCTTGTCCGTGACCCGGATGTCGTGGTCCGCGTCCCAGACCTGCGGCATCAGCTCGAGGCCGGGGCTGCCCGGCAGCTGGTGCCGCAGGACGTTGCGGCGGCTGGCGTCGGTGTCCGCGACCGCGGACCACCACGGGTTGGACGCGATCTCCTCGACCCCGTGGTAGGAGGTGACGACGTGGACAACCGGGAGGCCACGGCGTCGGACCGCCGTGAGCAGCGCGACATTCGCGGCCAGCACCCGCTCGGCGACGTCCGCCGGGAGCGGCATGGTGGCCACGGCCGGATCGAGGTGCCCCCTGTGCAGGTCGATCGTCACGGCTGCGACCCGCCCCGATCCGATGTCGGGCGGAGCCGCACTCACCGCGCGTCCCTTCCGGTCACAGGTCGAAGATCCGTGTCGCCGTGCCGTTGAGGACCTCCTCGGCGGCCGAACCGTCGAAGGTCGCGCGGATCGCCCGGAGGTTCTCCGCGGGATCCGAGATCGCGAACGGGTGGTCGGTTCCGAAGGCCATGTGATCGGTCCCGACCAGGTCGGCCACCGTCCGCAGCGAACGTGGGTGGTAGACGAGGGCGTCGAGGTAGAGCCTGCTCATCTCACCGCTCGGGAGGCTGGAGGAGATGGCCTGCGCCACGTCGTCCGGGCGCCAGCAGCCGTCGATCCGGCCCGCCAGGAAGGGCAGAGCTCCTCCCCCGTGCGACCCGACGATGCTCAGGTCCGGCATGCGGGAGAAGATCCCGGACAGCGCCAGCCGCGCCAGCGCCGTCGTCGTCTCGAAGGTGAAGGACAGCGCCAGCGGGAGGACGTGGCCGTAGCCCTCCATCTGCTCCAGGCCCAGCCCGTAGTGCGGGTGCAGCATGACCGGCACGCGCGTGTCGTTGAACGCCTGCCACAGCGGCTCGAGCGCCGGGTCGTCGAGCGCCATCCCGCAGATCCGGCTGCCGATCACCACCCCGTGCAGCTCGGGGCGGCTAGCGATCGCATCGACGGCGTCCACTGCGTCGGACACGCTGCTGCTGGGGAGGCAGCCCATGCCGGTGATCCGGCCGTCCGTGTCCTTGGCCAAGCGCGCGAAATAGTCGTTGAGGTCGCGGGCCAGCGGCACGCTCTCCGGACCGTTGATCGGGTCGAGCCAGGGATTGCCGAGGGAGAGCACAGTCCGGTCGATCCCGGACCGGTCCATGTATTCGAGTTTCTTCCCGATGTCCCAGTACGTGGCGTCCATGGGGCGGCCGGACTCTCCGGGGAAGATCACGAACATCTGCTGACCGCCGTCTTCGCGGATCAGCGGCTCGGCGTTCCGGGCGGACAGGAAGTCGATGTAGGGCTCGGGGTAGATGTGGGAGTGGATGTCGACGACGTCGCTCACGTGCGGGCCAACCCTTTCTGACAACAAGTGCGGAAGTCGGTGCTGATGCGGCTGATACGGCTCTGGCTGCCGTGCGCGGGCCGCTAGACGTTGACGCCGAGCGCCGACGGGGCGCGCCGCCGACGGACCAGGACCGCCAGGGCGAGGATGGTCACGAGGTAGGGCAGCATCGCGAGGAACTGGTACGGGATGTGTGCACCGAACGCCTGAGCCCGGATCTGGAACGCATCCGCGGTCGAGAAGAGCAGGATCGCCCCCAGCACTCCCCACGGCCGCCAGCCGCCGAAGACGACGGCCGCCAGTGCGATGAAGCCCCGCCCCGCGGTCACGTTCTGGGTGAAGGCCCCGAGGCCGGCCAGGGTGAGCTGTCCGCCACCGAGGCCGGCCAGCGCACCGCAGATCAGCAGGGCGAGCCAGCGCATGCGGGCTACCGCGACGCCCAGGGAGCTGGCGGCCTGCGGGCGCTCGCCGACCGCCTGCAGCGCGAGGCCGAATCCGGTCCGCCGAAGCACCCACCAGACCACCGGCACCAGCAGGAAGGCCACGTAGACCATGACGTTCTGGTCGAACAGGGCGGGCCCGATGACCGGGATGGACGAGAGCAGCGGGATGCGGACGCGGGCCAGCGTCGGGACGGAATTGCCGGCGGAGGAGCCGAGCAGGACCACGAGGCCGTAACTCGTGGCGCCCAGCGCGAGGATGTTGAGCACGACGCCGCTGACGATCTGGTTGGCCCGGAACACCAGGCAGGCCACACCGTGCACCGCCGCCAGGGCAACGCCTCCCGCGACAGCGCACAAGAAGCCGAGCCAGGTGCTGTGGAAGACGTGCGCCCCGTAGACGCCGGTGAACGCGCCCACCAGCATCATGCCCTCGAGCTGGATGTTGATGACGCCGGCGTTCTCCGAGATGGTCTCGCCGAGGGCGGCGTAGAGAAGAGGTGCGGCCAGGGAGATGGCCGCCACCAAGAGCAGGCTGATCGACGACGACGTCATGGCCCCTCGGCTTTCCGCGCCGTCAACAGCGCCGTGGTCGCATCGTCGGCATCGGGATGACGCCGACCTGTCGCGGGCGGCCGGGGACCGGTCGTCCCCGACTCGGCGGCCGACTCGTCCGCCGGGGCCGGGACGACGCTCCGCCGCAGCGCGTCGGCGGCGAGCTGCCGTGCACGCATCCGCTCGAAGATCCCGAGGCCGATGAGCAGGAAGACCACCGCGAGTGCCTCGACGATCGGCACGATCGCGGCCGGCGTGCCCTGCGCCGCCGTCTGCAGCCCGGCGCCCCCGGCGTCGAGCGCACCGAAGAGCAGGGAGGCCGCCACGATGCCGAGCGGGTTCAGCCGGCCCAACAGCGCGATGGCGATCGCCTCGAAGCCGTAGTTCGACGACAGTCCCTCCAGCAGGCGGCCCCGGGTGCCCAGCACCTCGACCCCGCCCGCCAGCCCGGCGAGTGCGCCGCTGACCGCCATGGCGGAGACCACCACGCCCGAGACGCGCACGCCCAGGACGCGCGATCCGCGTTCGTTGGCACCGACCGAGCGGACCCGCAGCCCCCAGGAGGTGCGGGAGATCAGGAACCAGGTCACGACGACCGCCACCAGGGCCACGATCAGCCCCGCGTTGACCAGCGTCCCGGGGACCAGGATGGGCAGGCGGAACGCGTTCGCCACGATCGACGTCGCGGGGAACGTCGAGTGCGGGGCCAGCCAGGGTCCCTCGACGATGTAGTTGACCAGCTGGATCGCCACGTAGACGAGCATCAGCGAGATGATCACTTCGTTGATGCCACGGAACGCCCGCAGGACGCCGGGGATCGCGCCCCACAGCGCTCCGGCTGCCATGGCCGCCACGAGTGCCAGGGCGGCGCCGAACGGGAAGCTCAGCGCCGGGCCGTACAGCGCGACTCCGGCGGCCGCGAGCGCGCCGATGTAGAGCTGCCCCTCGGCTCCGATGTTCCAGAGCCCTGCCCGGAGCGCGATCGCGATGCCCAGCGCAGGCAGCAGCCTGGGGACGGCCTTCACCAGCGTCGTGCCGAGCGCGAACGGTGAGCCGACGGCCGAGCTGATCATGTCCTGGTAGGCCGCGATCGGATTCGAGCCGCTGGCGCGCAGGAGCGCCGCCGCCACCGCCAGGGCCAGGAAGACGCTGAGGACCGGGATCGCGAGGCTGACGCCTTGCAGGCGCAGCCGTTGACGGTTGATCACGCCGCTTCCACTCCACCCATGAGCCGGCCGATCCCCTCCGCCGTGGCGTTGCTGGAGGAGACCTCGCCGACGATGCGGCCCCCCTGCATCACGAGGATGCGATCGCAGATGGCAAGTAACTCGTCGAGATCCACCGACGCCACCAGCACTGCAGCCCCCTCTGCCCGCCGCCGGCGCAGCTCCGCGTGGACTGCCGACGTCGCCGCGAAGTCCAGGCCCCAGGTCGGATAGGCACAGAGGATGACCTCCGGGTCCCGGGACAGTTCCCTGGCGAGAACGACCTTCTGCTGGTTGCCCCCGGAGAGCGTGGACACCAGGGCGGCGGGGCCTCCGACGCGGATGTCGTAGCGCGCGATGAGTTCCTGCGCGCGGCGGGTCATCTCCCTCTTTCGCAGCAGCCCGAAATGCGTGCACTTTCCGCCGCCGAGCTCTGTCAGCGACAGGTTCTCCGAGACCGACAGGCCCCCGACGAGACCGTCGTTCCGCCGGTCGGCCGGGATGTGCGCGATCCCCGCCTGCTGGCGCTCCCGGATGGACCGGCCGGCCATGGGGACGCCACCGCTGAGCACCCGTCCGGAGGTGGCCGTCCGCACGCCGGCGACCACCTCGATGAGCTCGACCTGGCCGCTGCCCTCCAGCCCGGCCAGGCCGACGATCTCCCCCGCGGAGACGGAGAGCGAGACGCCCCGGAGGACGTCCGCTTTCCGGTCTCCCGCGACAGTGAGGTCCTCGATCGAGAGCCGCGGCGGAGCGTCGGACGGCGAGGCGGCCGCTGCCGGCCGGCCCGCCTCCTGCACCGTGGCCAGGTCGCCGACCATCAGTCGGCCCAACTCGTGCTCGCTGGTCGAGGCGGTCTCCACGGTCGCGACCTTCCGGCCGCGACGCAGCACCGTCACCCGGTCGGAGACCCGCAGGACCTCCTCGAGCTTGTGGCTGATCAGCAGGATGGCCAGCCCGTCACCGGCCATCCTGCCGAGGATCTCCAGCAGCTCTTCGGCTTCCTGCGGCCCCAGCAGGGACGACGGCTCGTCCAGGATCAGCACCCGGGGCTCGACGGCAAGCGCCTTGAGCAGCTCCACCCGTTGCTGACCGCTCACCGACAGCTGGCCGACGGGCCGGTGCGGCTCCACGCCCAGGCCGTAGCGGGCCGAGAGCTCCTGGATGCGAGCGGGCACCGTACGCCGCGGAATCGGTCGCCCGGCGCCTTGCAGGGCGAGGGCCAGGTTCTCGCCCACGGTGAGCGTCGGGATGGACGAGAAGTGTTGCTGCACGAAGCCGATGCCGAGGGCCGCGGCGTCGCGCGGCCCTCGGACACGGACTTCGGCGCCCTCGACCCTGATCCGACCGCTATCGGGTTGCTGCAGCCCGAAGAGCAGACCCACCAGCGTGCTCTTGCCCGCTCCGTTCTCCCCCAGCAGCGCGTGCACCTCGCCCGCACGCAGGTCCAGGTCGACGGAGTCGCACGCGAGGACCCCGGGATACGCCTTGGTGACGCCTTCCAGAGCGATGAGTGCGGGACCATGAGGGCGCCCCGAACCGACCCGGCTCATCGGGTCACTTCGGGCAGGTCTCGTCGTGCTTCGGCTTGATCGACCCGTCCGAGATCTTCTTCTGGACGTCGAGCGCCGCCTGGTACACGTCGTTCGGCAGGAGCTTCGACTGGGAGAGCGCGGGGCCCCAGTCCGCGGGCAGAGGGAACTGGTAGTGCTTGCCGCCGAACGCCCCGTCCTGCACCTTCTTGAGGACGTCGACCACGAACTTGCCCTGCGACTTGAGCACGGCGGCTGCGATGACGCCCGGAGCGAGGTTGCTGCTCTCGATCCACTCGTTGGCCACGGTGACGCCCTGGCCGCCCTCGGCGGCCTTGTAGACGCCGAACCAGCCGTTGTTCAGGTTGCCCGTAATGACATCGGCACCGTTGCCCATCAGCGCCTGCGTGGCCTGCTGGGCCTTCGTCGGGTCCTCGAAGTCACCGGTGAAGGTGGACAGGACCTTGACGCCCGGGTTCGCGTATTTCGCGCCTTCCTCCACGCCGTGCAGGTTGGCCGCCGTGGCAGGGAAGCACTGCCCGCCGACCCACGCAATGGTCCCCGACTTCGACAGCTTCGCCGCCGCGAATCCGCGCACGAACTCCCATTGCTCGATGTCGGTGTCGATCGAGCCGAGGTTGCTGCCGTTCTCGGACGCGCCGTTGACGACGATGAAGTCGGTCTTCGGGAATTCGGCAGAGACCGACGTGGCGCCATCGGTGAACTGGCCGCCCCAGCCGATGACGACGTTGTACCCCTTGGCGGCGTACTGGCGGTAGACGTCCGCCTGGTTCGGCACAGCGACGTTGTCGGTCACAGCGACGTCGGCGCCCAGTTCCTTCTTGACCAGGTCGGCCGACCGCTTCCCGTCGGCGTTGTATCCCTGGTCGGTCGGGCTCCCCGGCAGGATGAAGGCGACCTTCAGCTTCCCGGTGGACGCGGCATCGGCTGCTCCGGATCCCGATCCGGAGCCGGAGCTGCCGCCGCAGCCGGCCAGGGCGAGCAGGACGATGGACGCCCCTGCCGCCACGCGCAGTTGGATTCGCATGTCTGGAAACCTCACTTCTGCCAGTGGACGAAGATGTCGTCGGTGAGTCCGGCGCGTTCGATGGCATCGGCGGCGCGCCGCCGGGCCTCTGCGAGCACTTCCTGCTCCGAGTCGAAGCCGACCAGCTCGCCGTTCAGGAGGCGTGGTTCTCCGTTGATGATCACTGCGTCGACGTCCGTGCCGTGCGCAGAGAAGACCAGCGCCCCGACCAGCCTGTTCGGAACGCTGGTGTGCGCCTTCCCGAGGTCGAAGATCGCGATGTCGGCCTTCTTCCCGACCTCCAGGGAACCGATCTGGTCCCCCAGGCCGAGCGCCCTGGCCGAGTTGATCGTCGCCATCTCGATCACCCGCTCGGCGCTCATGAGGGTGGGATCGAGGTGGGTGACGTTGTGGATCAGTGCGGTGAACTTCATCTGCTCGACCATGTCGGCCGAGCAGTTGACGTACGTCCCGTCCGTGCCGAGACCGACGTTGATGCCGGCCTCGAACATCTCCTTGAGCGGAGCGATACCGTCCGAGCTGTAGGCGTTGCTCACGGGATTGCTGATGACGCTGGCGCCCGATCCCGCGACCGCCGCGATCTCCCGCTCCTTCAGATGGAGCGCGTGGATGAGCACCCAGTTGTCCACCAGCGCGCCCAGCCGGACGAGATAGTCCACGTCCCCACCGCCGGTGGCCTTGCCGAACTCGTCGATGGAGAGCCACGGGGTGCCGGCCGAACAGTGATTGGTGATCTTCAGGTTCCGCCGCTGGGCGAGCGCGACCCCCTGCTCGATCAGCTGGTCCGAGGTGGCGTTGTGCAGCATCCAGTTGGCGCCGGTCTCGATGGCCAGACCCATGTGGACGAGGCCGCCGGACCCGTCCCAGGTGTCGATGATCTCCTCGGCGAGCGCCAGTTCGTCATCGAGTCCCCGGACGTGCGGACGGGCCTCGTGCCGGTCCGAGAAAGGCGGATTCGGCGTGTTCCGCATTTCCTTGGTGACCAGCTGGCGAATTCCCATGTCGAGCACCGGCTCGATGATGGCCCGCATGCTGTCGGCGTCATTGTTGTTGACGGCGTGATTGAGCGAGCAGGTCGTACCTGTCCGAATCTGCTCGATCGCGCCCAGGTAGGCGGCTATGCGCAAGTCGTCGTTGGACAGCTGCGCCCCGAGCGGCAGCGTGATCTTGTCCAGCCACGGCTCGAGCAGCAGCCCTTCGCCGGTGTTCTTGAACAGGCTCCCCCAGTGGTGGTTGTGCCCGTTGACGAGACCGGGGATGACGACCTTGCCGCCGGCGTCGATGACCTGGACCCCCTCGCCGGGGACCGGCACGGTCTCCATCGGGCCCAGGCCGCTGATGCGGTCCTCGTCCACGCTGATCCAGCCGTCAGGGAATACCCGGCGCTCGGCGTCGACCGTGACGACGTAGCCGTGGGTGATGAGCAGTTGGGCCACAGCGAACCTCCGTGAGGACCTGCCAGCAAGCACTGAGGCCGCTTGGTATACCGGTCCCGGAGCACGAAAGGCAAGGTGTTGACACGGATGTAACGTGGCGGCACGGTATACCGAGGGTCCACAGTATGCAGGGAACATCCAGGGAACGGAGGCGCCGGATGGTCTCGGTCGCAGGCCCCGAACCCCGCGAGCGTGCCGGATCGCTCGCCGAGGTGGCCTACGAGCACATCCGGGCGGAGCTGCTCAAACACGGCGAAACCGCCTTCGGAGGCCGGCTCGTCGAGCAGCAGGTGGCCGCCGAGCTGTCGCTCAGCCGCACCCCGGTGCGGGAGGCCCTGCGGCGGCTCCATCTGGCCGGCTGGCTGGACGCCCTGCCCGGTGGCGGCTTCGCCGCGCGCCGCAGCACGATGCGCGACGTCCTGGACACCTTCGAGCTGCGCCTCCTCCTCGAGCCGCTGGCGGCGTCCCTCGTCGCCCGCCGCTTAGGGGGACAAGCGGCCGGATACCTTTCCGGATCGACCGAGGAGGACCAGGGTGTGGCCATTCATCTGGCCATCGCAAGCGCTTGTGGAGTCAATTCTTTGACCACCTCAATCCGCACTTTGATCGAGTCCACGATGGTGACCAAGAATGGCGGTGGATCGGTCCGGTTCGACGACGACCACATCGAGATTCGCGCTGCCATCGAAGCGGGTGACGCCGACGCTGCACGAGACCTCATGACGGCTCATCTCCTCCGTGTCCGGGGGGATCGGCTCACCAGCTTCTCCGGGAATGGGCCGACCCCGGGTGGTCTCGCATGACCGGACCGAGCGCGTACCTCCAGGAGCCGGCAGCGTGAGCCGCTCCTCGTTGGCCGACCAGGCATACCTGCGGCTGCGCGAAGGCATCCTGCACGGCCTGGTTCCGCTCGATCGTCCGGTCTCCGAGAAGGACCTGACGGGGATGCTCCACGTGAGCCGGACGCCGATCAGGGAAGCGCTCCTGCGCCTGGAACTGGAGGGATACCTCACACGCGACCAGACGAATCGGCTTTCCGTCACGGTCCCCTCGGTCGAGGAGATCATCGAGGATTTCTGGTTGCGGGAACTGCTGGAAGTGCATGCGGCGCGGCTGTCGGCTCGCCGCATCTCCGATGAGGAGCTCGCCCAACTCGAGCGACTCGTCGCGACCGACCGGGATGCTCTGCGCTCTCGCGCCGTCGACGGACTCGCGAGCAAGAACGAGGAGATCCACACGCTGGTCCTGCGCGCCTCCAGGAACCGCGCGCTCGTCAGGCTGATCCAAACACTGCACGCCAAGTTCCACGGACTTCAGGCCTTCGCTGTCGGGAGCATGGAAGACCAGGAAGAGTTCGTCGCCCAGCACGCCAACCTGAGTGCTGCGCTGGCCGAAGGCAACAGCGCGCGGGCTGCCGAAGTGACCCGGGCGCACCTCCACAAGGCCCGGGACCTGCTTCTCGCGGCACTGGATCCGTCCGGAGCCCACGAGGGCCGTCTGGCGGACGTGGTCCTCCCCTCCTCGGCCACGGTGTTCGCGGACGCCGAGGCAGCGCTGAGCCAGGTGCCGGGCGCCCTTGGCCGAGTTCCGGCCCTTGCACGACCGATCCCCAATAGCCGGAACCCGTCCCCCGAGGAGGACCCCCCGTGAGCTTTCGTCTGGCTGCCGTACAGCCGCGGGCCTTTTCCGACCAGGAGGAGGAGCGCAACCTCGAGGCGGCACTGCGGTGGCTCCAGCGCGCGAGTGAGGCCGGCGCCGATCTAGTGGTCTTCCCCGAGGGATATCCCGGGCCGACGAACCCGGCGAACGAGTACGACTCCCTGGGGCCGTTGCGCGCAACCGCTCGTGAGCTGGGGCTGCACGTCGTCGCGGGGGGCTTGGCGCCGGCCGACGACGGAAAGCACTACGTCACATCCTTCCTGATCGACGACGACGGGGAAATCGCCGGGGCCTACCGCAGGACGACGCCGCTCGGCCCCTACATCTACCGCGACATCCCGGCCTGGAACTTCGACTACGAGGCCTCCGCGGAGGCTCCGCGGGTGTTCTCCACCCGTCTGGGGCGGATCGGGATCCTCACGTGCAGCGAGGTCTACGTCCCGGAACTCTCGCGCACGCTCGCCCTCCAGGGCGCCGATTTGATCGTCTACCCGGCCGGCGGTGCGATCAACGAGTTGCTGCCGACGTGGCGAACCATGATCTGGGCCCGCGCGATCGAGAACCTGACCTACACCGCAGCGGTGCAGAATCTCTACGCCTCCGACGAGGAAGGGGTCGCCACCATCGCGTCCCCGGAGGCCGTGGTGGCGTCGTCCTTGGACGAGGCGCTGCTCATCTCCGAGGTCGACACCGATCGACTCGCCTTTCTCCGTGAGCGCGACGAACACATCGAGTTTCCCAAGCCCTACAGGACCATTCCCGGCGTCATCCGTTGGCGGCGGCCGGAGCTCTACTCCTCGCTGGTCGACTCAACGATGGCTCCGGGGAGTAGCTGACCAGTACTCCGCCACCCCGACCGACAGACGGCGGACACCCGCAAAGTCGAGTACCTGTGCCGCGCCAGCGGTGATAGAACGGAGAGACGTGATATCGATATCACTGGTCGGGGCTCTCATCGTCGTGTGCGCGAAGCCACTAGCCCGCCACGCTGAGGTATCCGGAAGCATCCTCAGCGAACTGGGTCCACAACCATTGCCCGCGATGGCACACCCTGCGCTTGTCTGGTACATGCGGATATGCGGGGTTGCCGTTATTGCTGCGGCTTTACTGCTGACATAGGTCCGCGTACGGCCCCCCGGTCGAACGCACGTCCGACTGGCGCGACTAGAGGGCGATCCTCCGCGAAGCGGGCGTCCGCGATGTCGAGTTGTACGAGAGCCGCCGCCCCGGGGCGAGCGGTCCTCCGTGTTTGGGGCGGGCACGGCTGAAGGGTCTGCCAGTTCCGGCAGCACGGAGGCGTGATCGGCGCCCCCGGCATCCCCACCCGTCGCACACCACCTTGGCGGACGCCACTGGCCGGGATACGCGGATCCCATGTCTGACCGGGATACCCGCGTCGGACCCGTAGTTGTCCGGAAGAGGCCCCGGCGTGCTAGGGAGGCGCCCAGTTGTGACGGCACGCCGCTGGAAGTCAGATTCTTGGACAGAGTGTCTGACAATATGTCCGACACCGCGTCAGAATCAGACCATGGCGCCGTCCGGCGTCGGTTGGCTGAGTTGGGAGACGAACATGACTACGACGACTGGTAGCGAGGTGTCGGTGTCGACGACGCTGACAATCGATGGGAGGACCTCGAGGGCGATGGTTGCTTCGATGTCGTGAACCCGGCAACGGAAAGCGTGTTCGCGACGGCGCCGGCGGCCTCGCCTGGCCAGCTGGATGCGGCGTTCGCGGCCGCGGACCGAGCATTCCCTGCCTGGAGTCGCGACGAGGACGCCCGCCGGGCCGCACTGAGGGGCATCGCCGATGCGCTGGTTAGGGCCGTCGAAGAGGTCGCGCCGGTGCTGACCGCCGAGCAGGGGAAAATACTGAGCGAGTCCCGCCGCGAGATCAGCGGCGCGGTGGCCTGGTTCCGGTACTACGCCGACCTGGAGATTCCCCGGCAGATCGTGCAGGACGACGACCGCGTCTTCTCCGAGGTGGTGCGCCGCCCGCTGGGGCCGGCGGTGGCCATCACCCCGTGGAACGCGCCGATCTCCATCGGCATGGCGAAGGTCGCGACCGCACTTCGCGCTGGGGACACCGTCGTCCTCAAGCCCTCGCCGTACGCACCCCTGTCGACATTGCTCGTCGGACGCATCGCCAGCCAACTACTGCCCGCCGGTGTGCTGAACGTGGTCAGCGGCAGCGACGAGCTCGGCCCGCTGATGACCAGCCACCCGCTGACCCGCAAGATCAGCTTCACCGGCTCCATCGCCACCGGCAAGAAGATCGCCGCCGACGCGTCCCAGGATCTCAAGCGACTCACCCTGGAACTGGGCGGCAACGACGCCGCGATCGTGCTGGCCGACGCCGACCCGGAGTTCACCGCTGCGGGTCTGTTCGCGGCGGCGTTCTCCAACACCGGCCAGGTCTGCGTCGCACCGAAACGGATTTACATCGCGCAGTCGCTGTACCCGGCCCTCGTCGACGCCCTGGTCGCGCAGGCCCGCGCGGCCCGGATCGGCAACGGCGCCGACCCAGACGTCGATCTCGGGCCGCTGAACAACCGCCCGCAACTCGACTACGTCGCCGGACTGGTCGCCGGACTGGTCGCGGCCGGCGGCCGAGCCGTGACCGGCGGATCGGTCATCGACGGTCCCGGCTACTTCCACGAATCGACGATCATCACCGGAGTCGACGACACGACCCGCATCGTCGCCGAGGAACAATTCGGCCCCGCGCTACCCGTCATGGCCTACTCCGATCTCGACGACGCCATCGCACGGGCCAACGCCACCGAATACGGACTCGGCGGGTCAGTCTGGAGCGCCGACCCGGAACGAGCCACGCAGATCGCCGCCCGGATCGAGGCCGGCACCGTGTGGGTCAACACCCACAAGGCGCTGGCGCCGCATCAGCCCTTCGCTGGTAGAAAATGGAGCGGCCAGGGAACCGAGGGCGGCCCGTCGGGCCTGGACGGGTTCACCGACGCGCAGTTCCTGTACCGCACACGCTGACGCCGAGCTCGACCAGACGCGAGGAGATCGGACATGCCCTCGACGACGCGGCGCCACTCGAACACCGAAGACCGTCGCTCCGTAGTCGAAGCGCAGATCCTCGCCGCGACAGAGCAGCTGCTCGGCGAGGGCAACAACTTCACCGATCTGGGTGTGCAACGCATCGCGAGCACTGCCGGCGTCGCGAGATCAAGCTTCTACGTCGGCTTCCGCGACAAAACCGATCTGCTCATCCGACTCGCCGGCACCATGAAACAGCAGGTGTTCGATCTCGCGAAGGACTGGCGCCCATCCGGGCCGAACGGCGGCCCGGATGGCCTGGCGTCGGTGTTTCTGGACATCACCGCGTTCTACCGACGCCACGCGAACCTGCTGGCGGCGATCACCGAGGTCGCCGCCTACGACCCCGCCGTCGCGGAATTCTGGACCAGCCAACTCGACCGGTTCACCGACCTCACCGCGCAGATCATCGAAGAAGAGCAGGAAGCAGGTCGGACGCCGCCAGACATCAACCCACGCATCCTGGCCCAGGTCCTCACCTGGGACGGCGACCGTGTCATCGCCCGCCACGTCGCCACCAACGCCGACGTCACCACCGACCCGGTCCTCGCCCGCGAACTCGCCCTCGTCCGCTGGCACGGCGCCTACCGCCGCCCAACCAGCTGACTCAGTCGAGATCGGCCAGACCCGTCAAGCTGGCAGCCACGTAGGCCGGCGCGCTGACCGCGCATGCCCCTGGGCCGAGATGCCTGCGCCGAGGTGCATGCCCAGGAGGTCGACCCCGGCCAGGCCGGGGCCACATGTGAGGAGCAGGAGGGCGCGCCATGGTGCTCTTCTGCGTGGCGCACCGTCAGCTGGTGCGGGCATCGCCGACGGCATCGGGAGCTGACCGCCTTCCACTCAGTCCGTCCAGTGGCGGGATTCGGCGGCCGTTTCAAGGTCGGCTCTGTCCCGCGACCCGGGGACGGCGGCTACTTGCCGAGGGCGGCGAGGCGGTGAGGGGCAGTTCCATCTGGATGGCGGTGCCCTCTCCGGGCGTGCTGGTCACCCGGATGTGGCCCCCGAGGGCCTCGACGCGGTCGATGAGACCGACCAGGCCGGAGCCGCGTGTGGGGTCGGCACCGCCACGCCCGTCATCGCGGACGCGAACCCGCAGCACCCCGGGGTCGGTGACGACCTGGACGTCGATGACGGCCGCGTGCGCGTGCTTGGTGGTGTTGGTGAGTGCCTCGGACACGACGTAGTAGGCGGCGAGCTCGATCGGCTCGGGCAGCCGTCCGTCGACGGCGATGTCGAGGCGGACGGGGACGGCGGAGCGGCGGGCCAGCGCCTTCAACGCCGGTCGCAGGCCGCCCTCGGCGAGGGCGGCCGGGTGGGAGGCCGTGGGCGATCTCGCGAAGCTCCTCCAAGACCCCGGTCAGCCCGTTGACCACGCCGTCCAGCGACGTGGCCAGCTGGCTCGCTTCCGGCGGCGCCGCCGCCTGCGCCGCGCGGACCTGCAGCGCCAGTGAGACAAGGGTTTGCTGGGCGCCGTCGTGCAGATCCCGCTCGATCCGGCGGCGGGTGGTGTCGGCGGCGGCCACGATCCGTGCCCGTGAGGCGGCCAGCGCGGCCTGGGCCTCGGCGTTGGCCAGGGCCGTGGCGACCAGTTCGGTGAAGCCGGCCAGCCGCGCCTCGGTGTCCGCCGGCAGCGGCTCCTCCCGCCTGGACAGCACGATCATGACGCCCCACAGCCTCCCCCCAACGCTGATCGGCGCCCCGACGCCGGAGCGGAAACCCCAGTCGGTGGCCAGGTCCGCGGCTCGCCCCGTGGTGCCGGCGTAGTCGTCGACCCGCGCCGGCCGGCCAGTGTGGAACACCAGCGTGAACAGGTTGTGGCCGCCGAGGCTCCACCGGGTACCGACAGGAAAGGGCGCGGCGGCGCCGGTGCTGCTCCACGGGGCTAGCGCCGTGGCAGCGCCGTCCGGGTCGTAACGGTCCAGCAGCGCCAGATCCACCGACAGCAGCTGCCCGACCTCCGCAGTGACAGCGGCAAACAACGCCTCCGGCGGCGCCCCGCTCGCGACCAGTGTCGCCACTCGCCGCAGCGCCGCCTGCTCGTCGGCGCGGGCGCGCAGCTCTACCCGGGCCTGGGCGTTGGCGATCGCGGTGGCGACCAGCTCGGTGAAGCCGGCCAGCCGCGCCTCGGTGTCCGCCGGCGGCGGCTGCTCGGAGGCGGACGCCACCATCATGACGCCCCACCGCTGGTCCTCGACGCTGATCGGCACGCCGACAATCGAGCGGATGCCCCGATCCCGGGCGCGAGCCGCAGCCTCACCGGAGGCGCCGGCGTACTCCTCGATCCGCGCCGCCCGGCCCGTTCGGAACACCAGCGTGGTCACGTTCCGACCGCCGGCTTCCATTCGCCTGCCGACCGGGACACGGGCGGTGTCACCGCTCCTGACCCAGCCGCCGACGACCGTGACCGTGCCGTCCGGGTCGTACCGGCTCATGGCCGTGACGTCGGCGGAGAGCACACGCCCGACCTCCTCGGCAACCGCGGTGAACACGTCCTCAGGCGCCGCCGCCCGTGCGACCAGCGTCGCCACCCGACGCAGCGCAGCCTGTTCCTCGGCGATCCCATCGCTCTGCGCGAATGCCACCAGAACCTCGGCCTCGGCGGCAGCTCCACCGGTTCTTCGCCAGGTGCCCACCGGTGCCCAGCCTGCTCGCATCGACCGGACCGAACAAGCCCGTCCCGGCGGTCCCCGCATCCCGGTGGCCAGCGCCGGGTTCGGCGACGACCGGCCGGCGCTCCACGCCTGGTCACGAGTCGGGACCTCTTGGGCGACGCACTCGCGGTATCCGACGATCAGGCCGCCGCGGATGGTGAAGAAGGCGCGGAGTCCTTCCTGTCAGCCCGCGAGATCCAGCGCCCTGGCACGGGACTCCGGCGGCTTCGGTGCAGGCATCCAGGACCGTTTCCGGCACCGGCCGTGACATCGGTCAGGCTAGGCCGATCTGGCCGAGGAACGTGCTGTTGTCCCAGAAGAGAAACTCCTCGATGATCCGGCCTTCGCGCCACTTGGCGGTGGTGGAGTATACGACATCGAACGACTTGCCGGTGGGCTCGATCACGCTCCCGTCGGGCTGCTCGAGCGGGGCGGTGAAGGTGCCGGTGAACCGGGTGACGAAGCAGGTGAAGTCCCCTTCACCGAACAGGATCTCGTAGGGCTCGTTGTGGACCCGATTGTCCGGGAAAGCGGCGCAGAACGCGATCGACTCGGCCCGATGGTCCGGCCCTCCGTGAGTGGGGTCGGCCTCCCGGCCCGGCCAGTGCACGACGCACTCCGGGTCGTGCAGGGCGTCGAAGGCGTCCCAGTCGCGACCGTTCCAGGCCTTGTCCACGTGCTGCATGCGGCTCGCGTTCTCGGTTGTCACCAGGGTCTCCTTCGCCGTCGCTTTTCGCGCTCCGTCGACGGAGCGCGGCCGATCGCCTGTCCCCGCACCCGCCGGCAACGGCCTTCGCATTCATGCTCCGCCAACCTCATCCGAGGAGAGCGGTCGCATTTCAGGCCTGTGATGTGTCGTCCGATGCGATGTCGAGAATCCTGTGCGGCAGGCGATGCGTCGCCGGGGCTACCGGCCATCGCCGGTACCGGCCTTCAGGTGTCGCGGCCTCCGGGTAGCCGGAAAGGACCCAGGCCTTCAGAAAGTCCTCGCGGTCCGGCGAGGCACAGTCGTTGACCGCGAGTGGGGCAAGGCCGCGTTCGGGGTATCCAAGACCGACCGCCGGCGGCCCGCCCCCTTCCCCGCTCGCCGCTGGAGTCGCTCACCGCGCTCGGTGTGGGACGCGCGCCCGACGAACTGCTCTTTGCCAGCGCCGCCTGGGGAGTGCTTCGCGTCTCCGTCGCACCGTCGCCAGCGTGGCCGTCTCCGCCGGCGCCAACGTCAGGCAGTACAGCGGCTCCTCGGGCATGCCTCGTCGGCCCCTGACCTCGACGTCTACTACGGCCTGTTCGCCGACGACCTCGACGCCGTCGCGGATCGGCTGGACGCAGGCGCGGTGTGCGCTCGTACGGACTCACCGCGGCATCACTCACCCAGGCAAACGATGGATACCCTCCGACCAGCGTGTTGACGGTGGGCCTGTCCAGCTTCGAGGGCCGGAGAACGATGCGGTCGGGCGTGCGTGACCCGCGAAGGCGCTCACGCGCCCAGGCTCGCAGGGGCTCCGGCTCCAGGTTGGCGCCCGGACGCGGCACGACCGCAGCATAGATGAGCTGCCCCCACTCGTCGTCCGGCAGGCCGACGACGCCGACGTCGGCGATGTCCGGATGCTGAATCAGGACGTCCTCGACCTCGGCCGGCGCGATGTTCTCGCCTCCGCGGATGATGGTGTCGTCGGACCTCCCGTGGAGGAAGAGGTAACCCTCGTCGTCGACATGGGCTAGGTCGCGGGTGGGGAACCATCCGGCCGGGTCGAGCACGGTTCCGCGTCCCACGTACTCACCGGAGATCTGCGGCCCACGCACCCAGAGCTCGCCGGGCGTTCCACCGTGCACCTCAGCGCCGTCGGCGTCGCGGATCACCGCCTCGACACCGGGCACCATCCGCCCGGCGGAAGCGAGACGTCCACGGACCGCGGGATCGGAGGAGCAGATCGCGGCGCGATGGTCGTCGGGGGTCAGCACGGCGATGGTCGAGCTGGTCTCGGTTAACCCATAGGCGTTGGTGAAGTTGACATCGGGCAGCAGTGCGAGCGCACGTTCCAGGACAGGTCGCGGGACACGCGCACCGCCGTAGGCGACGGCCCGCAAAGTGGGCACGACATCGGGATGGTGCTCCAAATGCTCCACGAGCCGAGCCAGCATGGTCGGAACCAGCATGGCGCTGCGGATGCCCTCCCGGTTGACCACGTCGACCCACGCCTCGGCCGTGAAGTCCGGCAGGTAGACCAGACCGCGTCCGGCATAGAGGTTGGTGAGGATCGCCCCCACTCCAGCGATGTGATACGGCGGAACGCTCACCACCGTCGCGTCGTCGGGCTCCGCCGCGCCGAACTCGACGGTTCCGAGCACATAGCTGAGGAGGTGGTCATGGCGGAGCACCACCTGCTTCGGCGCGGAGGTGGTGCCGCTGGTGAAGAGGGTGACCGCGACCGCGGCCATCCGTGGGGGGCATGTCGGTGCCGACGTCGCCGGCGAGGCTCGCCAGCCACTCGCTCGTCTCGACGAGGCGGGCCCCCGCCCCGACCGCCGCGTGATATCGCTGGTCCGCCACGACGAGCGGATTCGGCAGGACCCCGATCTGGTCACGGATCGCCTCCGGCGCCAGCCGGAAGTTGAGTGGTGTCAGCGGGATGCCCGCCTGCGCCGACGCGAGCAGGGCGATCGGGAGCGCCGGACCGTTGACCCCGAGGAAGGCCACGGAGCGGGCCCCGTCCTCGAGCAGTCGACCTGCTCCCGCACGCGCATACCGGGCAAGATCGGCAGCCGTCAGTCCCGAGGACTCGGAGCCGAGCACGACTCGATCGGGCATGGCCCCGGAGGCCATCTCCAGAAGGAGCTCGAGTCCCATCAGTCGCTCGAGGGCAGCGCCTTTGCGGCGCGGACCGTGAGGGGAACGCCGTCGGCGGCGAGCGTTCCGGCACCCGCCTTGGTCACCAGCAGCTCGAGGGCCTCAGTGGGGTCGGTGTACCGCTTGCCCAGCTGGTTGCCGTCCGCGAAGGCCGCGTCGAGGCTCAACGAGGCATCCGGCTGGTCGGACAGCTCGATCATCGGATGCCCTCCACATGACAACGCGACGTCGACCGGGCGGACCACGATGACCTCGGTGGCGCAGACTTGGCTCCGATAGCGGGTTCCAGGTTTCATCGACCTCTTCCATCCCCACGCGCGGCGGGTGACCGTCGGTTGAGCCTTGACACACCCCACCCGCCTACCTAGCGTCCACCTTGTAGACAATACTTCCACAAAGTGTAGGACATTGGTGAACGCACAGGAGACTGCGGGATTCCGGGATGCCTATGTCGCTTATCTCAACAGCCTGCTCGCGGGGGACACGCTCCGGCTCCTGCACGACGAGGAGCGGTCCGCGACAGCTCCCCCGCGGACCGAGAGCCTGCGCCGCAAGCTGATCGCCCGGATGGGTGCCGCCGGTTGGCTCGGTGTGGGCTTCCCGGAGGAGCTGGGCGGCCGGCCCGGCACCAACCTCGATCAAGTGGCCCTGGTCGAGGAGAGCGAGCGTCTGGGTGCGCCGCTCCCGCTGATCACGTTGATGACGGTGGCGCCGACGCTGCTGCAATACGGCACCGATGAGCAGCGCGAGCGCTACCTGAGGCCCGTGCTCCGAGGGCACGTGGAGTTCGCGATCGGCTACACCGAGCCGTCCGCCGGGACCGATCTCGCGTCGCTTCGCACGCGCGCCGAGATCCGTGGCGACGAGCTCGTCATCAACGGGAGCAAGATCTTCACGAGCAACGCCGACCTCGCCGACTACATCTGGCTGGCGGTGCGCACCGATCCCGATGCCGAGAAGCACGCGGGCATCAGCATCGTGATCGTCCCGGTCGATACCCCCGGTGTTTCGGTGACGACGATCAACACGCTGGCGGAGCACCGCACGACGGCGACCTTCTACGACAACGTCGTCGTCCCGGTCAGCAATCTCGTCGGCGGACTCGGTGGTGGCTGGCGCCTCATGACCTCCCAGCTCAACCGCGAACGGCTGGCGATGGCCGCGCGCGTGGAGGCGGCGCGCGGCCTGCTCCGCGACGTGATCGACTGGGCCTCGCGCACCCCGGTCGGCAACGGTGTCCTGGCCGAACAGCCGTGGGCGCGGACGAGCCTCGCCGATGCCTACGTTCGGCTCTCTGCGGCTCGGCTCTTCGTCGAGCGTGTGGCCCGCGCCGAGACACCGGACCGGGTCGAGGCATCGATGGCGAAGGCGTACGGCACCGAGGCGGTTCTCGAGGCCCTTCGTCTCATGCTGGAGGTGAGTGGCAACGCGGGGCTCGTGCGCGGCGAGGACGCGATGCTGAGCGGCCGGCTCGAGCACGCCTACCGGCGCGCCGTGATCAACACCTTCGGCGGGGGAACCAACGAGATCCAGCGACAGATCATCGCCAGCTCCGGCCTCGATCTGCCCCGCGCGCTCTGACGGCGTCGAGTCGACACGTACGGAAAGGACCCCCTGGATGAGCTCCGACCTGCTTACGTCTCTCAGCCCGTTCCTCGGCAAGGTGTGCGAGGACGTCGTCGCTGCCGACCCGGTCAACGCCCCGATGGTGCGCGCCTGGTGCCACGCGCTCGGGGACGACGTCGATCGCTACCTCGGGGCCGATGGCGTGGTCGCCCCTCCGGCCATGCTCCAGGCGTGGTGCAAGCGGGTGGCGACCCCGGCGGCCGAGGGGCAGGACGTGCGTGCCGAGCTGCTCCAGGTGTGTGACGACGCGGGCTTCGTCTCCATCGTCGCCACCGACTGCGAGCAGCGCTACGTCCGCCGCCTGAACGAGGGCGATCTCCTGCGGTGCGTCGTCACGGTGGCCGACATCTCGCCGCTCAAGACGACCTCGTTGGGTGAGGGTCACTTCATCACGTTCAACCACGACTACACCGACCAGGCCGGCGAGACCGTCGCGGAGATGACCTATCGCGTGCTGAAGTTCCGGGCCTCCGAGAGCGCCGCGCCCGCGCGCCTCCCCCGGCGCGGCGAGCAGCTCCGGCCCGCGATCAACCGCGACAACGCGTTCTTCTGGGAGGGGACGCAGCTCGGCGAATTCCGGATCCAGAAGTGCTCCTCGTGCGGCTCGCTGCGCAATCCCCCCGGCCCGATGTGCCCGCACTGTCGATCCACTCAGTGGGGCTGGATCCTCGCGAGCGGCGAGGGCACCGTCCACAGTTTCACCGTGCCGCACTACCCGAAGGTCGAAGGCCTGGAGATGCCGTACGTCGTCGCCCTCGTCGATCTGACCGAGGGCGTGCGGACCATCACCAACATCGTGGACGTCGACCCAGCCGACGTCCAGGTCGGCATGCCCGTGGAGCTGCAGTTCGACGCCGTCGACAAGGACCTCACGCTGCCTCGCTTCCACACCGTTCCGTCAGGAACGAACCGAGCATGACGGGTCTCACCCCCGACCAGGACGAGATCGACTCGCTGGCGAGCCGCGTGCTGGCGGCCGGGAGCGAGGGCGCCGAAGCATCCTGGGAATCGCTGGCAGGTAGTGGGCTGCTGGGCCTCAGCCTGCCCGAGGCCGCCGGCGGGAGTGACCGCGGGCTGGCCGACTTCTGCCTGGTGATGCTCCACGCCGGCAGGCACCTGGCCACGGAGCCGCTGTGGCCGACCGTCTGTGCCTTGGGTCTCCCGTGGAGCCACTTCGGCGGCAAGGCCGGGAACGAGTTGCTGAACGGGATCGCCACCGGCCAGGTCCGAAGCGGTGCCGCCCTGCTCGAGGGGCCCACTGGTCGGTGGGGCGCTCCCACTGTCACGGTCGCCCCGGCGGACGGAGGGTGGCGGGTCGACGGAACCAAGACCTACGCCGAGGTTCCGGAGCGCGCCACCCATCTCGTCGTGTCCGCCGTCGGGTCCAGCGGTGACGTCTGCCTGGTGCTACTGGACCCGACGGACCCGGCGCTCACCTACGAGTCGGTCGACATGAGCGACGGCCGCCGTGCGGCGACCGTCCGGCTGGACGCAGCACGCGCCATGCTTCCTCCGCTGTCGGGAGAAGGGCTGCTCGACTGGGTGACCACACGCATCACGCTCGCCATCTGCGCCTATCACGCCGGCGTCGCCCGCTCCGCGGTGGAGCTCACAGCCGCTCACCTCCGAGAGCGCGAGCAGTTCGGACGACCGTTGGGCGCATTCCAGGCGGTGGCCATGCGAGCTGCCGACGCCTACATGGACGCCGACGCCATGTGGGCGACGACCTGGGCCGCCGCCCAGGCCGTCGACGCGGGCGAGCCGTCGGGCGCGGTCGACGTGGCGGTGGCCAACGCCTTCGGGCGGGCGGCTGGCGCCAGGGTCCTCGCGGCCGCCCAGCACCTGCACGGCGGGGTGGGTGTCGACATCACGTATCCGCTGCACCGCTACTTCCTCGCCTCCAAACGCGCGCAGCTCTCCTTCGGATCGGCAGCCGCCCACCTGGACACCCTCGGTGCCGCCCTCTGCACCTCGGGGACCCTCAGTTCTGACAGGAGCCGATCATGAACACGAGCCCTGCAAGCGCAACCGCGCCGACGCTCAGCGTCGGCGCGGAGCTCCCATCCGTCCGCATCCCGGTGACGACGACGCTGATCGTGGAGGCCGCCCTCGCCTCCCAGGACCTGTATCCGGGTCATCACGACCGCGACTTCGCCGTCGACCACGGCATGCCCGACGTGTTCATGAACATCCTCACGACCAACGGCCTGGTGGGCCGCTACCTGACCGACTGGGCCGGCCCGGGGAGCGTCCTGAAGCGGCTGAAGATCCGGCTCGGGGTGCCGAACCTCCCCGGCGACACCATGACGCTCAGGGGCCAGGTGACCGCGCACGACGAGTCCACGGGCAACATCACGGTCTCCTTCCGGGGCGAGAACTCCAAGGGAGCCCACGTCACCGGCGAGGCCGACCTCACGGCGGTGTCGGCATGATCGGCGCGAGCACGGCCATCGCCGGCGTAGGTGCCACCGACTTCTCCAGCGACTCTGGCCGCAGCGAGCTCCAACTCGCCCTGGAGGCGATCCTGGCCGCGCTCGAGGACGCCGGCGTGTCTCCGGAGGACGTCGACGGGATGGTCACCTACACCCTGGACACGAGTCCGGAGTGGGAGATCGCCCGCAACATGGGCACCGGCCCCCTGACGTTCTTCAACCGGGTCCCGCACGGCGGGGGTGCGGCCTGCGGCACGATCGCCCAGGCCGTCATGGCGGTGAAGAGCGGCGCGGCCTCGACCGTCGTCTGCTACCGGGCCTTCAACGAGCGCTCCGGCCGCCGGTTCGGGATCGGCCCCCAGGAGGGCAATGCGCCGACGGCCGAGATGGTTCATCTCGGCTGGCATCGTCCGTACGGTCATCTGTCGGCCGGCTCGTGGGTCGGCATGTATGCACGGCGCTACATGGCGAAGTACGGCGCCACCAGCGCCGACTTCGGCCGCGTCACCGTGGCGATGCGTCAGTGGGCGGCCACCAACCCTGCAGCCAGGTTCTTCGAGCGCCCGCTCACCCTCGAGGAGCACCAGGCCTCCCGGTGGATCGCGGAGCCGCTCCGGCTCCTCGACTGCTGCCTCGAGAGCGACGGCGGGGTGGCCTTCGTCGTGACCTCGCTCGAGCGGGCTCGCGACCTGCGCAAGCCGCCGGTCGTGGTGTCGTCCGTCGGGCAGATCTCCGCCCCCGGACAGGAGCGCATGACCGGCTACTACTTGCGCGACGACCTGACCCGCCTGCCGGAGGTCGAGATGCTGGGCGGCCAGCTGTGGCGCGAGTCGGGCCGCTCGCGGTCGGACGTGGACGTCGCCGTCGTCTACGACCACTTCACTCCGATGGTGCTCATGCAGCTCGAGGCGCTGGGCTTCTGCGCTCCGGGCGAGGCGGCGGCGTTCGTGGCGGACGGACATCTCGGCCGTGACGGATCGCTTCCGACCAATCCCAACGGCGGTCAGCTGGGCGAGGCCTACATCCACGGCATGAACGGCATCGCGGAAGCGGCGCGGCAGGTCCGCGGGGAGTCCGTCAACCAGGTGGCGTCGGTGGAGACGGCACTCGTCACCTCAGGGACCGGGGTGCCGACCAGCGCGATGATCCTGACGGCGGACACGGATCGACCATGACGGAGGCCGCCCCGCGACCGGACGATCTCCTGTCCGACGTCACGGTCATCCAGCTCGGTGATGGCCCGCGCATGGCGTACGGCGGCCGGCTCCTGGCCGATCTCGGCGCCGACGTGGTCGTGCCGTCTCGCTCCGCGCCGGCCCGCAGCTCGCGCCGTGTGCTCCTCGACTCGTTCCTCGATCAGGGCAAGCGCATGGTGGCGCTTCCCCCTGGCGGCGATGCGCGCTCGTCGGCGATAGCGGAACTGACCCGGTCCGCGTCGGTGGTGCTGCTGGATCTCCACGCCGCCCATGCCGCCGAGGACCTCGCCGCGATCGAGGCCCTGGCGGTCCCGCAGCTCCACGTCCGCGACAGGCCCACGTCGGCTGTCGGCTCGCCTCCCACCCCGGAGTTGCTCCTTCAGGCCGAGGCCGGCTGGATCTACCGGCGCGGGCCGGTGCCGCAACCGGTGCGCGTAGGCGGTCGACTGGCGGACTTCTCGATCGGCGCATACGTGGCGGTGGGCGCTCTCGTGGCGCTCGCCGGGGTCGAGACCACCGCGGCCCCCACCGTCGAGCTGTGCGGGCTGGAGGCCCTGTACAACACCCTCCCCCTCAGCCGGTTCTACCGCGGCCCGCAGACGAACCCGCTGCTGGATGCCGGCCCTCCCGGCATCGTGCGCTGCTCCGACGGCTGGGCCGGCATCAACTGCCTGACTGGTCAGCACTGGGAGGACCTCTGCACGCTCCTCGGTCTCGAGGAGCACATGTCCCGACTGCCCGAGATCAAGGCCTCGGAGGCCGCCCTGGCCGAGTTCCGGAAGCAGATCCCGGAGTGGTTCCTCGATCAGCCGGCTACCGAGATCGTCTCCCTGTGCCAGGCGTTACGCATCCCGTCGGCGCCCGTGGGCACCGGGGCGACGATGCCCGGCTTCGAGCACTGGGTGGAACGCGGATCGATCGCTTCGACGCAGATCGACGGGCGCAGTCTGCCCAGCCCACGCCCACCCTTTCGCGTGCACGGACGAGCGACCGGGGGCTCGCGTCCATCCTCGCCGCCGTCGGAACTGCCGGACCTTCCGTTCGCCGGACGTCGCGTGCTCGACCTCGGCAGCTTCTGGGCGGCGCCCTATCTCACCTGCCTGCTCGGTGCCCTCGGCGCGGATGTGGTGAAGGTCGAGGGGCCGCGCCGGCCCGATGGCTTCCGCTACTTCGGCGTCTCCCCCGACGACGGCGAGCTCTGGTACGAGTCCGGTGCCGCCTGGCAGGCCACCAACCTGAATAAGCGGGGTATCGCGCTCGACCTGACCCGGCCCGAAGGTCGCGAGCTCCTGCTCCGGCTCGCGGAGGACGCCGAGGTCGTCATCGAGAACTTCTCACCCCGGGTGATCGAGCAGTTCGGCCTCGACCACGCGGCGCTGTCCGAGCGCAACCCTCGGATCTCGCTGATGAGGATGCCCGCCTATGGGACCGACGGCCCGTGGCGCGACTACGTCGGGTGGGCCGCCACCTTCGAGGAGATCGGGGGGCTCGCCGAGGTCACCGGCTTCCCCGAGGGCCCGCCGAACATCCCCGGCGGCCAGTCCGACCCCATCGCGGGCCTGCACGCCGCGGTCGCGGTTCTCGCCGCGATGCGCCGAGCCGCTCGGACGGGCGTGGGGTACGACCTCGAGGTCGCGACCTCGGACGTCATGCTCTATCTCGCCGCCGAGCAGCTGCTCGACTCCGCCGATCGCGGCATCTCGACGACCCGGCTCGGCAACGAGGGCGCTGACCTCGCGGCCGAGAGCGTGACGGGCGACGACGCCTCGGGGTGGCAGGCACGGGTCGATGCACCGGGCGCACAGCCTCGGGTCGCCGACGTGATCTCCGCCCACGCGCTGCCCGGACGGCTCGAGGAGGGCAACACGGGCATCACGACACGATTCCCCGTCGTCGGCGCACTCGACGGGCGAATCTTCCTCAACTGGCCGCTGCACGTGGGGGGACGCAGGGTCGTCCAGCACGCCGGCCCACCGAGACTCGGCGAGCACACCGCAGTCGTGCTCGCCGAGCTGGGCCTCGACGAGCCGCAGGTCGTCGAGCTGATCGAGAACGGCACCGTCCTGGTGGGCGCTGCCGGCCCGAACGCACACGTGCGAGCCACCGAGGCGCGCACTGGCCAGGAACCCGCTCGGGGATGCTCGAGCGGGAGAAGGGAAGTTGATCATGGAGGCGGGTAGCCGCAACTTCGAGCTGGGGTACGACTTCAGCCACATCGTCCCGATACCGCACGACGCGGACAGCACGGCCTACGTAAGCGCCGGAGCGGTCGAGCTCGGCCTCGAGTACCGCTCGCTCGATCAGGACACGCAGGTCGAGACCATTGCTCCCGACGGAACCACCGTCGTCAGGCAGGTCGAGCTCGTCGAGAGCGGCCTGTCGATCCACGTGTTCGACGCGGCGAAGCGCACCGAGCGGCTGCGGTTCGACGACCTGGACGACGATCCGCACTACCACTACCTCGACCCCGGGAAGCTCAACCACTTGGTCGTCTACGACCGCGCTGCCAACGGCGACATGATGGAGTGGGCGATGGCCGCGATCGGAGCGAACCTTCGCGCCATGCTGACGGAGGCCCGAGCCGAGGAGTTGGCGGCGCAGGTCGACGATGCGCTGCTCGCGTCGGCGCTGCAGGAGCTGAGGGGACTCGTCGCGAAGCATCGCTCCGTGCCGGCTGCGGGCTGACGCGTGGCGGATGCTACTGACGGGGTGTTTCGCGCGCTCCTCGATCGTCTGATCACCCTCGGCGTCGAGCGGGTGTTCGGCGTCGTCGGAGACGGCAACGTCGGCTTCGTTCGTGTCGTCGACGAGGCCTCCCGTCTGCGGCCGGACGCGCCCGTCTACGTGCGCGCCCGGCACGAGGCCGGCGCGGTGTCGATGGCCGACGGATTCGCTCGGATGCGACGCACTGTCGCGGTAGCCACCCTGACCCAAGGCCCAGGGCTGGCCAACGCCGTGACGGCCCTCGCGACGGCCAGTCGGCATCGGACTCCGCTCCTGGTCGTGGTCGGGGACCTCGACGACGGCCAGCGCTCGGAGCATCTCCAGTGGATCGACCAGTCGGCGATGCTGTCGGCGGCCGGCGTCTCGGTGGTCCGGGCCGACGGACGTACACCAGGAGCCGCCGAGGTCGCGGTGGCGCGCGCGGCCGCGGGAGAGACCGTCGTCCTGGGCGTGACACCGGCCGGCCGAATTCTCGACGCCGAGCTTCGGCCGGAGGGCGGGGCGCCCGGCGCCGAGGATGCGCCGCCGCTCGACGACCGCGAGCTGACCGACCTCCTCACCCTGGTCGAGCGCAGCGTGCGGCCACTTGTCCTCGCGGGCGCCGGCGGCATCCAGGCGCGCGAGGAGTTGATCGGTCTCGCGGAACGACTCGGCGCTCCGCTCCTCACCACGGTGCAGGCGAAGGGCCTCTTCACCGGTGCGCCGTCGGCGCTCGGCGTGGTGGGCGGATTCGCCACCGAGGCCACCAAGCGAGTCACGGCGCAGGCCGACCTGGTGCTGGCCTTCGGCGCCGGGCTCAACCGTTACACGGTCGACCACGGCGCCGCCTTCGGAGATGCGCAGATCGTCGCCGTCGACCCGGATCCGGATCCGCTCCGGCGCTCCCCATCCGTCGCCCCGCGGCTCCGGCGGGTCCTGGCCGACGGCCGGCTGACCGCGGCCCGCCTGTCCGCCGGCGTCGGCGTCGGGTCCGGCGCTCGCACTGCGTGGTGGCCGAGGCCCGAGCCCGAGACCTCCCCCGGCGCGGCGTCCGGCCTGCTGCACCCGAAGGCGGCGATGCTTGCGCTGGGCCGTCTGCTCCCGCCCGATCGGGTGCTGGTCGTCGAAGGTGGCAGCTGCGTGGGCTGGCCGTGCACCTATCTCGACGTACAGCACCCCGACGACTTCGTCTTCGGGATGGACTTCGGAGCCATCGGCGTGTCGACGGCCCTCGCCGCGGGCGTGGCGTTCGCTCGCCCCGATCGCACGGTGGTGGCCGTTGCCGGCGACGGCGGCTTCATGATGGGCATCGCCGATCTGGACACCGTGGCCCGCTACCGGCTGCCGATCCTCTTCGTCGTCCTGAACGACGAGTGCCTCGGGATCGAGGCGCTTCTCCTGCGAGGACTGCAGGCGCCGACCGATCCGGCCGACTATGCGGACGGACCGACGCTGCAGCAGGTCGTCTCAGGATTCGGGATCCGAGCCGTTCGGGTGACGACCCTGGACGAGCTGGAGGCGGCGCTGTCCACCACGATCACGGTTCCGACGCTACTCGACCTGCGGATCGACGGGAGCATCCGGCCGGAGTGGCTCCGCCGTTGAGGACTCGGCGATCGCGGACTAGCCGAGATGCAGGCCGCCGTCGACGCAGATGAGCTCTCCGGTGACGTAGCCCATCCGGTCGAGTCCGAGGACGGCGTCGGCGACGTCGGCAGGCCGGCCGTGAACCCTCAGCGGAATCTGCTCGAGGGTCGTGTCCCGCCCGGGCCACGCGGCGTTGCGGGGCGAGTCGATCCAGCCCGGTGCGATCGCGTTCACGCGGATGGTGGGCGCCAGCGACCGGGCCAGGAGGCGCGTGAGGTGAGCCAGGCCGGCCTTGCTCACGGAGTAGGGGATCGAGCTCCCGCGCGCGGAGACGGCGGCGATCGATGCAATGTTGACGACGTGCCCACGACCTGACTGCTCGAGCAGGCGGCGGGCAGACACGACGACGTGCCACGGACCGAGAAGGTTGACGCCGAGGATCTCCTGCCACAGCTCGGGTGTCGCGGCGTCGAGGTCGGCATGGGGGATCTGCGGGCCGACGCCGGCGTTGTTGACGACCAGGTCCAGGCGGCCCACGTCCTCGCGGATGACGTCGATGAGGTGGGCCACCGCGTCACGGTCGGACACGTCGGCGGCGACGTACCGGGTGCCTCCCGGCGCACCCTCGCCGCTCCGACGCGACGTCACGACCACTCGCCAGCCCTCCTCGACCAGTCCCCGGGCGACGCCTTGACCTATGCCGGAGGTCCCACCGGTCACCAGCGCCACTCGTTCGCCGGTCACGGGACCAGCCACCTCTCGTCGGGCTCCGCCTCGCGCTGGTCGATGCGGCTGATGACGTCCACGAAGTGCTCGTTCCACGGCACGGCGATGCCCAGCCGGCGCGCCTCCGCGACGACGACACCGTTCAGCGCGTCGATCTCCGTGGCACGCCGGCGCTCGACGTCGGTGAGCATCGAGGGGCGCATGTCGGACTCGCCGAAATCGGCCAACAGCGCCGCCTCCAGCAGCGCGATGCCCCTGGGTCCCCGGAGCTCCTCCGGCGAGACGCCGTGCAGCCAGGTCGGCGCGAGCACGGCGCCGGCCGCGGACGCGACTGCAGCGGCCTCCCGCGCTGTCTCGGCGCAGGCACGACGGCCAGGCTCGCTGAGGACGAGGTGCTGGAGGTCGAGACCCGACGCGGCTGCTGGCGCGTTGACCATGCAGTTCACGATCAGCTTGCCCCAGAGGTCGGACCGGATGTCGTCACTGACGACCACGGGCAGAGCCGCTCCCAGCACGGCGGCCAGACGCGCGACCTGATCGCTCGACCCCGAGGGCCATGCGCCGATGGTGAGGGCGGCGGCAGGGTGCCGGGTCATTGCGTGCCCGGGCTCGAGGATGATCCCGTCGAACATCACGACCGCCCCGACCGTGCGTTTATCGCCGGCCAACTCCGCGATCCGGCGCTCGTTGAGTCCGTTCTGCAGCGAGACGATCGGCACGCTCGCCCCCAGGAGCGGCAGGAGCCAGGTGAGGACGCGCTCCGTGTCGTAGGACTTCACCGCGAGGAAGACCGCGTCGACACCCGCTAGCGCACCGCCGACCCTGAGATCGTCGAAACGGCGTGCGTGCACGGCTCCGATCACGCTCCCATCCGGCAGGCTCAGGGTGAGGCCGGACTCGCGGATCGCGGTCACATGCTCGGACCAACCGTCGGCCACCGTCACGGGAACGTGCAGGGACAACCGAGCCGCGACCGAGGCGCCGATGCCGCCTGCGCCGATGAAGAGATACGTGGTGTTCCCTCCAGCTACTGGTGGGAGTAGAGCGGCAGGGCGCGGTGTTTCCAGGGCGCTCGCAGCACCGAGCCGGACTCGGCTTCGGTGAGGAACAGGCCCCCCTCGGTCGGGTGGAACGCCACGCTCGTGACGGTGATGCCCTGCGGAACGTGGACGATCGCCAGCGGGTCGCCGTGACCGGTGAAGATGAACGCTCGGCCGCCGCCGGCGTGCGCCACCGCGAGGTTGCCCTCGATGTCGTGCGCCATGCCGTCCGGGCCATGTCCCCCGGAGAGCTGCACGTGGATGCCGACCTTCGTGACGTCGCCGCTCGGAAGCAGCGGAACCCGCCACACCTGGTTCGCCCGCGTCACCGCGACGTACGCCGTCTGCTCCGCCGCGTCGAGGACCACGCCGTTCGGGCTCGGGATGTTCGAGATGAGCTTGTGCAGCTTGCCGTCGGCCGAGAGTCGGAACAGGCGGCCCGTCGGGTCGTGCATGCCGGTGAGACCCTGGTCGGTGAAGTAGAGGTCGCCATTGCTCGCGTAGATGACGTCGCTGAGGCCTTTGAACCCCTCGATCTCGGCACGACCGAGTAGCTCGGTGATCTGGCCAGTGCCCGGATCGAGCAGCATGAGTCCGTTCTTCATGTCCGCCACGAGCAGCCTGCCGTCCGGGCGCACCGCCATGCCGTTGGGCTCGCCGTCGTACTCGACCACGAGGTCCCACTGGCCCTGGGGATCGATCCGGAAGATCCGGCCCCAGGGAATGTCCGAGACGTACAGATTGCCGTCCTTGTCGAACGACGGGCCCTCGAGCACGCAGTCCGCGTGCTTGCCCCCTCGTTGGACGACGACCCAGGTGGTCGGCTCGCGGACCCCTCGGAACTTGTCGGGGAGCGCGGAGAAGACCTCGGCCTGCAGGCGCTCCACTTCGTGCCACATCATGCGACTCCAGCCCTCTCCACTTTCGTGACCGGCTCCGGGAGGTAGGTCACCCGGAGCCCCTCGTAGATCGCCTCGTCAAGACCGCGCGGTGCCTGGCAGTCACCGACACGCACGATGCGGGTGGTGGCGAGCTGCGACGGCGGAGCGGCACCGGGCTCGAGACCCGGTACGTCGATCACCTGGTTCCCGCAGACGAAGACGATGTCGTCGATGCCCTCGATCAGCCGCCTGCGCTGAGGGGCGTACATGTTGCGCAGCGTGACCGATGTACCGTCGATCGAGGCGATCGCGTGCGACCCGATGACGTCGACGCCCGATTGCAACAGCCTGCCCATGATCATGGGCAGGTCGCCCGTGGCGCGGATCCGATCGCCCACGGTGTCCATGGTCGAGACGACGGTCACCTCCCGGCCGTCCTGTCGGAGCAGCTCGGCGACGCCAAGGCCCTCGTAGCGTCCGCGCTCGTCGACCACGAGGATGCGGGAGCCCGATGGCTTCAGGGCCACCGCGTCCCACACGTTCCAGGCGCGTGCCGGCTCGATGCCAGGGATCGTCTCGCCGG
Organism: Frankiales bacterium; assembly: GCA_025465155.1. Classification (GTDB taxonomy): domain Bacteria; phylum Actinomycetota; class Actinomycetes; order Mycobacteriales; family Geodermatophilaceae; genus Geodermatophilus. The sequence goes on from JAODNJ010000212.1 coordinate 45,392, forward strand.
GGTACTCCGCGAACGGGTACGACCGCGGGCTCGAGCCGGTCGCCAGCGCCAGGACGTGGGGCCCGGTACCCACCAGCCGCGTGGTGTCCCAGGTCTCGTCGAAGTGGATGCGTACGCCGAGCCGCCGGCACTCGGCCGCGAGGAAGTCGACGATCAGGGCGATCTCGGAACGGGCAGGGAGCTGTGCCGCCCGCAGCACCTGACCACCGAGGCGGTCCGTGGCCTCGTAGAGGTCGACGGAGGCGCCGTGCTCGGCGAGTGCCACCGCCGCCTGCAGCCCGGCGGGGCCGCCGCCCACCACGATCGCGGTCCGATGCGCGGGCGCGGGCAACCACGACCTGCTCCTGAGTTCCCGCCCGCTCAGCGGGTTGGTGGTGCAGGTGATGGACTTGCCCAGGAAGAAGCGCTCGCGGCAGCCCTGGTTGCAGCCGATGCACGGCCGGATCTGGTCGGTCCGTCCGGTGAGGACCTTGTTGGCGAACTCGGGCTCGGCGATCTGGGCTCGCGTCATCGCGATGAGGTCGGCGTTGCCGGCCTCGAGCACCTGCTCGGCCATGTCGGGATGCGTGATGCGCCCGATCACGATGACCGGCAGGCCGATGGCGTGCTTGATCTGGCTGGCGAAGGGCAACTGGTAGCCCTGCGGCGCGGCCATCGGCGGCACGATCATGTGACGGGTGTGCATGCTCCCGGCACTGACGCTGAGGTAGTCGACGAGTCCGCTCTCCTCGACCAGCTTCGAGATGGCGATGGAGTCCTCGACGTGCATGCCGAAGCTCGTCAGCTCGTCGCCACTGATCCTCAGGCCGAGGATCTTGTCCAGGCCGATGGCCGCGCGTACGGCGGTCAGCACCTCGCGCAGGAAGCGGAAACGGCCCTCGAGGCTGCCGCCGTACTCGTCGGTGCGGCGGTTGTAGTAGGGCGAGAGGAACTGCGCGGGCAGGTAGGAGTGCGAGGCGCTGACCTCGACGCCGTCGAGGTCGCCGGCGACGGCGTTGGCGGCGCTGGCGGCATAGGCGTCCACGAGCTCGGCGATCTCGGCCGCGGTCAGGATGTGCGGGATCTCGCGCTCGACGACCGAGGGCACCAGGGACGGGGCCCAGCCGTAGGTCCAGTTCTTGTGGAAGTTCATGTGCACGCCCTGGTGCGCGAGCTGCACGACGATGGCCGTGCCGTGCTCGTGGATGCGGGCGGCCAGATCGCGATAGCCGGGCACCACGCCTGCGTCGTACGCGTGCACCGATGTTCCGTGGATCTCGGCGGTGGGGTGGACGCTCGAGGCCTCCATGACGATGAACCCGACGCCGCCGGCGGCGCGGGCAACGAAGTAGTCGGCCTGCTCGGGGCTGACGTGGTGGGACCTGTCCGCCATGTTGGTGTCATGGGCGGTCCAGACCATTCGGTTCTTCAGCGTGTGCCCGTTCAGGATGAACGGCTCGGCGAGCCGGGGGTGCTGCATCGCACCTCGCTCTGCGTCGTCAGTGGCCACGGCCTTCCCTTCCTCCTCGCCCGCGCGTCTCACGCGTTCGCCACGGGCTCGCGGAGGATGTGCTCCTTCACGACGCCCACGGTGATCGCTCCGATGAAGTGCCCTCGATCCGCCTCGATCTCGTCGGCCAGCGCCGCGAAACCGCGCGCCATTGCGTCCTCGTCCTCGAACCAGAGCTCGGCGAACCCGTCCCAGTCCTGGGTGTTCTCGCCGACCCACTTCTCCACGAAGTTCAGGCGGTAGGCGAGCAGGCCGGGGATGCGCAGCGCGATCGGGCCATGCACCTCGAGCCAGTGCTTGCAGAACGCTTCGTGAGTCATGCCCTCGGGTCGCTTGATGATCCCGATCCGCTTGAGCACCTCGACTCCTTCGACCGCCGCGCCTCCGACCGCTGCTGACAGGTCGGCGAGGACGTGGACACCCTATCCACAAGATGGAAGAGTGGGGACCGTATCACGACGAGGACGCCAAGAAGGAGATGTGCGGCTTGGATTTCCTCTCGGACCTACGGGTCGTGGAGATCGCCGAGGGCATCGCGGGACCGTACTGCGGCAAGCTCTTCGTCGACGCGGGCGCCGACGTGCTCAAGATCGAGACCGCGCTCGGCGACCACCTCCGCGGACGAGCTGTGCACGGGGAAGATCAGGGCGACGGCGACAGCGCCCTCTTCCGCTATCTCAACGCCGCGAAGCGATCCACGGTTCTGTCCGGGACGGACGTGGTCGAGGTGGCGGCGCGAGCCGACGTCGTCATCGAGGGAAACACCCCCGCACGCGTCGACATCGCAGCGCTCCGGGCCGCGAATCCCCGGCTCGTCGTCGTCTCGATCACGCCGTACGGTCGCGGCGGAGCGTGGGAGACGAGGCCTGCCACCGAGTTCACCGTGCAGGCCGAGGGCGGCGGGATCCTGGGCCGCGGGCTCGACGCCGAGCCGCCGGTCCAGGTCGGCGCACGACTCTCCGAGTACATCGCAGGCGCATACGGCGCCGTCGGCGCGCTGGCGGCGGCCCGGCACGCGCGCAGGACCGGACGTGGCGAGCACGTCGACGTCTCGCTGATGGAGACCATCACGTTGACGTACACCAACTTCCGCGACCTGTCGCAGAGGCTTTCGGGGCAGCCCCTCGCGGGGTTGGCACGCCTGGTGGAGCGTCCCTCGATCGAGCCGACCCTCGACGGCTGGGTGGGCTTCAACACCAACACGCGGCCGCAGCTCGACGCCTTCCTCGTCCTCCTGGGGCGGGCGGACCTGCTCGACGACGAGCGCTTCACCACCGCCAACGCCCGGCGTGAGAACGCCGAGGAGTTCGACCGGATCGTGCGGGAGGTGACCACGACCCGCACGACCGCCGACCTGGTGGAGCAGGCGACCCTCCTCCGTGTCCCAGTGGCGCCGGTGCTCGACGGGCCCGGCATCCTCGCTCACGAGCACTTCCGTGGCCGGGAGGCGCTCGGGCCCGCCCCCGACCTCGCCTTCGAACAGCCCTACCCGCCCTATCGCCTTAACGGCGAACGGCCGTATCCGCGGGGACGGGCGCCGCGGCTGGGCGAGCACAGCCCCAGGGCCGGTGTGCCGGTCCCACCACCACTGCATCCGGGCGAGGCCGACGCGCTGCCACTCAGCGATCTCCGGGTGCTCGATGCGACCGCCTGGTGGGCCGGGCCCTCGTCGACCCAGTTGCTCGCCTCGCTCGGCGCCGACGTGATCCACCTCGAGTCGGTCAGCCATCCGGACGGCGCCCGCATGGTCGCGCAGCCGAGCGAGCGCTTCTGGGAGCGCTCGCACCTCTACCTGGCCACCAACACCAACAAGCGCGACCTGACGCTGAGCCTGGGCGATCCGCGGGCGCGCGGGCATGTCGAGCGGCTGATCGGTTCGGTGGACCTGGTCGTCGAGAACTTCTCGCCCCGCGTCTTCGACGGCTTCGGACTGACCTGGGACCTGATCCGTTCGCTCAATCCCCGTGCCAGCCTGATCCGGATGCCCGCCTTCGGGCTGGACGGGCCGTGGCGCGACAACGTCGGCTTCGCCCAGACGATGGAGCAGATGACGGGGATGGCCTGGATGACGGGCTATCCCGACCAGCAGCCCCGCATCCCGCTCGGCCCCTGCGATCCCAACGCCGGCTCCCATGCGACCTTCGCCCTGCTCGTCGCGCTGTGGCACCGCGACCGGACCGGCGGGGGCTCGTTCGTCGAGGCCTGCATGGCGGAGGCCGCGCTCAACGTCGCCGCGGAGGTCACTGTCTGCTTCTCGGCGTACCAGGTACGGCTGTCACGGAACGGAAACCGCGGACCGGACGCCGCGCCGCAGGGCCTCTATCGGTGCGGCGCCGCCGAGGAATGGCTGGCGATCGCCGTCGCGACCGACGAGCAGTGGGCAGGGCTCGTGGCCCTGCTCGGGCATCCGACCTGGGCGAGCGACCCCGCCCTTGCTCACCGGGCGGGGCGGATCGCCGACCATGACCTCATCGACCGGGAGCTCGCCGCCTGGCTGCGCGACCGCGACGTCGCGGCGACGGCGGACCTGCTCGTGGGTGCCGGGATACCCGCGGCGCACGCCCGTGATCCGCGGCGCACCAGCGGGCATCCACGCCACGTCGAGCGAGGTTTCTTCGAGCCGGTCGCACACCCTCTGGCCGGCGAGCTGTCCGTGCCGCGCCCTCCCTTCCGGTTCTCGTCGATACGACGTTGGAACCGGACCCCGGCGCCGCTGTTCGGGGAGCACAACCGGGAGTTGATCACCGGCCTGCTGGGCGCCGCCGACGAGGACTATCGGCAGCTGGTCCGGGCCGGCGTCGTCGGGCACCGGCCGCTGACCTGAGCGGTCAGGCTGCGCCCGCCGCGATCCTCATGGCGTGGTCGAGGTAGCGATGAAAGCCGGCCTCCCACGTGAACCCGATGGCGCCGTGCAGCTGCAGCGCCTCCTCGACGGCGTCCTGGTAGGTCGAGCACAGCAACGCGAGCACCGCCCGGGGATCGACGGCGCCGTCGGCCTCTGGCGAGGCGAGCCAGCGCAGCCCCCCGAGCGCCGCGGTCTCGATGAGGTGCTGGCGGACACTGACGTCGGCCAGCCGGTGCTGCAGCACCTGGAACTCCAGGAGCGGCCGGCCGAACTGGACCCGCTGACTCAGGTAGCGCCGCGTCGCCCCGACCAGGCCGCCCAGCGCACCCGCCATCTCGAAGAGGTCGAGCATCGCCCGGACCTGCGGATCGGTCGTGCCCACGAGCTCCGCGGCCGAGAAGGGCAGCAGCCGCCTGCCGATCTCGGCGGCAAGAGCCGCGACGTCGGCGAGGTCGCCACCGACGCCACCCTCGCTCTCCGGCGTCAGGAGGAGCGGCACGTCCAGCGCCCCGAGCCGATCCCGGAGGCGAGCAACCACCTCGGTCGGACGGTCGGCCCGCTCGAGCGGACCCCAGAGCTCGTCCGCGACAGCGCCGACCGAGCACCGCAGGGCGACGCGCTCCTCGCTGTCGAGCGCGTCCCAGGCCCACACGCCCGTCACGAGGACGTCGTCCTCATGAGGGAGCGGGTGATGACCGTGCGCTGGACCTCGGACGTGCCGGCGTAGATCGTCTCGGCGCGCGACTCGAGGTAGGCGCCGCGCCAGCGCTCCAGCACTACGGAGTCGATCGCGCCACGAACGTGAAGGGCGGTGCAGTGGTCGGCCATCGTCCTGAGGAAACGCTGGTGGGCCTCGCTCCAGGCGAGCTTGAGGTAGGACCCCTGGAGCGCGCCCTCGGTGGGCGGCACCGAGACGGCGCGGTAGCAGAGCGCCCGGAGCACGGCGGCCATCGCCTGCTCGCGTGCAGCTGTCGCAGCAAGTGCGGGATCCCCGCAGCCTTCGGCCAGCTCTCGCGCCTCCTCGGTCTCGCGCAGCATCGCGACGACCCGCGGCACCATGTTGATGACGCGCTCGTGCGTGAGCGCGGCATGCGCCACGCGCCAACCCTCGTTGAGGGGACCGACCACATCGGTGAGCTGGATGGTGACATCGTCGAGGAAGACCTCGCAGAAGCCGCTGTCGCCCGTGATCTTCCGGATGGGTCGGACCTCGACCCCCTGTGCGTGCATGTCGATGATGACCAGGCTGATCCCGCGGTGGCGCTCTGCGGCCTCGTCGGTGCGGACGAGGGCGAACATGAAGTCGGCGAAGGCCGCATTGCTCGACCAGACCTTCTGGCCGCGGACCAGAAAGCGATCACCGTCGGGCCGGGCCACGGTCCGCAGGCTCGCGAGATCGGAGCCCGCCTCGGGCTCGGAGAACCCCTGACACCACACCTCGGTGGCCGACAGCAGTCCGGGCAGGTAGCGCTGCTTCTGCTCGGACGTGCCGTACATCATCAGCGTCGGCGCGAAGGTCCGCTTTCCGGGGCGGTTGGTCTCGTCTGGCGCTCCCTGACGCGCGAGCTCCTCGTAGCAGGCGACCTGCTCGGTGATCGAGAGCCCCATGCCGCCGTACTCGACCGGCCAACCCGGCGCGCCCCAACCCGCCGCGGCGAGGTGCTGCTCCCAGGCGAGGCCGAGCCGGTCGCGGTCGTCGAGGAGGTCCGCGTGGTCGCGGAGGAAGCCAGGAAGCTCGTCGGCCAGCCACGCGCGCAGCCGCGAACGCAGCCCGACACCCGTGTCAGCGTTTGAGGGCATCGCTGATCCGATCACCGACCACGTCATGCCACTCGTTCGTGAAGTGGGTGAGCATGTGAGTGTCGAAGTGGGCTTCGAGGGAAGCACCGCGGCCGGCGATGTCCTGCATCCGGTTGATCGAGCGCTTGACCATCTGTACGGCAAACGGCGGGGCCGCCGCGATGCGCGTCGCGATCTCGCGCGTGGCGGCGTCGAGTTCGTGGCGCGGCACGACGTGGTTGGCCAGCCCGAGCGCTGCCGCCTCGTTCGCCTCGATCGAGCGGCCCGTGAACAGCAGCTCCTTGGCGACGCGTACGGGCAGCACCCAGGGATGGAAGAGCACCTCGACGCCCGCCGCGCCGAGCTTGTGGACGACCGGGTCGGAGAAGACAGCATCGTCGGAGCAGACGATCAGGTCGGCCATCGCGGCGATCATGAAGCCGGCCGCGATGCAGTTGCCCTGCACCCGCGCGATAGTCGGCTGACGGAGGTTGAGCAGCCGGATGCAGAGGTTGAAGTAGAGGCGGTACTCGTACTCGAAGCGCTCCTCGACGCTGAATCCGGAGCGGGACTGGGCGTCCTTGAGGTCATGGCCCGCCGAGAAGTCCGGTCCCGCACCCCCGATCACCACGACGCGAACGTCGTTGTCCGCGTCCAGCCTCGTGAATATCCTTTCTAGGTCGACGAGCAAGGCCTTGTTCTGGGCGTTGCGCACCTCAGGACGGTTCAGCTCGACGTAGGCGACGCCGTCCTCGACGGTTAGCGTGACGAGGTCATGGGGCATGGCGGTCTCCTTCTCGGGTTCCGGTGCGCAGGATCACGCAATCGACGGCCATCCCGCCGGGGTGAGCGGCCGAGATCCGTAGGGGGTTGATCTCCAGGACCGAGGCGTCGGGGATCGCCACCGCGAGCTCACCGAGCCGCTCGACGCTGGCGGCCACCTCGGGCGACTCGACCCCGAGACGGCAGAGGGCACGGCGAGCGGCGTCGCGTGGGAGCGGCACCGGCAGCTGGATGCGGAGCCGCTGGCCGGCTTCGACGTCACCCCCGCCGTAGGAGAGGATCATCGTCGGTCCGAACGCGTCGGCGAGGCGGATGCCGACGAACAGCTCGGTCTCCGCGTCGGCGTACTGCTGGACGAGGACCGTCGCCCCCCGGAGGCCGGCGCTCCGGGCACCGTCGACGAGCGCCTCGAAGCGGTCGCGCGCGTCCTGCTCGTTCCGGATGCCGACGGCGACCAGGCCGAGACGGGCACGGTGCAGGAGGCCAGGAGCGTCCGCCTTCATCACCACGGGCCAGCCCAGCGCGCGAGCCGCCGCTGCGGCGTCGTCGGCGTTTGCCACGACGCGCGTCAGCGGGACCCCGAGTCCCGCCGCACGCAGGAGGGTCTCGGCCTCGGGCCAGGGCAGGACGTCGAGCGTCGCATCGGCCGGCGTCGCGTCGTCCGCCGCAGACGACCCCGAGTCCTCGGGCGGCGGGCCGAAGGCGTGCGCGAGGCTCCGTACGGCGCTCCTGGGCTCCTCGACCATCACCAAGTTGGGCGGCAGGGGGCGATCCCAGCCGGCCGGGCGGCGGCCGATCACGACGACGGGGTGGGTCAGGGCGGCGGCACCGTCTGCGATGACGCCCAGTACCTCGGCGCCGACACGATCCATCGCCGTGACATGCCCGGTGAAGAGGACCGTCGCACCGATCTCCGGGTCGGCGCCGGCGCGCAGCAGCTCGGCGATCGATGTCGTGTCCCGCAGGGCGGCAGGCCCGAAGTCCGCGGGGTTGGCCCCTTCGGGTTTGTCCGGGTCGAGCCGGGCGAGATGCAGGCCCCGATCGGCGAGCTGGTCGACGATGAGCGCGTTCATGCCTCCGGAGAAGGAGCCCAGCAGGACTCGTCTCGGCCGGTCGGCGACCAGGCGGCGGGGCACCGTGAGCGCGTCGAGGAACGCGCTCTCGTCGGAAGCGCAGGTGGCGCCCGCGGCCTCCACGACTGTCCGGAAAGCCCCGGCGGTGCCGCCGACGGCGCCTGTGTGGGAGGCGCTGATGGCGCGGCCCTCCACCGACCTCCCGACCTGGAGCGCCACCACGTCGACGCCTGCGGCGTGCGCCGCGGCCACGGATTCCCGGAAGCGTCGCCAATCAGGAGTCCCCTCGAGCACCAGCCCGACGCGTTCGGCTCGCTGGGAGACGAGGAACGACAGGCACTCCGCGGCATCGACGTCGATCTCGTTCCCGGTGTCCACCACGTAGCCGAGCTCGACGCCGCGGTCCATCAGCAACGTGCCGCCGAGGTAGGCCAACATCGCTCCGCTCTGGCTGAGCAGGCTGACCCGCGGACCGCCCGAACCCGTGCCGAGCCGGCGGGAGCCCGGCCCGACATCACCTGCGAAGGTCGCGAAGAGTTCAGCGCCGTAGTTGCGGAAGCCCGAGCTGTTCGGGCCCAGCACTCGGGTTCCCGACGACCGGGCATAGGCAGCCACGACGGCCTCGAACGCCCGCCGCTCCGACGCGTTTCCCGCAGCCTCCGCCAGGACGACGACACCACCGAGGTCGGGCGCAAGTGGTCCCCGACCGAGGAGCTCGGCGGCTACTCCGGCGGGGACGGCCAGGACCGCGACGTCAATGCCGTCGGGCACATGGGCCGGCTCGGCCACCCACGTGACCCCGGCGGCGTCGGCGCCGTCGGCCGCGGCCTTGGGGTTGACGCAGAAGAGCGGCCCCGGGAACCGTCCCTTGAGGTTGGCCAGGACCTTGCCGCCGAGCTTGTCCGGGTCGCGACTGGCGCCGACGATCGCGATCGAGCGCGGGTTCAGCATTCGCGTGACCGGAGCGCGGTCGGCCGACATCGGCACCGCCGACCTCCTGCTCTCACGCCGGACGTCTCTCCGGGCAACCTTCGTGGAATACTATTCCACGAAGAAGTAGGTTAGTGACGGCTCGCATACCGGTCAAGCGCGCCCAGACTCGACAAGGCGGGTGTGACATGGGAGTTCCGGTCGTCGTCGACGCAGCGCGCACCCCTTTCGGCAAGCGCGGAGGCGACCTCGCCGGGCTGCATCCTGCGATCCTGCTCGCCAGCGCCCAGCGTGGGATCCTGGACAGGCTGGGGCTCGATCCCGCGCTGGTGGAGCAGGTGATCGGCGGCTGCGTCACGCAGGCGGGCGAGCAGTCGGCGAGCGTCACGCGCAACGCCTGGCTGCACGCCGGCCTCCCCGCGGCGGCGGGAGCGACCACGATCGACTCGCAGTGCAGCTCGGCCCAGCAGTCACTGCACCTCATCACCGCCCTGGTCGCCGCCGACGTGATCTCGGCCGGCATGGCCTGCGGCGTGGAGTCCATGTCGCGCGTGCCCCTGTACGGCAACATCACCGAGGCGACCGGCCGGCCGCGGCCCCCGTACCTCTCCTTCACGGCACCTACCCAGTTCGAGGCGGCCGACCGGATCGCCGAGCTGCGCGGCCTGAGCCGTGAGGACATCGACGCGTTCGGCCTGCGCTCTCAGCAGCGCGCCGCGCACGCGTGGGACGCCGGCCACCTCGACCGGCAGATCATTCCCGTGACGGTCACCGACGAAGACGGCGACGAGCGCGTCGTGCGGCGCGACCAGGGGCTCCGCGAGACCGGCATGGAGGCACTCGCCGCCCTGAAACCGGTGCGCGGGGGCGGTCTCCACACCGCCGGGACCTCGTCCCAGATCACCGACGGCGCCAGCGTGGCCGTCGTGATGGACGAACGGCTCGCGCTGGCCCAGGGGCTTCGTCCGCGGGCCCGGATCCGCACCCAAGGGCTCGTGGGGGGCGACCAGTACTACCTGCTGGACGGCCCGGTGCAGGCGACGGCGCACGTGCTCGACCGCGCCGGCATGAAGCCCGGTGACATCGACGTCTGGGAGGTCAACGAGGCCTTCGCCTCGGTCCCGCTCTCGCTCATGCAGGTGTACGACGTCGACCCCGGCCGCTTGAACGTCAACGGCGGCGCGATCGCCATCGGCCACCCGATCGGCGCCAGCGGCCTTCGGCTGATCGCGACCGCGCTCGACGAGCTCGAGCGGACCGACGGTCAGACCGCGTTGGTGTCGGTGTGCGCCGGTGGAGGCCTCGCCAGCGGTGCCGTGCTGGAGAGGATCTGAGGACGACGATGTCGAACGAATCGCTGGCCGGTCTCGTCGCCGTCGTCACCGGCGCTGGAGACGGGTTGGGACGCGCGGAGGCGCTGGCCCTGGCCGAGGCGGGGGCGAACGTGGTAGTCAACGACGTCGGCAACCGCGCGCACGAGGTGGTCGAGGAGGTCCGTACGCGCGGACGTGAGGCGGTTGCCGTCGTGGCCGACATCGGGGACTGGCCCACGGGCGACATGCTGGTCGAGGCCGCGACCAGGGCCTTCGGCCGCCTCGACATCGTGGTCAACAACGCCGGCGTCCTCCGCGACATGATGCTCTTCAACCTGACCGAATCCGCATGGGACGAGGTGCTGCGTGTGCACCTCCGGGGGCACGCGTCGGTCTCGAGGGCGGCCGGCGCCCACTGGCGCGCCCGGTCGAAGTCGACGGGCGAGCCGGTGTACGGACGACTCGTCAACACCTCCTCGGAGGCCGGGCTCTACGGAGGCGCGGGCCAGCCGAACTATTCCGCCGCCAAGGCGGGCATCACCGCACTGACCCTCTCGGCCGCCCGCGGCCTCGCGCGGTACGGCGTCAAGGCCAACGTCATCTGCCCCCGAGCGCGGACCGCAATGACGGCGCCCGTGTTCGGTGAGGCCCCGCCCGTTGACGCTCCCGACCTGCTGGCCCCGGAGCGGGTCGGGACGTTCGTCGCCTTCCTTGCCTCACCCGCCGCCGAGGACGTCACCGGCCAGGTCTTCGTCGTCTACGGCAAGACGATCGGACTGGTAGGGGCACCCCAGCTCGAGCAGACCTTCCGCACCACCGGGGACGCCTTCACGCTCGACGAGCTGAGCGCCGTCGTGACGCCGTACTTCGAGGGGCGCGACGCCGGCCGCGGCTTCGCCGCCGATGGCCTGCGAGTGCTCGAGCGACTCAGCCGCTGAGGGCGGCGCGGAGCACCGCGACCTCCTCGGCCATCTCGCGCCGCGTCACGGGGGCGTCGCCGATGTTCGAGGAGCCGTGGTAGGTGCCCGGGAACAGGTGGAGCTCGACGCTGACACCCGCAGCCGCGAGAGCCACTGCGTAGGCGACGCCCTCGTCGCGCAGCGGGTCGAACTCCATCACGTTGATGTAGGCGGGCGGCAGGCCCCTCAGGTCTTCGGCACGGGCAGGAGCAGCGTACGGCGACACGGCGGCCGTTCCGGGCACGCCGGTGCCGACGTAGGCGTCCCAGCTGAGCTGCGCCTTGGCGCTGTCCCACACCGGCGTGTCGCCGAAGCGACGCATGCTCTCGGTCTCGAGCCGGTCGTCGAGCTCGGGAATGGAGAGGAATTGGAAGCAGAGCCGCGGACCGCCGTGGTCGCGGACGTGCAGCGCGGTGGCGGCGGCCAGTCCGGCGCCCGCGCTGATGCCGTGGATGGCGAGCCGGTCCCGGTCGATGCCGAGTTCGTCGAGGTGGCCGCCCACCCATGCCAGTGCGGCGAGGACGTCGTGGAGTGCCGCCGGGTACTGATGCTCGGGGGCCAGCCGGTAGTCGACCGAGATCGTCACCGCCGCCAGCTCCCGCGCCAGGCGGCAGAGCCGCGCATGGCTGTTCTCGAGGTCGCCCAGGACGAACCCGCCGCCGTGCACGTGGAAGAGGCCGGCGCACGACGTCTCCATCCGATCCGGTCGCACGATCCGGATGCCGACGTCGGGATCACCCGGCCAACCCGGCACCGTACGTTCCTCGACGACCAGTCCCGTGGTGTCCGCACCGTTGGTCGTGAACGCCTCCCGCATGACCGCGCGCGTCGTCGTCAGATCGGTGAGGTCCAACGGTTGGAGCGTCGGGACGACGGCGGCCAACTCCGGTGCGAACCGGTAGTCGCTCACCGGGACCCGTCCGCGGTGAACTTCAGCAGGGTCACGTCCGTGCCCGGCACGTCGTCGAAGACGGCCGTGAGCGGCATGCCGATCCGCACCTCCTCGACCGCGACGCCCACCAGCTCGGTGGTCACCCTCGGGCCCTCAGCGAGCTCGACGACGGCGAGGAACTGCGGAAGCGAGTCGGCCCACGGCGGCGCCGTGGGCCGGTGTGCGATCGAGAACGTGTAGAGCGTCGCGTCGCCCGACGCCTCCCGCCACTCGAGGTCGTCGGCGAGGCTGCCGGGCGCCAGCGACCGCGGATAGAAGACCCACTGGTCGGTCGACGGCGAGTACTGCAGGCGGAGTCGGTGCTCCCGCAGTCCGTCCCAGAAGGGGCGGCTGACGTCGGTGGCCAGCGGCAGCGGCTTCGGCGGCGTCAGGCCGGTGCTCATCGGGCCCCCTCCAGGACCAGCGCGACCTGCTCGCTCATGATGCCTCCGTTGCCGGAGACGAACGCCCTGTCGCAGTCCGGCACCTGCGCACCGCCGGCGCGACCCATGATCTGCCTCGTCGCATCGCACACGTGCGACATGCCGCCCGCCCGGGTGGGCTGGCCGAACGAGAGCTGGCCGCCGTGGGTGTTGCAGGGGAAGTCGCCACGGTAGGTGAGGTCGTGGTCGCGGACGAACTGGGCGCCCGTGCCCTTCTCGCAGAAGCCGGCGTCCTCCAGCGTCATGAGCACCGTGATGGTGTAGCAGTCGTAGACCGACACCATGTCGATGTCGCCGCGTGCCAGCCCGGCCATCGCGAACGCCTGGTCGGCGGCCGGCCCGATCGGCGTCCGGATCAGGTCCTGCGCGTAGGTCGGCGTCTTGTACGCCAGCCGCTCGCCGAATCCGGTGATACGCACCGGGCGATGGCGCGACCGGGCGGCGACGTCGGCGCCGGCCACGACCACCGCGGCGCCCCCGGACACCGGCATCACGATCTCGAGCATGTGGATGGGGTCGGCAATCATCGGGCTCGCGAGCACGTCGTCCACCGTCAGCGGCGTGTCGTGGAAGTACGCCGGCGGGTAGGCATTGGCATTGGCGCGCTGGTCGGCCGCGATCTTCGCGAGGGCCCAGGCGTCGTACCCGAACTCATGGGCGTAGCGCTGCGCGATCTGGGCGTACGGCGCGTTCTGCGCGAGGTTGCCGTACGGGATCTCGAACTCCGCCTGGGGAGAGCCGTACCGGTCGCTCGACGAGCCGACATAGCCTCGGGGCAGCGTTCCGCGGGGGTCGGGCGGTGTCGGCGAGGCCGGGAGTGCGCATACCACGACATCGGCGATGCCGAGCTCGATCGCCACCGCGGCGCGCCAGATCATGCCGGCGGCGGTGGCACCGCCGAGATCGACGAACTCGGCGAAGTTCACTGGGATCCCCAGATACTCGGCCACCGTGGCCGGGGCAAACATCTCGGTCTCGAAGACGCTCGAGGTCACGATGCCGTTCACGATGCGGGGGTCGACGCCGGCGTCGTCGAGGGCGGCCTTCGCCAGCCGCGCCCACTGGTCGATCGCGGGCGTGGGCGATGCGGTGGGACGACGTTCCGGGCGCCACTCTGCGAACCCGATGATGCTCGCCGCACCGCTCAACCCGGCCACCTCAGGCTCCCGTTCCGACCGGGGCTCGACGCGGGAGGCTCACGGTGGCGGTCGCGGGGATGAGCAGGACGCCTTCGCCCTTCTCCTCGGTCAGCTCGACGTCGACCAGGCAGCGGCCGTCCTCCTCTCGCTTGGCCACGACGGTGCCCTGGATGCGGAGTTCCTCACCCGGGTAGGCGCTGGCCCGGTTCTGCAGGCTCAGCGACACGAGTCGGCCATCGGGACTCACCCAGTCGGTGAGCGTGCGGGCGATGACCGCGACCTGGAGGGGGCCCTGGACGACGACGTCGGGATGCCCCTCGACGCCGACCGCGAACGGGTGGTCGTAGTGGATCCGGTGCCCGTTGTAGGTGGCCGCACTGAAGAAGAACATCTGCAGCTGGCTGGGGGTCTCCGTGCCGGCGGGCACCGCGTCACCGACGGTCACGTCCTCGAAGTGCACCTGATCGCTCATCCTGCTCCTATCGCGCGATCATCGAGTGGCTGCTGATCGCGACCACGGCGTCGTCCTGGTTGCGGTAGGTCGTCTCGAAGACCACGAGCACGAAGGCGCCCGACCGGCCCTCCTTCTCGGTCAGGTCCTTGAGCACGCCGTCCGCGGTCAGCACGTCGCCGTCGTAGATGACCTCCACGAACGTCGTCTGCTCGCCGCCCGCCATTCGCTTCGGCGGCAGCGGGACGTCGAGAGCCGAAGGGCCGCCGGTGCCGTCGGGACGCAACTCGTCGAGCCGGACCGAGTCGTGCATGACGTGGCGCAGGAAGAGGGGCGGCATCACCAGCGTGCGGTAACCGTGCGCCTGCGCGTAGGCCTCGTCGAAGTAGAGCGGGTTGTGGTCGTTGACCGCCCGGGCCCAGCGCTGGAACTCCTTGCGGTATACGGTGCCGCGCAGCTGCGGGACCGTGCTGCCGACCATGGCCCTCGCCTCGGAAGTGAGCAGCGTGTCGCTCATCGACCTCTCCTCTTCTCAGCCGAACTGCCGGGTGCCGACCATGCCGCTCGCGATCAGCTCCTGGTAGCGCTCCTCGGAGTAGCCGAGGAGATCGCGGTACACGTAGGCGTTGTCCTCCCCGAAGCCCGGGACGGGGCGGCCCCAGGCCAGGTCGTACGCGTCCACGCGCCAGGGATGCCCGAGGTAGCGGTGGGTGCCGATCGCGGGATGCGAGCGGGTGCGGAACCATTGCCTGCTCTCGAGGTGAGGGTCGGCCAGCAGCCGTGTCTCCGACATCACCTCGGACGCCGGCAGGCCCTCGGCCTGCAACACCGACATCACGGTGGCGGCGTCCTGGGTGCGGGTCCACGCCTCGACGGCGCCCAGGAGCTCCGCGGAGCGCGAGGGCCAATCGTCGAACGCCAGGTCGTCCCGCCCGATGATCCGTGCCACCGCCTTCCACTCCGTGCCGTCCCGGATCGAGACGACGACCCACCGGTCCTCGTCTCGGGTGGCCAGGACGCCCTGCAGCAGGAGCGGGTCGGATGTCCCGCGGATCGGAGGCACGCGGTCGTTGACCTGGTAGTCGAGGATGTACTCGCCCATCTCGAGCAGCAGGTTCTCGGCCTGGGCGAACTCGATCATCTGCCCCCTCCCGGTGTGCTCGCGGTCCCACAGCGCTGCCATCGCAGCGAACGCGACACCCCCAGGCGCGGCCTCGTCCATGTGGTAGTTCTCGCCGGCGGTCGTGGGGTCCTCGCCCTCGTAGCCGTCCATGGCCGCGATGCCGACAAGGGAGTTGAAGTTCGGCCCGTAGCCGAGGTAGCTGCTCAGGGGACCGCTCATCCCCAGGGGCGGCATCCGGACCACGACGATGCGGTCGTTGCGGGCGGCCAGAGTCTGGTAGTCGAGACCCAGCTTCTCCATGACGCCGGGTGAGTTGTTCTCGATCACGAGGTCGGAGACCGCGACGAGGTCGAGGAAGGCCTCCTTCCCGGCCTCCTCCCCCAGCGACATGGTGACGCTCAGCTTGTTGCGCGCGTGCCAGTTGAATATGGCGCAGCGGTCGTAGGGCCGGTCGCCGGGGTCGCCGTCGGCGAACGTGCTCTGGTGGTAGCGGAACTTCCCCGCCGTCTCCCGCGAGATCTTGCTCGAGATGTTGCGGCTCGACCGATGCACGTCCTCGACGCGGATCACCTCGGCCCCCAGGTCCCCCAGCAGGGCGGTGCCACCGGGGCCGGACCACACCACGGTCAGATCGATCACGCGGACGCCGGAGAGCGGCAGCGAGACGGCGTCGGTCATGTCAGATCACTCCTTCGGCCCGCAGCACGGCCCGACGCTGCTGCGGAACTCCGAGCTCGTCCAGGATGTCGCCGGTATCGGCTCCCAGAAGCGGCGCGGTCGAGCCCAGCGCCCATCCGTCCCGCATCCGCCAGGGGGCTCCGGGGTAGTCGAGACTGCCCGCTCTCGGGTGTTCCGCCGACACGAACGAGCCGCGCTCGCGGTAGTGCTCGTGATGGAAGACCTCGCCGACGTCGAGGATCGCGGTGACGGGGATCCGCCGCGCCTCGGCCTCGGTCATGATCTCGACCTTGTCGTGCCGCGCGAGCCAGCCGAGGAGGCCGTCCATGAAGCGGCTCCACTCCTCGGGCGTGTCGAGCGTCTGGCGACCTCGGAAGTAGGAGCGGAAATCCTCGTCGCCGTCGTGGATGAGGTCGATCAGCCGGTCCCAGAACGCCGCCGTCGTCACGTAGATCATCACGAAGCCGTCCCGGCACGGGAACGGGCCCGTGAAGGTCGCGGACCCGCGATGCACGCTGCGATGTCCGCGGGGCGCGTTCTCGCCCGAGTAGGCGCCCGTCAGCAGGTAGGCCGCGCGGCGGTCGGCCCCGGAGAGCAGCACCTCAGCAGCCGCGACGTCGGCCATGGCCCCCTTGCCGGTACGGCGGGCCCACATCAGATTGCCCATGCTTGCCACCGCCGCGAACCGTCCGACCGTGTAGAGCGCGAGGTGTCCCGGCTTGCGCTGCGGGGGACGCTCCTTCATCCCGGTGGCGTTCATCGGGCCGCCGAACGCCTCCAGCACGATCGATGTGGCCTCGTGGTCACGGTAGGGCCCGGTCTGCCCGAAGTTGCTGATGCGTGTAACCGAGACGCGCGGGTTGACCTCCTGCAGCTCGCTGGGTCCGAGCCCGTGCCGCTCGAGCGACCTCGGGCGGAAGGACTCGACCACGAGGTCGGCCGACGCCGTGAGATCGAGCAGCACCTCGCGGCCCGCGGAGTTCTCGAAGTCGAGTGCGATCGATCGCTTGTTGGTATTGAGGTGGAGGAACAGCGCGCTGCGTTCGGGGTCGATGACGTCGTCCGGGAACGGCCCCTCCCACCGGGTGAGACTGCCCGTGCCCGGGCGTTCCACCTTGATGACCTCGGCACCGAAGTCGGCGAAGATCTTGGTGCAGAACTCGCCGGCCACCGTGCGCGTCAGGTCGATGACTCGGATGCCGGAGAGCACCTGTCGAGGGAGCACGGGATCGGAGGCGGTCTCCGTCATGCGGTCGCTCCCAACCCGAGGGCACCGGCAAGTCGGCGCATCTGCACGTCGACCGCGCCCCCGGTCAGCTCCGTCACCTTCGCCCGCTCCGACCACAGGTGGAGGTCGGTCTCCCGCAGATAGCCCATGCCCCCGTGGAGCTGGTGTGCGGTCAAGGTGGCCCGCTTGTACGCCTCGTTGCAGCAGGCCTTCGCGATCACGGTGAACCGCTCGGCCAGCTCGCCCTCGGCCAACCACCACAGCGCCTGGTAGGTCGCCAGGCGCGCTCCGTCGACGCCGATGCGCACGTCCGCGACCTGGTGCTGGACCGCCTGGAAGCCCCCGATGGGGCGGCCAAACTGGTGGCGGGTGCGGACGTAGTCGAGCGTCCGCTCGAGCACCGCCTGCGCGCCGCCCACCATCTCGGCGCAGCGAAGGGCGAGGTCGGCGTTGCGCAGCCAATGCACCGAGCCGGCCTCCGCCGAGCCGGCGTCGTGCCGACTGATCACGGCGTCGTCGGTGACGGCCACGTCCCGGAGATCGACGGTGAACTGGCTGTCCCGGCCGAAGGTCATCACCCGGCTCGACGTCACACCCTCGGCGGGTAGGCGAAGCAGCACGATCACCGTCTGCTCAGGCCTGGTGGGCTCCGAGGTTTGCGCCGCCACCAGGAGGTAGTCGGAGGCCTCGACGTTCGGAACGAAGCCCAGCCGGCCGCTCAGCCGCCACCGGCCCGCGGCGTAGCGAGCCTGTACGGCCGGCCGGTCGAGCTCGCCATCGGGATGCCACAGGGCCGACGTGCCCCGGAGCTGGCCCTGGGCGATCCGACCGATGAGGTCCTTGCGAACGTCGTCGTCGGCCAGTCGGTCGACGGCCAAGCCGAAAGCCATCGTGCTGTAGACGTCGGTCGGGCAGAGCACACGTCCGGCCTCTTGGTAGGCGAGGCCGAGGTCCAAGAGCGACCCGCCCTCGCCGCCGACCTCGCCGTCGAACGGGAGACCGAGGAATCCGACCCTCACCAAGGCCGACCAGAGCTGAGGCGGAACGGGCGCCGGATCGGGGTTGCGCAACGAGCGCACGAGCTCGACCGTGCACTCGCGCTCCAAGAGCTGGCGCAGACTGTGCTGGTACTCGATCTGCGGGGACGTGAGCGTGAGCTTCATCGAGTCGGTGTCCTCTTCCGGAATCAGCGATCGTGCCGAGGGAGGCCTTGACCACGCTGGGCGATCACGTCGCGAAGCACCTCGTTGGCCCCGGCCCCGAACCGCATGAGGGGCGCCTCGCGATAGAGCCGTTCGATTCGACCGCGCAGGGGGGCTTCGCGGTCGTGCCAGTCGAGCTGGCCGTACATGCCGAGCAACTGGGTTCCCCAGTCGGCCACTCGCTGGCGGAGTTCCGACTGGAAGATCTTCGCCTCCGTGGCCGGAATGGTCGGCACCTGGCCGTCCTCGATCAGCGACGCCGACTCGAGGTTGAGGAGCCGGGCGACCTCGACGTCGGCGTCGAGCGCGGCGAGCCGGTGCCGTACCTCTGCTCGGTCGGCGAGCCGCACGCCATCGAGCAGATGGGTGGAGCAGAAAGCCATGAGATCGTCGAGGATGACCCGCAACTGCATCGCGCTCGCCAGCGCTCCGCGCTCCAGGTCCAGGGCGCCGGTGATGTACGACCAGCCCCGGTTGACCTCGCCGATGAGATTGCGGGCCGGAACCCGGACATCGGCGAAGTAGGTGAGATTGGTCCGAAGGTCGGACCATGCCACCAGCGGTTGGATCTCGATGCCCGGGCTGTCGATCGGCACCATGATCACAGAGATGCCCTTGTGTTTCGGTGCGGCTGGGTCCGTGCGGACGCACAGCCACTCATGGGTGGCGATGTGGGCGATACTGTTCCAGATCTTGGCGCCGTTAATGACCCACTCATCACCATCGAGCTCCGCGCGGGTCGAGAGGCTGGCGACGTCGGTGCCGGCGTCGGGCTCCGAATAGCCGACGGCGCAGGTGATCTCGCCGCGCGCGATCCCGGGCAACCAATCGGCCTTGTTCGCCTCGGTGCCGTGCCGCATGATCATCGGCGCCACCGAGGTCGCCGTCAGGTCTGGGCCCGGCACTCCGCGGGCAGTGAACTCATCGATCAGCATCTGCTGCTCGACGGCGGTGAGGCCCAGCCCGCCGTATTCGACCGGCCAGTTGAGGCCGTACCACCCGCGGTCCCCCACCGCCTTACGGAACCGGGTGACCAGCGGACCGCGGACGTCGGAGCCGCCGTGTCGGATCTCCTCGAGCAGCTCATCGCTGACCTCACGGTCGAGGAACGTCCGCAGCTCATCGCGCCAGGCCAGCTGCTTGTCGGTGTAGTCGAATCTCATCGGGTCCGTTCACTACCAGGCGGTCGTGCACACCGAGTGGGTGTGGAATGGGCTTCCACACCATAATGGGAGAATGAGGCGGGGTGCCAGGGGTCACACCGACCCCTGAGCCGAGGCGACTCCGGGCCGGCCGACCACCCCGACGACCTCCAGAACGCCGAGGCGCCTCCGTGGTTCACCGCCGCCCTGGCGTCGACGCCGGTGCGGGGCAGCCTCGAGGTCGACGGCAGCCGCATCGCGTACCGGAGCTGGGAGGAGCCGCGTACACACAGCATCGCACTCCTCCACGGCGGGGCCGCACATGCCGGCTGGTGGGACCACATCGCTCCACTGCTCACCCCCTACGGGCGAGTCGTGGCGCTCGACCTTTCCGGCCACGGCGACCTCGACTGGCGCGAGCAGTACGCCATCGACACCTGGGCACGCGAGGCCCTGGCCATCGCCGCGACCACGGGAGCCGCGCGCCCGACCATCATCGGCCACAGCTTGGGCGGGTTTCGTCGCCCTGCACGCCGCGACGGCCTACAGCGAGTACCTCACGGGTGCGATCATCGTCGTCTCGCCGCTGCGAGCGGCGACACGCGAGGACGACACCACCCGGCACGCGCGCGCCAGCCGCGAGTCTCGCCTCTGCGCCAGCGAGGCCGAGGCGATCGCCCGGTTCCGGCCGCTGCCCGACCAGCCGTCACTCCCCACGTCCGCCGTCACGTCGCAACCGACTCCGTCACCGAGTCGGCCGACGGGTGGCGATGGAAGTTCGACCGGCGTATATACGACCGCCCCCGCTTCAGGCCGACTACGTCGGATCGGTCAGCTGCCGAATGGCTGTGCTTCGGGGCGAGCACGGAATGTCCCGGGCTCCCGAGTGCGCAGCGCTCTCCGCGCGTTCCGGCAGCTTCCGATCATCGAGATCCCCGACGCCGGCCACCACATCATGCTCGACCAGCCGCTGGCTCTCGCCACGGCCCTTTGGGCGCTCCTCGCGATCTGGACGCCGCTCGTCCCCAGCTGACGAACGTAGACTCCAATCAACATTAGATGTATGCAGTACACATGCGAGAGCAGGAGGTAACCTTCCGCCAGCTGGACGATCTACTCGCCCGGGTCCGGGTCACCCAGCAGCGCCCCTGGTATCGGGCCCGCCTCCTCGGCACCGACAGCGTCGGCTCGCCGGCGGAGCTGCGCGTCCTCCGAGCCGTTGAGACCAGGAGCGTCGGAGGCGGCCAGCCCGCCATCCGCGAGGTGGCCGAGGAGCTCGCCCTCGAGCACTCGTCGGCGAGCCGGGCCGTCGATGCCGTGGTGCGCAAGGGACTGGTCGCCAAATCCCCAGCCGTCCACGACTCGCGCCGGGCGATCCTGAGCCTCACCGACGCCGGGCGACGTGCGCTCGCCGTCACCACGCAACGACGCATGACCCTCTTCGTCGAGGCGACCCGGGGCTGGGACCCCGACGACGTCGCCCGACTCACCGGGCTGCTGGGCCGACTCGCCGACGACCTCGACAGCCTGGAGCCCGACCATGGCGATTGAGGCCGGCCTGCGGGCTCCCCGCACCACCGTCCAGCTCCTCGTCGACCCCGCCTTCGGTGGCCTGTTCTGGGGCAAGATCTGCTCGGTCGTGGGCGTCTGGATCCACAGCGTGGTGGCCGCCGTCCTCACCTACGACGTCACCCACTCGGCGGCGGCGGTGGGCCTGGTGGGCGTGGCGCAGTACGGGCCACAGCTGGCCTTCGCCCCTCTCAGCGGAGCGCTGACCGACCGTGGCTACGTTCGCTCGCAGCTCATCACCGGCCGCCTGCTGTGCACGATCGGCTCCGGCGCGCTCGCGGTCTGGCTCATCGTCTTCGGTGCCGACTCCGGCTGGACGACGGCCTGGGCCGTGCTGGTCGCCTCACTGGTCGTCGGCCTTGGCTTCGTCGCGGGCGGACCCGCCCAGCAGTCCGTGGTTCCCCAGCTCGTCGAGCCGGAGGAGCTCCCGACCGCGATGGTTCTCAACACGGCGCCGAACGTCCTCGGCCGCAACGGCGGCCCGATCCTCGGCGCGCTGGTGCTCGCCGCGTGGGGCTCGGCCGCGGCCTTCGCCGTGGCCGCGGTGACACATCTTGTCTTCACCGCGATCCTGACCGTGATCAAGCTGCCAAAGCAGGCCCGACTCACGCGGCGACCCGAGCACTCCTTCACCCATGCGCTGCGCCATGTCGTCCGAGACCGTCCACTGCTACTGCTGCTCATCGCAGGCACCGCATCGGCGGTGGGGTCCGAGCCGACGATCACCCTGATGCCCGCGATCGCCGACCAGCTCCACGGCAGCGACCACATCTTCACGATCCTGAGCATCGCCTTCGGTGGCGGATCGACGGTCGCGTTCGCTTCTACTGCCGTCGTCGCTCGACGCACCTCGCAGAGCCTCGTCGTGGCCGCCGGCCTCGTACTGCTCACCGCCGGCTCCCTGCTGGCCACGGTGACCGTATCGCTGGTCACCGACAGCGTTGCGTTCGCAGCCGTCGGGTGGGGCTTCGGCTGGACGATGACGGCCACGACGACGCTGATCCAGCAACGCACTCCTCACCATCTGCGCGGCCGCGTCATGGCGATGTGGCTCATCGGCTTCGTCGGAGGACGCCCCTTGGCGTCGGCGCTCGTGGGCTCGCTGGCCGACGTCGGCTCGGTGGCGCTGGCGTTCGGCGTCCTGACGATCCTGATGGGCGCCGTGGTGTTCGCGTGCCGCCCCGGCCGGGTCGGAGCGGTCCCCGAGCAGGCCACGCTTCCCTGACCCGACTCAAGGCCGATCTCCCCACTTATCGTTATGCGGAAGCCAAGTCCACCATGCGAGGAGCAGACGTGACGGAGTTCGAGCAGTACAAGGACAGCTACAAGTCCATCAGGATGGAGCGACGCGACGGCATCCTCCAGATGACGTTCCACTCCGAGGGCGGACCGCTCATCTGGGGCCACGTCGGCGGCCCGCACGCTGAGTTCGCGCATGCCTTCGGCGACGTGGCGCGCGACCCCGGGAACCAGGTCGTCATCATGACGGGCACCGGCGACATCTTCTCCGGCCCGCCCGCAGACAAGACGACGTTCCCCAGGGGCGACGCCGACAACTGGGAGATCATCCGCTTCAACGGCATGCAGCTCACGACGAATCTGCTCGAGATTCCCGCCCCCGTCATCAGCTGCATCAATGGGCCCGCCTATCGGCACGCGGAAATCCCGTTGCTGGCCGACATCGTGCTGGCCTCGGACGACACTGTGGTGCAGGACAGTGCCCATTTCCCGAACCGCACCGTGCCCGGCGACGGCGTCAACCTCTTCTTCCCGCTGCTGATGGGCTGGACCCGCGGGCGCTACTTCTTGCTGACCGGCCAGACGATCGACGCCCACGAGATGAAGAACCTCGGCCTCGTCAACGAGGTGCTCCCCCGCGAGGACCTGCTCCCGCGCGCCTGGGAGCATGCGGAAAAGCTGATGGAGCAGAGCCCGCTGGTCCGGCGGTATACGCGCTTGACGCTCACCATGCCGCTGAAGTCGATGGTGCACCAGTACCTCGGCCACGGCCTCGCGCTCGAGGGCCTGGCGGCCGTGCACGAGTCGACCGGGCGCGTCGGCTACTCGTGGGAATGACCGGCCGAACGACCCGTCGAACGACCCGTCGTAATTGACACCACGACCGTCTCAGCATAGGTTTTGGTATGGAACCGAACTCCACACTATGAAGGTTCGGTAGACGGGTCGCCGGCTCCGCGATCCGGAGAGCGAGATGACGGTGACTCCTGACGACGACTTCGACCCCACGGCGAACACGTCGTCCGGGATTCCCGTCCCCCCGTGGAGCGGCCCCGCCGACGCGAAGCCCGGCACCTACCCCTACACGCGCGGGATCGCCGAGGACCTCTACCGCCAGGACACCTGGGTCATGGGGCTGTACTCCGGCTACGCGTCGCCCCGCGAGACGAACCTCCGCATCAAGTCGCTGCTGGCTGCCGGCCAGAAGGGCTTCTCGATCGCCCTCGACCTGCCCACCCAGAGCGGCCTCGACTCCGACGACTCGAAGGCGCGCGGAGAGGTGGGCCGGGTCGGCACGCCGATCGACACCGTGCTCGACGTCGAGTCGCTGCTCGACGGCATCGACCTGAGCAACGTGGCTCAGATCCGCACCACCGCCAACGCCATCGGTCCGCTCGCGGTGGCCTGGCTGGTCGTGCTCGCCGAGCGGCAGGGCGTCGACCCGAACTCGTTCCGTGTCCTCCTGCAGAACGACGTGCTGAAGGAGTACGTCGCCCGCGGCACCTACATCTTCCCGCCGGCCGCCGGGCTGCGGTTCAGCGTCGACACCGTGGAGTACTGCCGCAAGCAGCTGCCCCACTGGGAGCCGATCGAGTTCTGCGGCTACCACATCCGGGACTCCGGCTCGAACGCCGTGCAGGAGGTTGGCGTCGCGCTGGGCAACGCGATCGAGTACCTCGACGAGGCCGTCCGGCGCGGCGTCTCTATCGACGACCTCGCGCCGCACACCTTCATGTTCCTATCGGCCGGTCTCGACATCTTCGAGGAGGTCGCGAAGTTCCGGGCCGCCCGACGGCTGTGGTCCTCGCTCATGCGCGAGCGCTACGGCGTCGCGCCGGAGAACTGCGGGCTCAAGATCTTCTCCTACACGCTCGGCAGCCCGCTGACCAGCGCCGAGCCCCTCAACAACGCCGTGCGCGTGGCGTACGAAGCGCTCTCCGCGGTGCTCGGCGGAGCCCAGACCCTCGCCACCTCGTCGTTCGACGAGGCACTCGGCCTGCCGTCCGAGGAGGCCGTGCACCTCTCGCTGAGGACGCAACAGATCCTCGCGCACGAGACCGGCGTCCGGCGCTCGACCGACCCGCTCGGTGGCTCCTACCACGTCGAGGAGCTCACCGACGAGCTCGAACGGCGCATCACCGTGTACGTCGACAACCTGCACAGCATGGGTGGTGCGCTCGCCGCTCTCGAGTCGGGCTGGTTGAGCCGTGACCTCTCGGATGCGGCCTACAGGATGCAACTCGAGACCGAGCGCGGCGTACGGCCGGTGGTGGGCGTCAACGTCGGCGCCGACACCACGCGCGCGAGGTCGGAGGTCCGCGCGTTCGCGATTCGAGACGAGGGCGAGGGCGAACAGGTCGCTCGCCTCGAGGCGGCGCGCGCGCGACGAGACGAGCACGCGGTGGCGACGGCGCTTGCGAAGCTGCGGGCGGCCGCGGCATCGGGCGAGAACACCGTGCCGTATGTCATCGACGCGGTGCGGGAGATCGCCAGCGTGGGAGAGATCTGTGGCGCACTGGCCGAGGTATGGGGACTCGAGGAGGCGGCCGCGTGGCATCTCTCGTGAGCTGGATCCAGACCGCGGAGCTGGAATTCGCGTCCAACACCGCGGTGGTCGACGGCGATCGCCGCCTTACGTTCGCCGAGGTCGCGGAGCGCTCCGATCGCGCGGCCAACGTCCTGGGCGAGACGGTCGGATGGGAGCCGGCCAACGTCGCCCTGCTGGTGGGCAACGCCGCCGAGGCCGTCGAGCTGGATCTCGCGCTGATGAAGGCGGCCCTCGGACGCGTCAGCCTCAACCCGCGCCTGACCAACGACGAGCGTCTTTACATCCTCGGTGACTCCGTGGCGAGCGCGCTCGTCTACGACCCCGAGTACGCCGATTTCGCCGAGCTCGTGGCCGAGGAGCTGCCCCACCTTCCGATCTTCGCGACCGGGAGAGCCTCCAGCCTCGTCGGCAGCAGCTACGAGGAGGCACTCACGGCGGCCAGCGCGCAGTGTCCCGCGGTCCACCCAGCGCCTGAGACACCGAGCCTGATCATGTACACATCCGGAACGACCGGACGCCCGAAGGGTGCGGTGTGGACGCTGGCCAGCCGTACGGCCGGCACCACCAACATGCTGCTCAACGAGCTCGACCGGGCCGCTTCCGTCGGCATGGTGCACGCCGCCTCGGTCTCCCATGGCAGCGGCTCGAAGGTCCTGCCGGTGTTCCTCCGCGGTGGCGTGAGCATTCTGCTGCGCAGGTTCGACCCGGCTGACTTCTTCGAGGTCGTCAACCGCGAGCGCGCGACCGCCAGCTTCATGGTGCCCTCGATGGTCCAGATGCTCGTCGAGCACGCGGCGACGTCCGGCGCACGGATGCCGTCGATGGTGCAGATCACCTACGGCGGTGCGAAGATGCCGCTGCCGACCATCCGGGAGGCGCTGCACCTGTTCGGTCCCGTGTTCGCCCAGGTCTACGGCTCGTGTGAGGCGCCCCACCCGGTGCTCACCCTCGCCCGTCACGAGCACCGCATCGACGAGGAGCGGGTCCTCTCCTCCGCGGGCCGTCGGGCGCTCGGCGTCACCATCCGGATCGGGGACACCAAGGCACTGCCCGCGATCGGCGACGTCGGTGAGCTCATGATCGGCGGAGACCACGTCTTCGGGGGCTACTGGAAGAACGAGGACGCGACCGATGAGTCGTTTCTCGACGGCTTCTACAAGACCGGTGACATCGCCGAGCTGATCGACGGCGGCTTCGTCGAGATCGTCGGCCGGGTCAAGGAGATGATCATCACCGGCGGCTTCAACGTGTACCCGGCCGAGGTCGAGCGGGTGCTGCTCGAGTACCCCGGCGTCGCGGGCGCCTGCGTCTACAGTCGGCCGAGCCGACGATGGGGCGAGGCCGTCTTCGCGGCCATCACCCCGGCGCCCGGCACCACGATCGACACCGCCGCTGTCATCGCGGCGTCACGGGAGAAGCTGGCCAACTACAAGGTGCCCAAGGGCATCTGGGTCACCGACGCCCTCCCGCTCGGCACCACGGGCAAGGTGCAGCGCTCGGAGGTGGCGGCCGTCCATCCCGCAGCACTCGATGAGGGCTGAGAGGACGACATGATCGGACCGCGCATCATCATCGCCAAGCTGGGCCTCGACGGGCACGACCGGGGCGCCAAGATCGTGGCACGCATGTTCCGCGATGCCGGGTACGAGGTCATGTACACGGGCCTGCGCCAGACGCCGGCGATGGTCGCGACCGCTGCACTGCAGGAAGACGCCGAGTTGGTCGGCGTCTCCCTGCTGTCCGGTGCACACAACACGTTGGTGCCGGAGCTGCTGCGGCTCCTGAAGGAGAACGGCAGTGACGCCGTTGTGCTCCTCGGCGGCATCATCCCGGCCGCCGACCGGCCGGCGCTGCTCGACGCCGGCGTCGCCGCCATCTTCGAGCCGGGCGAGCAGACCGAGAGCATCCTCGCGGCCACCCGAGCCGCCCTGGACGGCACCAGCGTGGGGGCCTGAACCGTGAGCGGCATGAGCGACGACGTGGTGATCCTGGGCGCGGCGCGCACCCCGTTCGGCAGGTACGGCGGCACGCTTCGCGACTTCTCGCTGCCCGAGCTCTCCACGATCGCGGCGACGGCCGCTCTTGCGCGGGCCGGCGTCGACCCCGCGGAGGTGGAGGAGTTCGCCCTCGGCGTTAACCTCCCGGGCTCGGACCGTTCGATCGCCCGCCAGGCAGCGCTGCGGACCGGCGTGCCCGAGGAGACCAACTCCTACTCCGTCGACCGCGCCTGCTGCTCCTCGCTCACCGCCACCTCTCTCGTGAGTCGCGGCATCCGGGCCGGCGAGATCACGGTCGCGATGTCGGGGGGCGCCGAGAACCTCAGCAAGGTGCCGTACTTCCTGGAGAACCTTCGCTGGGGCCGCGGGCTCGGCGACGTGACGATGACCGACCAGCTCGTCATCTCCTGCCCCTACACCCACGTCCCTCGGGCCGTCCAGGCCGCCGACGAGGCAGACAGGTACGGAGTGAGCCGGGCGGAGCAGGACGCGTGGGCGCTGCGGAGCCAGATCCGGTTCGCGGATGCGGACGCTCGTGGCGCGCTCGACGGCGAGCGCGTGCCGGTCGCGCTGGCCGACGGCACGCTGTTCACCAGCGACGAGTCGGCGCGGCCGGACAGCACCCTCGAGAAACTCGCAGCTCTGAAGACCGTCTACGGCAGCAAGTCGGTGACCGCGGGCAACGCGCCGGGACTCTCCACCGGCGCCTCCAGCCTCGTACTGGCCTCCCGGGCCGAGGCCGATCGGCGAGGCGCAACGCCGATCGCCACCATCGTGGCCGCCGCCATGGCGTCGGGTCATCCCGCGGGCATCGCCTCGATCCCCGCGGTGGCCGCGCGCCGCGCGTTGGACCGTGCCGGGCTCACCCTCGACGACATCGACCTCATCGAGATCAACGAGGCATTCGCGGCCGTGGCGCTGGCGTCGACCGCAGAACTCGGCATCGACCCGCAGAAGGTGAACGTCAGCGGAGGCGCGATCGCCATCGGGCATCCGATCGGAATGTCTGGCGCACGGCTCGTGCTGCACCTGGCGCTTGAACTGCAACGCCGAGGCGGCGGAATCGGTGCGGTGGCGCTCTGCGGCGGCGGCGGCCAAGGCGATGCGCTGATCGTGCGGGTTCCCAAGGCCCAGGTCAGGGCGTGACGACGATTCCGCTGACGATGAGTGTCGCGAGTTCGGAGTAGGTCTCGGCGTCGGTCAATCCGACATTTCTCGAGAATGCCCGCTGCTGGATGCGCACCATCACCGACGTCATCACCTCTGCGATGAAGCCCGTGGAGACTGGGCGGAAGACGCCCGCGTCGATGCCGTCGAGAATCAGTTCCTGAACGCGCTGGGTGGCGATCGCCGTGTTGCGCTCGTAGACCTCGTGGGCAGGCGGGAAAGCGGCCACGTCGTCCATGAAGTCCGCGGAGGCCGGCCTCAGTTCGTCGGCCACCGCCCCCAGGTACACCTGAACCCGCCTGATCGGGTCGGACTCGGCCGCGAGCCGCTCTTCGACTCGGGCGGCCGCGTCACGAAAGAACGACACCACGACGCTTCGTATGAGCTGCTCGCGGCTGCCAGCCAGCGCATAGATCGTCGACTTCGAGCAGCGCAGGTCGGCGGCCATCTCCTGGAGGGTGTAGTCGGCGAAGCCCTTCGTGAGAATGGTGCTCAACAGGGCGTCAAAAATGTCGGATTGGCGAGAGGTGATCTTGCGACGGGGCCGATCCGCACCGAAGGAGAGGGTCATAGATCAACTATCGCAGATCGGCTTCACCGCAGACGGCGGCCGCTTCGGCTCACATCATGAGCATCTGGCCCCCGTCGACGGCGAGCAGTTGCCCATTCACATACGTACCGTCGAGAGCGAGAAAGAGAATGGCTGCTGCCATTTCTTCTGCTTCGGCGATGCGGTGCAGAGGCGTCATCGCCTCACTCTTCTTGACCTCTTCAGGGTCTTTGAGGCGCTCGGCGTTCATGGGCGAGCGGAACGACGCCGGCGCGATGGCGTTCGTACGGATGCCGTAGGGCCCGAGATCCACTCCGAAGTGCTTCGTCAGACCGACCAGCCCGGCCTTGCTCGCCCCGTAGTCGATCGCGTGAAAATCGGGCGCCACAGTCTCGGCCGCGGTGGAGGCGACGTTGACGATCGACCCGTGCACCCCGTTCGCGATCCACTCCTTCGCTGCCAGCTGACCCACAAAGAAGGGCGCATTGAGGTTGACGGCTATCGCGAACTCCCAATCCGCCTGAGTCAGGTCGCGAAGGTCGGGCTTCGGACTGAACACTCCGGCATTGTTCACCACCAGATCGATGGGGCCGAGCTCTTCGCCTGTCTTCTTCCAGGCCGCCTCGATCGACGCCCAGTCACGCAGGTCGCAGGCGACCGCGACAGCGGCGACGCCCCAGCGCTCGCGCACGCCGGCCGCCACGCGCTCTGCGTTATCGATCGCAACGTCGACGACGCCGATGGCCACCCCCCGTTCGGCGAAAGCGTGTGCGACGGCGGCTCCAAGGCCCCCTCCACCGCCCGTCAAGAACAGACTCATCCTGGTACTCCTTTGTGTCAGTCGATGGCTCGAAGCGTTCCAGCGTCGGTGCCCATCGGTGTGCCTGGGGCCACTTACGCTCTCAAATGAGGATACCGTATTGTCCGGACGTAGACTGGAAGGAGAAGAGCGTACTAAATCTGATCTGGAGCACGATGTCGTCTGACGAGTCACCTTCAAAGAACGTTCGCACCGACGATCCTTACCACGCGATCGCGGTGCACCAGCCGAGCGCCGTGGCCGTCGGTGGGGCCCTGATTACGCTTGTCGAGCCGCACGCCGGCCACGACGACGATTACAACCGCTGGTACGAAGACGACCACTTCTACGCCGGAGCGATGGCGGGGCCGTGGACGTTCGCCGGTCGGCGGTTCGTCGCTCCGCGCCCTCTGCGAGAGAATCGGCTCCCTGCCATTTCGCCCATCGCCTCACCGCTCACGGCCGGCTCGTACATCAGTCTGTACTGGATCACCGCGGGCCATCTCTACGACAATCGCGGTTGGGCCATGGATGCGATGTACGAGGAGCTCACCCCGGCTGGGCGCGGCAATCTCGACCGGGATCACATTTATACCTCGTTTCACGAATTCGCCTTCGACCACGTATTCGATCCCGAGCCGATGAAATCGATTCACGCTCTGTCGCACCCATATCAGGGTCTGGTCGTCGAGATCGTCGGTGCTTTGCCTGGCGTCGGCCGCGGGGCACTGCTTGACTGGCTGAGGAACACGCTCGT
The DNA here is from genome assembly GCA_025465155.1 of Frankiales bacterium. Taxonomy (GTDB): domain Bacteria; phylum Actinomycetota; class Actinomycetes; order Mycobacteriales; family Geodermatophilaceae; genus Geodermatophilus. The sequence continues at coordinate 75,526 of JAODNJ010000212.1, forward strand.
GCCGAGCCGCCCGCTCGAGGCCGGTCAGTGCGTCGCCTTCATTCCCACGCCAGAGCAGCCGGCGGTGCTCGATTCGGTGAAGACCGACCACGTCGACATGGCGACCTGCGTCTGTCTGCTCTGGTTTCTTTCGGCAGAGCCGGGTGACGGATGGCCGGGTGCCTTCGCCGAGCACGAGGCGCTGCTGGCGCAATCCGGCCTGGGTGAACTACTGCTCGCCGCCCCCTTCATTCCCACTGTTCCCGGTACGCGCCGCTACGTCGACGAACTGCGCTGACGTGCTGCTCGACGCGGCCAGAGCCGGATAGCGTTTGTAGGGCACCGAGAGCAACCGCCGAGCCCTGGTGAACAGCGCCCAGCTGATCGGGCCCTCTGGATAGTTGGTGACGACGATTCCCGAGGGGGCCGTGTAGTAGTTGCGTGTTCCGCCGTCGATCCAGGAGGTGCCCCTCATGCGACTCTGCAGCCAGCGGTTGTATCGCTCGACGGGCGCCGATCTGACATCGATGGCCGACAGGTGAGAACGCATCATCCACCTGATATTGCGAACAACGTACTCTGCTTCGCGCTCCGCGACGAAAAGGTAGCTTCCGGCTCCGTTGGCGTTCGGGCCGTAGATCATGTAGAAGTTGGGGAACCCTGGGACGACCACGCCGAGAAACGCAGTAGGGCTGTCGCCCCAGCTCGTGTGCAGGTCGCGTCCACCCGGACCGACGACCTGCAGGGTCGAGAGATAGCTCGACGCCTTGTATCCCGTCGCCATCACGATCACGTCGACCGGGCGCTCGATGCCGTCGGCATCCACGATCCCGTGGGCTGTCACGCGCTCGACCGGCTTCGCCACAAGTTCGACGTTGTCGTGCAAGAGAGAGGCGTAGAACGTGTCATTGAACATCTGGCGTTTGCCCGCGTACGGATAGGTCGGGGTCACTGCAGTTCGCAGGTCAGGCCGATCGGCGAACACGTCGTCGATGAAGGCGCGGGCGGATGCTTCGCGCTTCACGTTCTTCGCGCTGCCGATGTGGTGGAACTCCTTGCCGACGTACAGTCTCAGAACGCCGAGCCAGAGCCGCCAGCGCCGCAGGCGGCGCGCGAGCCGGCTTTCGTATTTCTTGCGCTCTTCCGGCGTGAACAGCCGCTCGCAGCCCACCGCCGATACGACGATCTCGAATTCGTGCTCGTCTCCAGCCGAGGTGCGCAGCCGATACCCCTGAAGCGCGTCATCCCAGTGCACCGAAACCACATCGGTGCCGAATCGGATGTACGGCTCGAGCTGATAGTCGTCGACCACCTCGTTCAGATAGGCCAGAATCTCTTGGCTCGTCGCAACTTCACAGCGAGTCCGATTCCGCCCATACCCGCGCCGATGATAGCGATGCGAGGGCTTCGCGACGCGGGCACAGAGCCTCACTCCTGCAGCAGAATCGCGGCCACGGGGCAGGCGTAGACCGCGCGGCGAATTCGCTGGAGATCGGCTTGCTCGACCGTGTCGTCGAGCAGGATGACCGTGGCATCCTCGTCGCTCTGATCGAAGTGGCTCTCGGCCACGTCGACGCAGTTGCCCGCCCCGATGCACCTGCCGGGCACGATCGACAGGCGCCCGGCCGCAGCGCCGGTCACCAGGTCACCGGCAGCGAGTCGACGCCGTACACGATCGACGAGCGGAACGTCAGCGAGCTGAGATCCTGCGCGAGTCTCAGATTCGGAAAGCGCCGGGGCAGAGCCTGAAACACCGACCGCAGTTCGACGCGGGCAAGGGCCTGGCCGAGGCACTGGTGCATTCCCTTGCCGAAGGCGAGGTGCTCTCGGGCATCCCGTCTGATGTCGATGTCATCGGGATGCTCGAATTTGGCCGGATCGTGATTGGCGGCCATGGTCAGGGCGATGATGGCGCGCCCTTCGGGTATCTCTTCGCCGCCGATGCCGACGGGCCCGGTCGTCAGCCGGAAGACCGAGTTGTGGGCGACACTCACATAGCGGATGATCTCTTCCACCGCCGTGTCGACGAGTTCGTCGTCGGGGTTCTCCGCAAGCTCGCGCCACGCAGATCCATGCTGCAGCAGAGATGCGGTGCCTAAAGCGATGGTGTTCGCCGTAGTGTCGAAACCCGCCGTAATCAGAAGGTGCAGGGTGAGCACCAGCTGCTCGCGACTGAGGTTGCCGGGCACCAGCTGGTCGCGCACCAACCGCGAGATGAGGTCGTCGGCGTCACCGGTCGACCGCTCGTCGATCACGTTCTCGAGATAGGCGCTGATGTCGGCCATTGCCTGGCGAATGTCAGCGGGATCGTTGGTGTCGCTCATCCAGCGCTGCACCCTGTCGAGAAAGAAGTCGGCATCGGAGAGCGGAAGATCGAGCATCTTCGCGATGACAGCAGCGGGAATCGGCTCGGCGAAATCTTTCACGAGGTCGATGGGGCCGCCGCGGCTCTGCATATCGTCGAGCAGATCAGAGACCAGCTCATCGATGAACGGCCGCAGCTGCCTCACCCGCTTGACGGTGAAGTCTGCGGCGAGCATAAACCGCTGGTGGTCGTGTTCGGGCGCATCCAGCCTGTCGATGGTCGGGCGGCCGCCGCGATTGGCGCGCGACGCTTCGCTGATGTAGGGATAGCCGGGTTTGCGACCATCTGACGAGACATTGCCGCTCATCAGCAGGTCGCGAACGTCGTCGAACCGCGTGAGCATGGTGCACTGCGTGCCGTCGTAGAGGCTCACATCGGCCAGCGGAGAGCTGTCGCGGAGTTCGGCCAGCCGCGGGGGCGGCAGAACGGGGCAGCGTGCGTCTCGCGGGAATGGCCAGACATCAGTGTGCCCGGCTTGTGATTCAGTTGTCATCGTCGACCCTTTCGTAGCAACTCGGTTCAGTACAATCTCAAGCCATGTAGGCGCCGCCGCTGATGACGATCGTCTCCCCGGTGATGAACGACAACGGGGTGTCTCCGGCCAACGCCCACACCCAGTCGGCGAACTCGGCGGGTTCTGCAAGGCGTTTCAGCGGGACGGTATTGCGGAACTCGTCATTGCCCGCGCCGCCGGCAGAATTCGCGGTCATCACGGGGCCCGGAGAGATGCCCACCACCCGGATGCCGGGAGCCAAATCGGTGGCGAGAGTGCGAGTGAGCGACACGACGGCAGCCTTTGACGCCTTGTAAAGGAATCGCTCGGCGCCGGAGGTGTACGCAGCGATCGAGGCGAAGTTGACCACCACCGCCTCTGTCGACTTTTCGAGATACGGCAGCGCGGCGCGGGTGGTCAGCAGTGTGCCGAGAACGTTGATACTGAAGTGAAGCTGAAACTGCTCCACTGTGAACTCCCGGAACGACGACGGCGGATAGATGCCTGCGACGTTGATGCACGCATCGATGACGTCTGCTCCCGACGCGGCCATCGCCTCTTTCAGCGCAGTCTCATCGGTGATATCGACTTCGAAGCCCGAGACGGCGGGGTTCTCGCCCCACTCCGAGGTGAGCTTCTGACCGTCGCGATCGAGGGCGATGACGCGCCAGCCGCCTGCGACGAAGCGGGCCACCACCTCGCGCCCGATGCCCGCGGCCGCACCAGTGACCACGACTGTGCCGTTGTTGACCATGATGAGTTCTCTTTCAGTTGCCGACAGTTTCAGTTGCCGAGGGATGGTTCGAGCAGGGCTGCGGTTCGTGCTGGGTCGTATGGCCGAAGGCGCTCGAATTCACCACGCGCTACGATCTGCGGCCAGTCGGGGTTGGCAAGCAGATTGCGGCCGACGCCCACGAGATCAAAATCTCCGCGATCCATCATCTCGACGAGTGCACGCAGATTGTCGATCGAAACGGCCGTTGCCGACTGCTCGCTCACGCGAATCCCGTCAAGTGGCCCCTCGAGGCCCACTGAGCCCACGGCCATCGTCAATTTTCCGGTGAGCTTCTTCGCCCAGCCCGCCAGGTTCATCGGGCTGCCGTCGAACTCGGGCAACCAGAACCGGCGCATCGATGCATCGAAGATGTCGACGCCGGCCTCGGCAAATGGCACGAGCAATTCTTCGAGTTCGGCGGGAGTCTTCGCGAGCTCTTGGCCGTAGAGGTTGCCTTTCCACTGCGAGATGCGCAGCAGCAACGGAAAATTCGGGCCGATCGCAGCGCGCACAGCCTTGACGACCTCGACGCCGAAGCGCACCCGATTTTCGGCGCTGCCCCCGTAGGCATCGGTTCTGCGGTTGGTGCGCGGCCACAAGAACTGGTCGATGAGGTAGCCGTGCGCGCCGTGGATGGCCACGCCGTCGAACCCGATCTCACGAGCCGCACGGGCTGCCTCGGCGAACGCGGCGATCACGTCGGCGATATCGTTCTCGGTCATCGGCCTGCTCGGAAACCTGCCGACCTGAGAGGGGGCGATGTTCATGTCGTCCGGGTTCGCGGTCTCGTCGCGCAGTCGGTAGAGCCCGGTGTGCCACAGTTGCGGAAAGATTCGCCCGCCCGCCGCGTGCACGCGCTCGACGACGCCCTTCCACGCCGCGAGGGCGTCGGCGCCGTAGAAATGCGGCACCTTCGCCGTGTGGTGAGACACCGGATGCCCGATCGAGGTGCCCTCGGTGATGACGAGTGCCGCTCCACCCTCGACGCGGCGGGCGTAGTACTCAGCGGCGGCGGTGTCGAGGATGCCACCGGGCGCGAATTCGCGGGTCATCGCCGACATCACAATGCGATTGGGCAGCTCGAACGTCGGTAGCGTGAGTGGGCGGAACAGAGGGGCAGGGTCGAATACCTCGGTCATGCAGTCGTTCCGTCCGCGGGAGTCCGAATCGTCGACCAGTCGTGGAGCCCGTCGATCACGAGGGCTGGTCGACCCCGAATGATCTCGTGTGCCGCCGCTTCATCGCCGCCGAGCAGCAACCGGGCCCGCTGCGCGTCGGAGAGTGGATGCTGCAGCCCATGATCTTCGGTGAGGCCGATGGCCCCGTGCAGCTGTATGGCCTGTTCTACTACCCACGCGGTTCGAGAGGCGAACAGTTTCGCGAGCCATGAGGATTCAGCCGCAGCAGGCTCGTCACCCTGCCACGCAGAGGCGGCTCTGGCCACGAGCGCCTCACCCAGCACAGTGGCCAGATGCATGTCGACTACCCGGTGCTGCACGGCCTGGAGCGACCAGAGTGTCTGGCCGAACTGATGTCGGTTCTGTACATACTCGAGGGTGCGAGCCGTGGCGTTAGCCGCTCCCGCCACGGCCGCAGCGGCTAACGCGAACGCCACCCGGGCTCGATGGTCGTCGGCCTGATGCCGCGTTGCGACCAGCGACCGCAGGTGGCGAACGTCGATCTCGACGCGGACGACACCGCCGAGGCAATCGAGGGGCTCGGGTGTGAGTCGCGCGTCGGCCGCCTCGGCGAATGCCAACGAACCCTGTGGAGTGAGCGCCAGGATTCCGCCCGCGGGGTCGCCCCAGACCCGGCCGACAATGGTGCCGCGATTGGAGAACCGGGTGTCGATCATCACTGCCGTGGCGGTTTCGTGAGATCGATCGAGCTCACGAAGCGTTGACGTCGCGGCCCACGCAGGTCCCGTCGGCACGTCGCCGGGCTCGGCCGTGACGTTCGATGGATTCGCCGACACCGAAGACGCACTCAGTACGCGCTTGGCCAGAACGTTGCGAAGAACCTCGTTCGCTCCGCCCGCGATGGTGTATGACGGTGAGTTGCGGTAGTTGTCTGACCACCGCAGAGCCCAGGCGTCGGGCACCGCCTCAGGGTGTGCGGCCGCGAGTTCGATCGCAACCTGGTGCAGACGCTGATTCAGATCTGAGTAGGCAATCTTGCTCAGGCTGTCGCTTCCGGGCAGGTCTGCGTTCGATTCGACGACTCGGAGCAACGCGTCGACCTCGGCTGCGAGTTCACCCATTCGCAGCCGGAGGGAATCGGATGCGGCAGCACCCAACGAGTCGAGAATTCGCAGCATGCGGATGAGCTCCGATTCGAGCCCGACCACAAATCGTCCCACCACTCGACGCTCTTCCGATAGCGTGGCCATCGTCACGGCCCAGCCCTCGCCCGGTTCGCCGAGCACCGCGTTCGCCGGCAGCCGCACATTTTCGAGCGTCACGCCCGCAAAGTCAGCGCTGCCCATGAGCTTTCGAATGGGCCGAGCGGTGATTCCGGGCGTATCCATGCGCACGAGAAACATGGTCAGGCCGCGGTGTCGTTCGCCGGGGGCGCCTGTGCGCGCCAGCAGGTACCCCCAGTCGGCGACGTGCGCGTACGTGTTCCAGATCTTCTCGCCGTTGACCGCCCATCCATCGCCGCTTGGCACCGCTGTGGTCTGCAATGACGCGAGATCGCTTCCGGAAGCGGGCTCGGAGAAGAGCTGAGTCCAGACCGTCGATCCGCTGGCGATGGTGGGTAAGTGGGCTGCACGCTGCTCTGGCGTACCGAAGCGCATGATCGAAGGCCCGACAAGGGTGATACCGATGTCGTTGAGCGGTAGCGGTGAACCGGCTTGTGCGAGCACGCGAGAGACCGCCCTGGTCTCGGCGGCGTCGGCACCGGCGCCACCCCACTCGACAGGCCAATGTAGCACTCCGAGTCCGGCCTGATGGAGGTCGGCGCTCCATCGCGCCCACGCGGCGTGTTCTGTGGGGCTTCGGGGAACGCGCGATCCGGCCGGCGCACCGGGCGGCGGTGGATGCTCGTTGCTCCACGCCACGGCACGCTGGGTCCACTCGCTTACGCTCACGACGGTGTGCTCCTCTAGGACTACGGTTGCGCAATTGAGTCTACTCTATTGGTCAGCACCCGGGAACAAGCTGACGCTGCACGCCTTGAGGTAGTCCTGTCGCAGCCGACGCACGATCTCAACCACAGGCAGAATCTGGTCGATGAGCTCGACGCCCTGTCCCGCGCTCCAGATATCGCGCCAGGGCCGCACCCCGGGTGGCAGATGGCGATAGTCGCCGCGGCCCGCCGAAACGGGAAGAGCGGCCGGGTCGAGGCCGACGGCTTCGAACGAGAGCCGCATCCAGTTCGCAGCAAGCCCCGAAATGTCGCTCGTGTAGAGCAGGTCGGCTGCGCCAGAGGCGACGATCTGCTCGCGGTACGCCGCCGGCACTCGTGCCTCGCGTGATGCAATGAAGCGAGTGCCGAGGTAGGCGAGGTCGGCGCCGAGCACTTCGGCGGCCCGCACGCCCTCACCGGTCGATACTGCGCCGGCAAGCAGAATGGTGCCGTCGAACATGCGTCGCACAGCGGGGATGAAGACGAGGGGGTTGAGGGTACCGGAGTGACCGCCGCCGCCGGCCACGATGCAGGTCACGCCGTCGACACCCCGGTCGATCGCCTTCTGCGCATGAACGAGGGTGGTCACGTCGTGAAAGAGCAGGCCACCCCAATCGTGAACGATCGCGCAGAGTTCGCCGGGGTCGCCCATGGCGTTGACGATGACTCGCACTCCGAATCGGGCACACACGCCGAGCTCGTTCTGAACTTGGGAAAGAGCACTCCTGCTCGAGAAATTCACTGCGAGGGGCCCGATCGGCAGGCCGGGATTCTGAGCGGAGAACTCGTCGACGGTCTGGCGGATCCACTCCAGCCAGCGCGCGAACTCGTCTGCGCTCGCAGCATTCGAACGGGGCAGCACGCCCATGATGCCCGCGGTGCACGCGGCGGCTACCAGCTCGGGCCCCGTCACCGCGGTCATCGGGGCGGCGACCACGGGCAGCGAAAGACCAGCGCGCAGGCTGGCGTCGAGCGTCACCGGCTGCCTCGTGCCGGCAGACGGCCGACGTTCACCGGGCGCCTAGGCGGCGGTCGAACGAGTGAACGTGCGAGTGGACAAGGGCCCGGCCAGCGCACTGGCCAGGGGCGGTGGCGTGGCGGCCGCCGCCCGCCATGCCAGGTAGGCGTCGTGATCGGCCGGCGACTCCCATTCCTCTTGAATGATCACCAGCGACGGATCTTTTTCGTCGATGAATACGCTGACGCCGACGTTCCCCGCAAACTCCCGTGTCGCTTTGAGTGTCTCGTGTACTTTCGCGTGCGCGTCTTCGATCGAGTCTTTCTTCAGCTGGATGTCGAGCAGAACGATTTGCGTCATTGCTTTGGTTCCTTACGTCTGATTTTCTTTGATATTTCGGTGTTCTTCGTAGTGCGATGGCCGCAGCCGCGGCTTCGCTACGCCACCACGGTTCGGGCCAGGCGTTCGGTGATCACATTCTCGGCTTCGGCGATGATCGTGTCGACTACGTTCTGCACCGAATCCACTTCGTGAATGAGCCCCTGTGCCTGGCTGGCCCACCACATTCCGTTTTCCATCTCTCCGCGGCCGAGCACGTTCTCGCGGCCGCGCGCGCCAGAGGCGAGGTGAGCGATGTCGGCGAACGTCGCCCCCGGCCGGCTGCTGATCTCGGCGATCTCTTCGGAGATCGAGTTGCGCGCCACCCGAGCAGAGTTGTGGAACTGCCGGAACACGATCAGGGTGTCACGCTCAGTGTTCTTCACGACCTGCAGTTTGACGTTCTCGTGCACCGGTGCCTCCGTCGTCGCGATGAAGCGGGTACCCATATTGGCGGCGCAGGCGCCGAGAGCGAGTGCCGCCACAAGCCCTGCGCCGGTGGCGATGCCTCCACTGGCGATCACCGGGATCGACAGTGCTCGTACGGCTGCCGGAATCAGAATGAGCCCGGGTACGTCGTCTTCGCCGGGGTGGCCGGCGCACTCGAATCCATCGATGCTGATGGCATCGACGCCTTTCTGCGCAGCCGAAACAGCGTGCCTCACCGAGGTCGCCTTGTGGATGACCTTCACCCCTGCCTTGCGAAAGTCGTCCATGTGAGGCTCGGGTGACGAGCCCGCCGTCTCGACGACCTTCACCCCCGACTCGATGATGGCCGCTCGGTATTCGTCGTAAGGAACCGGGTTGATGGTGGGCAGAATGGTCAGATTCACTCCGAACGGTTTGTCGGTGAGATCGCGCGTGCGTGCTATTTCACGAGACAACGCCTCGGGAGAAGGCTGAGTCAGTGCGGTCAGAAAGCCAAGAGCTCCGGCGTTCGCCACTGCCGAGATCAGCTGCGCGGTGCCCAGCCCGGTCATGCCGCCGCAGAGAATCGGATGCTCGACCCCGAAGGTCTCGGTGAACGTCGTCTTGATCATGTGTCTCTTTCTGTTGATGCCGAGACGCCCGCAGCAATGAGGGTGGCCAGGGCGCGGTAGGCAGCCGAGTCGTCGAGGTGGCTGTCGGCTTCGATGTCGCCGCGGTGAATGGCTTCCATGATCTGGCCGGCCACTGCGCCGAGAAAGGTCGGGTCGATCGCGGCAGACTGAGGAACCGCCTCGACGACCAGCTGACGCACGCGTTCTGCTGCGATGCGCGTGTTGCTGCGGTAGATCTCGCGCGTGGGGGGAAAGGCGTCGAGATCGGCGAAGAACGCCGGGCTCGCCGGAGCGAGTTCACGTGAGATCGCCATCAGGTACACCTGGATGCGCTTACTGTCGTCGCTCGCGGCCAGGTCGAGCTCGATGCGTTCGGCTGCGCGTCGAAAGAACGCCCTGATGACGGTGATGAGCAGCTGCTCTTTGCTGCTCTCGATCGTGTACAGAGTCGACTTGGAGCAGCGCAGTTTTCGTGCCACGTCTTCGAGGCTGAGGTCGAGAAAGCCCTCGGCGAGCAGCACGTCGATGATTCTGGAAATCATCGCTTCTCGTCGCGCGGTCGCCTTTGTGGTTCGCCCGCGCCCCGCCTCCACCACCATCCGTGCCATACTAAAAACAGTACCAGGGAATGGTCCACAGTACCAATAGCAGTACCAGAATGGAGTTTCGATGCCTGCATCACGCCTCATGGTCAGTGAAGAAGCTGACGACATCGTCGCTCTGGCTCGCGAGCTCGCCACCCAAAAACTCGCGCCACGAGTGGCAGACGACGAGAAACAAGCCATCTTTCCCCGAGACATCTTCGCTCTGCTCGGCCAAGCGGGCTTGATGAGTTTGCCGTACCCGGAGCAGTACGGTGGCGGTGCGCAACCTGCTGAGATCTACCTCCAGGTCTTCGAAGAGATCGGTGCAGCCTGGGCGAGCGTCGGCGTCGGCATCTCGGTTCACGCACTCTCGTGCTTTCCCCTGGCCAATTACGGCTCAGAAGAGCAGAAGAGTCGCTGGCTGCCCGAGATGCTCTCAGGTGACACGCTCGGCGCATACTGCCTCTCTGAGGCGCATGCCGGTTCGGATCCGGCGGCCATGCGCACCAAAGCCACCAGAACCGAAGGCGGCTACCTCATCAACGGTGCGAAGGCGTGGACGACGCACGGCGGTAACGCCGACTTCTACACCGTGATGGCTCGTACGGCAGACACCGGCGGTCGAGGCATCTCCTGCTTCCTGGTGCCGGCCGACGCCGAAGGGCTATCGGCGGCCTCCCCCGAGCAGAAGATGGGCCTCACGGGTTCGCCGACGGCCACGATGAATTTCGACAACGTGTTCGTCGAAGAGGCCCGGCGCATCGGCGCCGAGGGCCAGGGGCTCTCGATTGCTTTGGCAGCGCTCGAGTCCGGCCGGTTGGGCATCGCCGCGGTCGCGACCGGTCTCGCGCAGGGCGCACTCGACCTCGCCGTCACCTACGCGAAAAGCCGAGAGGCGTTCGGTAAGGCGATCATCGATCATGAAGGCTTGGGCTTCGTGCTCGCCGACATGGCGGCCGATGTCGAATCCGCTCGTGCGACGTATCTCTCCGCAGCACGGCTCAAAGACGTCGGGCGCCCGTTCGGCAAGCAGGCCGCGATTGCGAAGCTGGTCGCCACCGACAATGCCATGAAGGTGACGACCAACGCGGTGCAGGTTCTGGGCGGAGCGGGATACACGAAGGACTTCCCGGCCGAACGATTCATGCGCGAGGCGAAGGTGATGCAGATCTTCGAGGGTACGAATCAGATTCAGCGCCTTGTCATCTCTCGAGACTTGGCCCGAGCGTCGTAGTCAGCCCGAGCTATTGACTATGGTCATAGAGGAGATGGTGCCGGCAAGCCTCTCTGTTCAGTATTCGGAGCATCTTGTCAAGCGCCCAGTCGGCCGAGGCTTAGTGGAAACATTAGGTATACTCTTTCAGTCATCAGTGAAGTGAAAGACGTCACGCAGAAGTGAGGTACGAGCGATGCGAATCATCGTTTTAGTCAAAGAGGTACCCGACACCTACGGAGATCGCAAGCTCGATCTCGAGACGGGTCTGGCAGACCGCTCGGCCAGCGAGAAAGTGCTCGACGAAATCGGTGAGCGGGCGCTCGAGGTCGCCATCTCGTACGCAGAGTCACATGCGGGCACCGAGGTCGTCGCTCTCTCGGTCGGCCCGGACTCGGTGCCCACCACGCTTCGCAAAGCTCTAGCCATGGGTGCCACGAGCGCGGTGCATGTTCTCGACGACGCGTTGCGCGGGTCGGATCTGACGCTCACTGCCGAGGTTCTGTCAAAGGCAATCGAACGCACGACGTTCGACCTGGTGATCGCGGGAAACCTGTCGACCGACGGAACAGCAGGTGTCATCCCGTCGATGGTCGCCGAATTGCTCGGCGTGCCCCATGCGACGAACCTCGGAAGCATCGACATCAGTGAGAGCGAAGTGCGAGGTATGCGAACCACCGATGACGGAACGATGGAGATCGTCACCCCGCTTCCGGCAGTGGTGTCGATCACCGAGCGCATGCCCGACGCGCGCTTCCCGAACTTCAAAGGCATCATGGCGGCGAAGAAAAAGCCGTTCGAAACAGTCTCTCTGTCAGACCTGGGCATCGATGCCGAAGCCCCGGTGCCGCGGTCGATCGTTGTGGCCGTCGCCGAGAAGTCGGCGCGTGCCGCCGGTGTCAAGATCATCGATGAAGGCAACGGCGGCCAGCAGCTCGCCGATTTTCTCATCGCGAATAAGCTGGCGTGAGGAGCGCGATCGTGACCGATTATCCTGCAGACTCTATTCTCGTGCTCGCGGAGGTTGCTGCCTCTGGAACGCTCTCGAAGGCGGTACCGGCGCTGCTCGGTGCGGCAGCGAGCGTCGGCACGCCGGTCGCGCTCATCGTGACGTCGCCGGGGAGCGCCCAATCCGCCGCCGCGGCCGCCGGCGACCTGGGGGCGGCATATGTGCTCACAGTCGAGACCGAGCGTGCCGCATCTGTACTCACTCTTCCGCTGGTCGACGCCCTTGCGGCGGCGCTCGATGTGGTGCATCCCGCTGCTGTGCTCATCTCGAACTCGATCGAGGGTCGGGATGCAGCGGGCAGACTGGCCGCCCGCGTCGGTGCGGCGATCTCGGTCGATGCAGTCGGTATCGCGCGCGACGCCGAAGGAATCGTGGCGTTGCAGTCGGTCTACGGCGGGGCGTACAACGTGCAGTCGGCAGTCACTTTCGGCGTGCCTGTGATCACGGTGCGTCAGGGGGCGGTGGATGCCCGTGCCGAAGCACGCACCCCGCACGTCGAACCGCTCACGGTAACGGAATCCTCCGCGCCGAGCACGACCGTCACGTCGTTCACAGAGGCCGCTCGAACATCGACCCGGCCTGAATTGCGCGGCGCGACCAAGGTCGTCTCCGGCGGTCGCGGGCTCGGGTCTCTCGAGAAGTTCACCCTCGTCGAAGAACTGGCAGACGCCCTCGGGGCCGGCGTCGGTGCGTCGCGTGCGGCGGTCGACGCCGGTTACGTTCCGCAGAGCCATCAGGTCGGCCAGACGGGTGTGTCTGTCTCGCCTCAGCTGTACGTGGCCCTCGGAATCTCGGGTGCCATTCAGCACCGGGCCGGCATGCAGACGGCGAAGACCATAGTTGCGATCAACAAAGACGCAGACGCGCCGATATTCGAGATCGCCGACTTCGGTGTTGTCGGTGACCTCTTCACTGTCGTTCCGCAGCTCATTCAAGCGCTCCAATCGAAATAGAAATAAGGTCAGTGGCGCATCCGCACGCATCGACAGGCCGAATTCGGCGAGGTCTACCGCGACAGGCCGGTGGTGAACCGTGGCCTCCCGGCCTCGGCGCGCCCGTCGAGCAGGCGGCAGAGCCTCTGGGCGCCACCGGTGTCGCGACGCTCGCTAGTTCTGCCGCTTCGTCGGCGGTCGCGCCGTCTCCAGCGCGCCCTGCCGGCGCCGTTCGTCGCGGGTTGCCCCGTACCCCGGGCGCGGCGGGAGCTGCCGCGGCCGCATCTCCGACGGTCGCCTCCGCTGTAGCGGCCGCTTCTCCTACGGTCGCCGCCGCGGCAGCACCGGAGGCCGCGCCTGTGGACTCGAGTGCTGCAGCGCCAGCCCTAGCCCCGGCTGGCGCCCCTTCGGCGAGTGCACCTCGAAAGCGGCTCGGCGCCGAATCTACCGTCTCCGCCCGGTCGACTGCCTCGGCGTCGACCGCTGCGACCTCGACTGCGCCGGTTTCGCCGGCTGTGGCTCCGTCTGCGGTGAAACCGGCGGGTGCCGCTCCGGCCCCCGCGGTTGGCAGCACCAGAACGGGAGCACCGACAACGACCGCGAAGGCTGCGGCCGCAGCGTCGGCTGCCGGCTCCTCTGCCGGCGCCGGTTCATTCTTCAGGCGGCTCACGCCCGTCAGGGCGGTGCTGGGCATTCTCGGCGTTCTCGTGGTGGTGGCCATTCTTGTGCTCGCCGCGCGCGGGTTCGTCGGGCTGCCGTTCATGAGCGATTTCATGCGCACCTACTCGGGTGAAACTCCTCTTCCTGACGGAACTCCGGTCGGAATTCCGGCCTGGGTGGGTTGGCAGCATTTCTTCAACGTGTTTCTGATGGTGTTGATCATCCGGAGCGGGTGGCAGGTGCGTACAGAGAAGCGGCCGACGGTGTTCTGGACATCGCGGCGGCCTGAGGCCCGAAAGATCAGTCTCGCCCTGTGGTTCCATCAGTCGCTGGATCTGTTGTGGTTCGTCAACGGCCTGATCTTCGTGGTGCTGATCTTCTCGACCGGTCAGTGGTTGCGCATCGTGCCGACGAGTTGGGCGATCATTCCGAACGCCATCTCTGCCGCGTTTCAGTACGCGACGTTGCAGTGGCCGACCGAAGACGGCTGGGTGAACTACAACAGCTTGCAGCAGCTGTCGTACTTCGCGACCATCTTCCTTGCCGCTCCACTGGCTGCCATAACAGGTATTCGCATGTCTGCGCTGTGGCCGAAGAAGACCACACGCTTGAACCGCCTCTACCCGGTCGAGTGGGCGCGCGCGATCCACTTTCCTGTGATGTTGTATTTCGTGTTCTTCATAGTTGTGCATGTGACTCTGGTGTTGGCCACGGGGGCGCTGCGCAATCTGAACCACATGTACGCCTCGCAAGACGCGATCAACTGGGTCGGGTTCTTCATCTTCGTCGCATCGTTGCTGGTGATCATCGGTGCATGGATCGCCGCGCGTCCGATCGTGCTGGCACCGATCGCACGAGTCTTCGGCAAAGTCGGCCGGTAGATCTACTGCAACAGTGGGCTTCGAAACGCGAAAGGCCGGTAAACGACCAGTGACCACAACCGACGACGGCCTCGGGGCTTCGGCACAGAGCAAGGTGGCGCTTGTCACCGGAGCGAGCCGGGGAATAGGAAAGGCCATCGCGGTTTCGTTGGCAAGGGCAGGCTTCGATGTCGCCATCACTGCACGCACGATCGAGCCCGGTGAGCGGCGAGAGCATTCGCCGACCGTGGCCTTCTCCGATTCGTCGGCGTTGCCGGGAAGCTTGTCGGAGACGGCTGTGCTGATCGAGCGCGAAGGCGCCCGCGCGATGGTCGTTCCGGCCGACATTCTCGACGAGAATTCCCTCGAATACGCCGTCGGCGAGGTGCTCGGCGCGTGGTCGCGCATCGACGTGCTCGTGAACAACGCTCGATTCATCGGCCCCGGCCACATGGACACGGTGCTCGAAACCTCACCCGACGTTCTGCTTCAGCATCTGCGAGGCAACGTTCTCGCGCCGCTCGCGCTCGATCGGCTGGTGCTGCCTGGCATGATCGCGCGAGGCTCCGGCACGATCATCCACCTGACATCGGCTGCGGCCTATTCAGACCCAGTGAAGCAGATCGGTTCCGGGGGCTGGGGGCTCAGCTATGGTGTGTCGAAGGGCGCGATTCATCGGCTCACCGGATACCTGGCGCTCGAGCACGCCGGCGACGGCATCAGCTGCTTCAACGTGCAACCCGGAACGATTGCAACCGAGCGCATCGCGCAAGACATGGGCGCCGTCGGCATTTCGAATGTGGGGGAGCCGACCGAGGTGGTCGGCGCCGTTGTCGCGTGGTTATGCACCGACCCGCGAGCCGCGCTGTTGAATGGGCGCACCATCGAAGCGCCGTTCTTGTGCAGCGAGCTCGAGCTGCTGCCCGAATGGAACGGGCCCTCTCTGATCGTGCAGGGGAGGCACGATGTCGCGGCATCGACGCTGACTCAGCTCGAGGCGGCCGTAGCAGAAGGTCGCCGGCCGCCTCGTTATCTCGTCGATTAGCGCCCGCTCGGCCTCGACGAGAGCGCCCTCAGTATTGCGTGAGGCCCCCGTCGATGGTGAAGGTCGCTCCGTTGATGAACCGCGCTTCGGGTGAGAGCAGGTAGGCAATGAGCCCGGCGACCTCCGACGGCTCGGCGGCACCCGCGATGACGTTGGGCGAGGGGGCAGCCAGCACACTCTTCTGTCTCACGAGATCGAGCATCGGCGTCTGGGTCGAGCCGGGTGCGACGACGTTGCAGCGGATGTTCTCCGACGCATACTGATACGCCACGGTTCGGCTGAGCCCGAGAATGCCGTGCTTCGACGAGACGTAGGCGCTGCCCCCGAAGCCGCGCAGCGACGCGATCGACCCGACGTTGACGATCGACCCACCGCCCTGCGCGCGCAGCGCCGCTATCGCGTTTTTCGACATGAGAAAGGTGCCGCGCAGATTCACGGCGATCACCCTGTCGAAATCGTCGTCGGCGAGGTTCTCCAGTTTCTGGTCGGCCAGCAGGCTGATGCCGGCGACGTTCGCGACGGCCGAGACGCCGCCGAAGCGAGCTGTGGCGGCTGCATACAAAGCGGTGACGCTCTCGGAGTTCGAGACATCGACGGGCTGAACGAGCAGACTCTCGTTGTGCGCGTGCGCGTGAGCGCTCGTGAGCGCATCCACATCGATGTCGGCCGCCGTGACTCTCCAGCCATCGTCGAGCAGTCGGGTGACGGCGGCCAGGCCGATGCCCGAAGCGCCTCCGGTGACGATGACGGAACGAAGGGGAAGCGAGTCGGTCATGACGGTGCCGCTTTCTGCTGGGATGCGGGTCGCAGGTAGTCGTATAGCGACGGAGCTGCAGTGCTCGAACGCAATTAAGTATCCTACATTTGACAAGAACCGTCTTCGTGGTTCGTGCGGTTCAGTCGGAGAAACCGCCCGAGCCGAGGAATTCGAGGTGCAACGCCGTCTGGCTGAGAGCCGAGTAGAGAAAGAACCCGGTCATGTTCTGCCATCCGAGCGTCCACCGCAACTGAGAGGCGACCTCGAAGACGGTGGCGCCGGGCTCACGTGCGATGATGGCTGCCGCTTCGCGCGAGCGCTTCAGATGGTGAGCCTTGATCTGGTCGATGCGCTCTGACAGCCCGAAGAACCGGTAAGCGTGCCCGGGTGCGACTTCGTAGGAGTCGTAGTTCGCGATGCGGTCGAGAGACTGAAAGTAGTCGGCTATCGGATTCGTGTCCGTCGCCCCGCCCAAGCCGAGCCCAGGATAGATCTTCGGCAGTACGTGGTCGCCGGTGAACAGAACACGATCGAGATCTCCGATGACGCACGCGTGGCCTGGAGTATGCCCCGGAGTCCAGAGGAGCTTCAGCGCTCTGCCGGGAATGTTCCAGAGGTCGCCGTCTTCGAGTGTCACGTCGGCCCTCGTCGCCTCGCTTCGGCCGGACATGCGCAGCATCACGTGCAGCTCATCGTGGCGATGAGGCGGAACACCCCACGCGTCGAGTGTCGCTTCGATGTCGTGTGACCCCTCAGCCAACCGCAGCGCTGCGCGCTGTTCACGAGCGAGCATCATCACCGTCGAGCCCGAAGCGCCTCTGACCCGTTCAGCGAGCCCCAGGTGATCGGGGTGCAGGTGCGAGATGAAAACCGAGGCCACCGCATGCGGATCGTGCCCGAACTGCCTGAGAGCGGTGCTGAGCCGGTTCCAGTTCTCGTCGGTGTTGTAACCGGGGTCGAGCAGATGCAAAGACCCGTCGGCACCCTCGATGGCATAACACAGTGAGTACGGATTGCGCGGGTCTGGCATTGCCAGCGGAATCGACCAGATGCCGTCTGCGACCATATCGGGCTCGGCCATCGTGTTGGCAATGGAAGCTGCGTACTGTGTCTCGACTGAAGGTCTCACCCTTTCAGTCTGGACCATCCCACTGTTCCGGCGCGTCGGTGCCCGGTCGTTCTTCGTTCAGCGAGCCGACTCGCTGCTCGTGTGCTTCGCCCGCGGCTGCGGCGAACTCAGACGCCGAGCAGTTCGAACGACTCGAGGTCAGAGACGGCTGTGCCGAGTCGTGTCGTGAATTCGACGATGATGGGCGGGGCGACATAGCGCGTGATGCCCCACAGGTAGTAGCCGTAGACGACGTGCGATCGGTACGCGTTCCACGCGGCATCCCACCCGGGGGCGTCGATGCCCAGAGCTGAAAGGGCGTCGAGGTACGACTGCAGAAGCTCGCGTTCACTCGATCGTCGATCGTCGACAGAAAGCACCGCTCCAAGGTGATATGCCACATCGAGTGCCCAACTGTTGAGCTGCAGCAGTTGCCAGTCGATGATCGCCGGGCGCCCGTCGATCTCGAAGATGTTGCCCGCGTGGGCGTCGCCATGAATCAATGACTGCGGTTGGGCCGTCGCCGCGCTCGACAGTGCGCGCATTCCTCGAAGCAAGCGTTCGGCGCTGCGAATGCCCGGCTCGAGCGCGTCGCCGCGTTTCTGGTCGAGGTGGCCCTGCAATTCATCCAGCGCCATCGGACCGGCCGCGAACTCAGCCAATCGATTCGTCAGCCACGGTGTTGCGCCGGCGCCGCTGCCGTTCCAGCTCTCGGCGTGAAGGGTCGCGAGCTGCTGCAGACTAGCGGCGGCCTGATCGGTCGAGTACGGCTCCAGTGCGGTCAAGAACCGGCCGCCCGATGCGATGACATCATGCATGATGACGAGGCCGTGCCCTGTCGTGTCGTTGACGCCCGAGTAGAGGGAGGTCGGCACGCGCACCTTCGAGGTCGGAGCGATGTCGCGGTAGAAACGCGCCTCCGTGCGTGAGACGCGCGAGTTGATCGGTGAGAGCTCTCCGTCAGCGAAGAACCCCTTCACGCACAGAGACCGGGTCGGATGCTCGGCATCGTCGGTGTCGATCTCGAACCGTACCTTCGTCGCGGCGACAGTGATCGTCTCGATCACCCGCACAGCGAGCAGGCGCGTCGCTGTGTTCCCGAACAGTGCCGTCGAGAGCCACTCGGGCGACAGCACTTCGTCGAGGTCTCGAGGAGCCGGATCGAACGCTCCTGGGGAATTCTTCGTTTCAGACAAGCTGTGCATCCTCTCCGTAAACAAGCGAGCCTCATTCTAGGGGCCTCAAGGTTATATAAGATAGACTTGAGAGATGACGAACCCAATGACGGGCGCTCCCATCGTGGCACCGGCCCTTCGAGACCTCGCTCGGTTGGCAAACCAGCTCGAGAACTGGTTGCGACCGAGACTCGACGCCGATGACGTGCGCGTCTCGGGCCTTGACTATCCACGTGGCTCGGGTCAATCGCACGAGACCATCTTGTTCGACGCGCGCTGGTCGAACGGCGGCGAGTCGTTCGAGCGCGGTCTCGTCGTGCGCATCAAGCCGACCAGCTTCACGGTATTCCACGACGACCTCTTCATCGAACAGTACGAGATCATGCGCGCCCTGCGCGGCCAGGTTCCGGTGGCCGAGGTGCTCTGGCTCGATGAAGACCCGGCGCTGCTCGGTGCACCGTTCTTCGTGATGCAGAAGCTCACGGGCAGAGTGCCCGTGAGCCATCCGTCGTACATGAAAGAGGGCTGGGTGGCGAAAGCGACCCCAGAACAGCGAGCGCTGATCTGGGAGAACGGGGTGCGTACACTTGGCACTTCGGCCCGGGTCGACCCGCAGAGCCTCGACTTTCTGCGGCCTCCGGGCCGCACCGTCGACGGGTTCACGCTGGAGTGGGAGCGCTGGCAACGCTTCTACGAATTCATCGCCGAGCGATTCGCTCTTCCCTTTCACCTCGAGGCTATGCAGCAGCTCGAGCGTTCTGCGCCGGCATCCAGGCCGGAAGGACTCGTGTGGGGAGACGCGCGGCTGGGCAATCTGATGTTCGACGACGAGTTCCGGGTGGTCGCGATGATGGATTGGGAGCAGCCCTCGCTCGGCGGTTCCCTCAACGATCTGGGCTGGTGGCTGTTCAACGAGCGAATGAAAGTCGCCGACAATGGTGGCCGTCTTCCTTCGGGGTGGGGCGATGCCGCGGACACCGTGGCTCTCTGGCGCGAGATGAGCGGGCGCGATACGGCCGACTTGGCTTGGTTCGAGGCGTATTCCGCCTTCAAATGCTCGTGCCTGACCGTGCGCACTATGGAGTTGCGCGATCAGTCGCCTCCGGGCGGGGACTGGGCGAGCCTGCCGATCGCCCGAGCTCTCGACGGACTGCTTCGAGCCCTCTGAGGGCCGGCCTTCGTCGGCTCGGCTACACTGTGGGGCAGGCGCGGCAGCGCCGACGCAGTGCGGTCGCGTCAGCGACGGACTGATTCAACGGCCACGATGGGAGCAGTGTGAAACCAGCGCTCGCTGCCGACCGTGCGCTTCGTGTGCTCAACTATTTCACCGTGAATCCTCGCTCGACCTTCACCCTTTCCGAGTTGTCGGCCGCCCTTCAGGTCAGCCATGCTTCGATGTCGTCGGTGCTGCTCGCACTCACCGAGAACGGCTACCTTGTGCGGCATCCGCGGCACAAGACCTACGACCTCGGCCCCATGGCGATGGCGTCGGGGCAGGCCGCATCGATGCGTTATCCCGTAGTGGAGCTCGCAAAGCCGTGGATGCCCGATCTCGCCGCTCTCGGCACGGAATGCATCGGCATGGCGCTCGTAGGCGATCAAATGGTGGTTCTCGACATCGAGGGGCAGGCGTCTTTGGCCAGCCGCGAGGTCAGGCTCGGTCAGCGCCTGCCGCTGATTCCACCATACGGGCACGTGTTTCTCGCCTGGAGTCAGCCGCGTGCAGTTCAGAAATGGCTCGCCGCGCTGGGGCCCGATCAGGCGAGGCTCCGCGAGGCCGAGTTCGAACGCTCGCTGGCGTTCACGAGAACGAATGGGTTCGCTGTGGCGCTCGATAACGAGCGGGTCGCAGGGGTGCAGCAGATGTTCGGTGAGTTGGCTCGGCGACCGTGGGATCAGGAGACGCGCTCCCGAATCAGCGCGCGCATTCCCGAGCAGTCAGACGAGTACGCTCTGGCCGAACTCGACCCCGATCGCGAGTACACCATCGATCATGTCAGCGCGCCCGTGTTCGAGCCGAACGGAACGGTGGGCTACGCGCTGACGATCAATGGAATCGGCACGAGTTCGGGCGAACGCATCGCCGCCATCGGCCGGGAACTCAGCGCCGTGTGTCTGACGCTCACCCGAAACCTCGGCGGTCGCGCTCCCATAAGTTGAGTAGTGCACTGTTTTCGAGTCGATTAGTGATTTCGTTGACGATGCTCTAACCTAGATCGGGTATAAGGGCACTCTTTAGCGTTCTGGCGATGCGGCCGGCGCAAGGTAGGAGTGTCTTTTTGCATTCGACAACGAGGTTCATCTCAGCGAGGAGAAACGTGAAGTTACGTACGAGAAACAGGGCACTTGCGGCCTTCGGAATTGTCTTGGCCAGCACACTGCTGGCTGCGTGTTCGGGTTCGGGCAGCGCATCGTCGACCGATGCCGGGGGTTGTACCGTGAACACGCTGCTCGTCGCCAACGCGACCGGCGCCCAGAGTTCCAACGGTGTAGCAGCGTTCGCTGCTGCAAAAGCGGCCACGAAGTACGTCAACGACAACGGCGGAGTGAACGGCTGCACCCTCGTGCTGAAGACCGTCGACGATGGCAGTGATTACACGAAGACGCTGCCGCTGATGCAGGCCGCGATGGCCACCACGACCTTCGCGAACGTCTCCGTCAACGACTATGGAACCGCCAGCGCGGTACCGTACCTGATGCGCCAGAAGGTGTTGTCGATCTCGGCGAACGGAACGGCGTCACTGGCAGACCCGAAGACGGGCCCGTACTATTTCGATACGTCGTCTCCCGACGCTACGGTGTCGCAGTACATGACGAAGTACGCCCTCAGCCAGGGCACGAAGAAGTTCGCCGTCGTCGCCGACAACACGACCACGGGAGCCTCGGCGATTGCGGCTATCAAGGCCACCGCTGAGGCGGGCGGCGGCGATGTCGTCGCTTCTGTTCAGGTGGATGCCACGACGGTGAACATGACGCCCGCGGTTCAGCAGCTCAGCAGCAGCGGCGCCGACGGCGTGATCATCAGCCTGTACGGCCAGCCGGCCGGGTTCTTCATCCGTGACCTGAAGGCCAGTGGCTGGAACGTTCAGCGGTACGGCTCGGTCTCGCTCGGTGCGACGAACCTGCCGGCGCTGCTTCCGGTCGAGGATTATCAGGGCATCGTGGTTGCGGGAGCCGCCGACGGGTCGGCACCATCGTTGTACGGTGTGGCCGACATGCAGACACAGATCAAGGCGACCGGAGGTGATCCTTACACCTCGGTCGTCGGCCTCTCGCAAAACTATGCCGACATTCTGATTCTCGCGAACGCGATCAATGCGACCAAAGCGACGGACGGACCGACCTTGGCGAAGTACCTCGAAGATCACGGTACTGACAAGATTCCCGGCAACCCCATCGCCGAGACGACGGGTTACTCGTCGACCAACCATCAGATGATCGCACCCGGCAGCATCGCCACGGCGACGGAAGGTCCGCTCGACGCGAACGGCCTGCTGCCTCGCCTGCAGATTCTGAACTGATTCTCTCGCAGGCAGAAGGGGCCCGGCGCGTGTTGCGCTGGGCCCCTTCTGCGTGGTCTGACTCGCCGCGGCAGAGCCGGGCTAGGCCGCTGGAATGATCGCGGGGTCGGCGTTCGCGGGGTCGACTGTGCGCCCGTGCTTCTGCCAATCGCTGACCGCAGAGACGACGGCATCTGTCTGCAGCTTCGTCGGATCGAGGTAAAGCGTCGCGCTGCGCGAGGCGAGCATCACGTCTACGTTCTCGGACTGTACGGCGGCGAGCACCCCGCCGAGTGCCTGCGAGTCGTTCGACGGCGGGTCGAGGTTGACGAACTCGGCGCCCTCGTACCCCGCATCGACCGCGACAGCGGTGTCGAACGCGACGTCGACGAGTGGTGCGATGGCCTGCTGTACACGCTGGGCGAAACCGTCGACATTGCCGCTCTCGGCGAGCGTGTCACGGATCGCGATGGCGCCGGCCGAGGCCATTGTCATGCCTTGCCCGTACAGCGGATCGAACGACGCCACGGCGTCACCGATGACAACGAAGCCTTCGGGTCGTCTGCCCAGGCGTTCCCAGTAGCGGCGCTGATTGCCCGGCATGCGGTAGGTGTGAATCGCACCGATCGACGACGCGTTGGCGAAGCTCTCACCGATGATGGGCGTGGGGAGCTTCGCGAGAAAGTCACTCAACCCCTCGACGTCTCCGGGCGGGTAGTTGCGCATCATTCCGTAGGCCGCGACGATGTGGTTGCCGTGATCCGTCGGCCGGATGGATGCCCCGATGGGGAGCGCCTTGCTCGCACCGCAGGTGACTCCGGCCAGCCCGAAGGGAAGGGCGTCTGGGGCGAGCTCGACGGCGACGGTCGCGTACCCCATGTACACGTTGAGGTGTGCCTCTTCGGGGCGATCGTAGCCGAGGTCTTCGATCCAGTTCGGCGCTTTCGAGCCTCGCCCCGTGGCATCCACCACCAGATCGCCCAGAAGTTCATCGACGTGGCCACCCCTGACCGACACACCGGTCACGCGGGAATGGTCGTCGGTCGAGACGAGCGAGCTCGCGGTGCCCTTGACCGCGGTGACGTTCGGCAGGGCCAGTACCCGGCGACGAATGACCCATTCGAATACGGGGCGTCGAAAGCAGGTGATCTCGAGATCGCTCTGCGAGCGCACCCGCCAGACGCCCCCGAGGTACTGTGCGAACGATGCCGCCTCGTCGAAGTGCTCGCTGCCGTTGGCCAGCAGGTCATCATCGACGCCAGGAACGAGACTTTCGATGTTGTCTCTGCCGAGCGAGAGCAGGTGGTGCACCTGGTCGCCTTGGGGAACACCGCGTCGAGACGCTCGGGCCTCGGCTCCGTCGACCAGAAGCACGTCTCTGTCGACGATGATGACTTCGTCGAAGGTGGGTGAAAGGGCTGCCGCGGCAAGGAGCCCGGCAATGCTTCCGCCGAGAACGATTGCGCGATCAGTTGGCATGGGTCACTCCTTTATCTATAGCGGATGATGCGAGTTCGTCGACTCGGGGTGCGATCGCGCGCCGATCCGCGCGATTCACAGGTCGAGCACCAGTCGTTTGCTGAGACTGCGGCTCACGCAGATCATCATGGTCTCGTTCGACTCGTGCTCGTCGTCGTCGAGATAGCTGTCGCGGTGATCCGGCACCCCGTCGAGCACGACCGTTTCGCAGGTGCCGCAGTGTCCTTCTTCGCACGAGAACGCGACGTTCGGCACGATCGGGCGCACGGCATCGAGAATCGACACTCCCGACGGCACGATCACCGACGCTTTGCCTCGGGCCAGTTCGACCTCGAAGGCGTCACCGTCGAGGTCGACATCGTCGGGATTCGCCGTAAAGCGCTCGACTCGCAGCCAGTCGCGCCATCCGTCTCGTTCGGCCAGCGCAGAGAGAGCATCGAGCATCGGCGTCGGGCCGCAGGCGTATACCAGGGCATTTGGGCCGAGCTTCGCGAATTCTGCGGCGAAATCGGGAAAGCCCAGCTCGTCTTCCGGGTGGATGACGAGGGATTCGGCGTGCGATTCAGGGTCGGTGAGCAGACCAGCGAGTTCGGGAAGAAAGGCCATCGAGGCGCGCGAACGGCCGCCGTAGACGAGCCGCCAGGCGCGGCCGCTCGCCTCTACGACGCGAATCATGGCCAGAATCGGCGTGATGCCGATTCCGCCGGCGAGAAAGAGGTACTCAGCCGCGGTCTCCAGCGGAAAGTTGTTTCGCGGGGCGCGCACGACGAGGTCGAGGCCCGCGCGTGCGATCTCGTGCAACTCTTTAGAGCCTCCCCGGCCAGTGAGCTCGCGAAGCACGGCGACCGTGTATGAACCGCGATCACGCGGGTCTCCGCAGAGCGAGTAGTGCCGAATGAGTCCAGACGGCAGGGTGAATTCGAGGTGGGCGCCGGGCTCCCAGACGGGCAGATCGGCTCCGTCTGACTGTGCAAGAGTGACGGCGATGACCTGGTCGGTCTCACGCACCACCTCGGTCACGCGCAGCGTCAGCTTGTCGGCGATCATATGACCTCCCCCAACACAGGAACTCCCGCCGAGACCGATTCGCGCTCGGGACCGTAGCTCAGGCTCGAGGCGCTCTTGCGTTTTGTTCGCACGTCGTGTGCGTATCTCTTGTGTGACCACGGCCACTGCGTCACGTTGGTTCCGCTCTCCGACACGTAGTAGTTGTGGCAGTTGCCGTCCCACGCCTCGACCTCACGAATGCCCGACTGCAACTCGATCTGGAAGCGGTCGAACACCTCTCGGCGCACCTCGATGGCTGTCGCCTTGTGATCCGAGAGCCGTTTGACATCTTTGGCGATGGATTCGGCCTGACGCTCGATCGCGAAGCTGACGACCGTGCCGTGCGTGTTCGGGCCGTAGAGCAAGAAGAAGTTCGGAAAGCCGGGAACGGTCATGCCGAGGAACGCTTTCGGATCGCCCTCCCAGAAGTCGTGCAGGCCGATTCCGTTTCGGCCGGTCACCTCGAGCGTCGCGAGGTAGTTCGTCGACTGAAAGCCTGTGGCCAGCACGATAGCGTCGACCTTGTACTCCGTGCCGTCGTCGTCGACGATGCCATCGGTCGTGAGGCTGCGCACTGAATGCGGCACGAGTTCGACGTTGGGCTTCAAGAACGCCTGCAAGAAGATGTCGGATGCGACAGGACGCTTGCAGCGAAGAGGAAATTCGGGCACGAGATGCGCGAGCAGGTCAGGGCGACCCTCGAGTGTCGAGGTGATGTAGCCCGTGACGCGCGCCCGCGCTGCGAGCGCGTCGGGGCCGTCGACGTCGTTGCCGACGGCGAGTTGCGAGTCGGCCCCGTCGAGAAACTGCCTTCGCAGCTTCTTTCGAGCGCGCACGGTCGAGAGTGCCTCGAACTCCTCGGCCGTCAAGGTGTGATCGCCTTTGGGTGAGACCCAGTTCGGTTCACGCTGGAACGACAGCAGGTGTCCGACGGAGTCGGAGATGTTCGGCACGATCTGCGCCGCAGAAGCCCCCGCGCCCACCACCGCGACACGCTTGCCCGCCGGGTCGAAGTCCTCTTTCCAGCGGGACGAATGAAAGATCTCACCCTGAAACGCGTCGACGCCTGGCCAGGAGACCTCGTTCGGCACGTTGAGCATGCCGACAGCGCTGATGACCACATCGAAGTCGTGGGTCTCACCGTCGGTCGTCGTGACGGCGTAGCCCTGAGCATCCTCATTCCATACCGCGCGCTCGACGCCGAGCCCGAAACGGATTCGGTCACGGAACGAGAACAGGTCGATGATCTCGTCGATGTACTGCTGCAGCTCGGGTTGGGTCGCGTGCGTCTTCGGCCAGTTGATGAGGTGAAAATCGAAGGAGTACAGCATCGAGGGCACGTCGCACTGGGCGCCAGGGTACCGGTTGTCGTACCAGGTGCCGCCAGCGCCCGGCGACTTCTCGAAGATAGTGAAGGTGGGGATGCCCGCTTGCACGAGCTTCACGGCCTGCGCCACGCCGCCCATCCCCGCGCCGATGATGGCGATGCGAGGGGTGAGGCTACCGCCGTAGAGAGACGCGCTAGTGTCGGTTCTTTCAGTGATCGTCTGATGTGGCATTGTCGGGGCTTCTCCTTGAAATGTCGGTCTGCAGCAGTTCGGCGAAACGCCGAAGCGCATCGATAACGAGGTTCGGGGTCTCGAATGCCGCGAAGTGGCCACCTGCTTCGGGCACGACCCAGCGAACTATCTCGGGGTAACGCGGCTCGGCCCACCGGCGAATGGGCGGCACGATGTCGTGTGGGAACGCGGCGACCGCGGTCGGAACGCGAATCGGCTCTGCAACCCCCCACTTGCCGAAGGCCTCCTGGTAGAACCGAGCCGACGAGCCCGAGGTTCGGGTGAACCAGTAGATCGCCGCTGTCGTCAGAACATCGTCAGCCGCAACCGGATGAGCGGGGTCTGCCCACTCGTGCATCTTCTCGGCGATCCAGGCCAGCTGCCCGACGGGTGTGTCGGTCAGCGCGTACGCGAGCGTCTGCGGACGTGACCGCTGCAACACGGCGTAGGCGGATTTGTCTCGGTCGTATTCGCGATAGCGCTCAATCGCCCTCAACTCGACAGCATCGTCGGTGGGAGTGTCTTTGTTCTCGCCGGCGAGACGCACGCCACCCAGATTGAGGTGCAGCCCGATGACACGATCGGGAAACGCCAGCGCGATTTCGTTCGCGACCTCGAGCCCGGTGTCGCCCCCGTGCACGATGAACCGTTCGTGGCCGAGTCTGGTCATGAGTTCGGCGATGGCCCGCGCCATACGCACGGCATTCCACCCGCGGTCAGGCGTTGGCCCCGAGAACCCGAATCCGGGCAGGGAGGGTGTTGCAACGTGGAATGCCGGTTCGTTCTCGCCGCCGGGCTCGACCAGGTCGCCGATTATGCCGTGGAATTCAGCGAACGAGCTCGGCCAGCCGTGAAGCAGCAGCAGCGCCACCGCGTCGGATGATTCCGAGCGCGCGCTCACCGTATGCACGGTCGTGCCGTCGATCTCGGTGACGAACTGCGGGTAGCGGTTCAGTTCGTTCTCGACCGCTCGCCAATCGAAGCCGTCGCTCCAGCGGTCGACCAGAGTGTGGATGCCCGACGGCAGCATTCCATCGGTCCACTCTGCATCGGCCAGCTCATTCGGCCAGCGGGTGCGGGCGAGCCGCACGTGCAGGTCGTCGAGCTCGGACTGCGGGATCGAGATCTGAAACGGGGTGAGCATCGCGCTCGCGGTGGTCGCGTCGCTCACGCCGGCATGAACCGTCCGCCGTCGACGAGCATGTTCTGCCCGGTGACGAAATGCGATTCGTCGCTGGCGTAGTACACGGCGATGCCAGTGAGATCCTCCGGCTGGATGCGGCCTACGATCGCCTGCTCTGCGAGCAGCTTGTCCATGGCCGCAGGGTCGACGTTGCCGATGGCAGGCGTAAAGGTCATTCCCGGTGTGATCGCGTTCACTGTGACGCCGAACTTGCCCAGCTGGCCCGCGGTGAACTTCGTGAGCCCGATGACCCCGTATTTCGACTGCGAGTAACTGAACGAGCTGAGGCCGCCGAACTCGTCGGTGGGGCCGTTCCAATGGTGGTTGTAGGCGGCCGTCGACGCTTGGTTGATGACGCGTCCTGCGCCGCTTTTGATGAGGTAGGGCGCGGCGGCGCGGGTCATCAGCCAGAGGCTGTGAAGATTCACGTCGAACACGCGTTTCAGGTTCGTGAGGCTTTCGTCGGAACTGTCCCAATCGGCCAGCAGTGCGGCATTGTTGAGCAGCACGTCGATGCCGCCGAGTTGCGCTGCCGCCGCCTCCACGAAGTGCTGAACCGATTCTTCGTCAGACACATCGACGCGGAGAAACGAGATCTCGCCATGATCTTTGAGCTCTTCGACCGTCTTCTCGGCATTGACCACGTCGATGTCTCCGATGAGAACGTGGGCACCTTCTGCCAGAAAGCGCTCGACATAGGCGCGGCCGATGCCGCGCCCGCCACCGGTGATGATCGTCTTTTTGCCGACAAGGCGCATGTTGTCTCTCCATCGAGGTTCGTAAGCAAAACAGCCTCCGGCTGTTGCACTTAGTAAACTATGACAGATTCATGACTCGACGTAAAGAGTGTGCTTATAACGACCAGTCGTGAGCGTACGGGTCAGCGCTGAGTGTCGCGCAGCGTGATCTCCAGGCTCGAGTGGATCTCGGCATCAGCCTCGACATCCATGTGCTCGGCCCAGTAGGAGCGAGCACCAGAAGCGTCGCCGGCAGCGAAGAATTCGATGGCCCGCGCGTGCGCTTCGAGAGTGCCCCGCTGCAGCGCGAGAGCGTCGGAGGCTCCCTCGAGTCGGCGGATCGACAACCGCTCGCAGATGCGGCCGAGCGCCTCCGCGATGATCGCGGCCGTCGCGTTGCCGCTCATTTCGAGCACGGCCTGATGGAATTGATATGACGACGCCGAGAATGCCGCGATGTCGTCGAGCAGCGTGTGGGCGTGCTCGAGCAAACGACGGAGCTCGGCGATATCGGCCGAGCCCATGCGCTTGGTCGCCTGCTCGACTGTGCGGGGCTCGAAGTACGAGCGAAAATCGTAGACGTCTGCCAGTGTGCCGTCGCGCAGTTGCAGTTGCACCGCAACGCTCTCGGCTGCGATGGTGATATCGGGCAGACTCACGATGGGCCCGCGATGCGACCCGCGGCGCACGGTGATGAGATTCTGAGCTTCGAGCAGACGCAATGCTTCGCGCAGGGTCGGACGAGACACCTCGTAGGTCTCCATCAGCTGCGATTCGGAGAACAGCGAGTCTCCCGGAAGCAGCTCGCCGTTGAGAATGCGGTTGCGAAGATCGGCGGAGATCACCTCGGCCATTTTCGGAATGCGGTGTGCATCACCTCGCTTGGGGCGAGGCTCGCCGCTTGTGGCTGGTGCAGTCATCTCGTGATCCCGATCCGGTCGTCGCCGCTAACGGCCTGAGTCCTATGGTGGCACGAAACTGGTTGCACGAAACGATACGGTACGGCCGCTTCGTCGCTGGTTACGCGCTCTCTCGCTCCATGAACTCTGCGACGAACGCGGTGTTGAAATCGCCGCTGGTGAACTCGGCGCTCTGGATGATCTTCTTGTGGAACGGCGCGGTGGTGGTGACGCCGTCGATGACGAGCTCGTCGAGGGCTCGTGTCATGCGGGCGATGGCTTCTTCGCGGTTCTGGCCCCAGCAGATGAGCTTGCCGATCATCGAGTCGTAAAAGGGCGGAATGGTGTAACCCGTCTCGATGTGGGTGTCCATTCTGACGCCGAACCCACCCGGCGCACGGAAGCGCGAGATAGCTCCCGGCCCCGGCGCGAAGCCGCGGACGGGGTCTTATGCGTTGATGCGGCACTCGATCGCGTGGCCTCTGATGACGACGTCGTCCTGCGTCAGGCTGAGTGGCACGCCGCCGGCGATCTGCAGCTGCAGTTTGATGAGGTCGATGCCGCTGACTTCTTCAGACACCGGGTGCTCCACCTGGATGCGGGTGTTCATCTCGATGAAGTAGTAGGTGCGCTCGATGTTGTCGAACACGAACTCGATGGTGCCGGCGTTCTTGTAGCCCACCTCCTGGCACAGGGCGACCGCTGCAGTTGCGAGTCCCCTCCGCAGCTCGGCATCGAGCACCGGAGAGGGCGACTCCTCGATGAGCTTCTGGTTGCGCCGCTGGGTGGTGCAGTCGCGCTCGCCGAGGTGCAGTGTGGTGGTGCCGTCGGAGATGACTTGGATCTCGATGTGCCTGATGTCAGTGAGGTAACGCTCGATGTACACCGAGGGGTCACCGAAGGCCACTTCGGCCTCCGACATGATTTCGGCGAGGTCTTTCTCGAGCGTCTCGGCCGCCTGCACGACACGCATGCCGCGCCCGCCGCCGCCCGCCGCCGCCTTGATCAGAAGCGGGTAGCCGACGTCGCTCGCCACGGCGAGAGCCTCTGTGTACTCGGCGATGGCCCCCACCGAGCCGGGGACGGTCGGCACCCCGGCCCGGCGGGCGATCTTCTTCGCTTCGATCTTGTCGCCCATGTTGCGGATGACCTGCGAGGCAGGCCCGATGAAGACGATGCCCTCCTCCTCGCACTGGGCGGCGAAGTCGGCGTTCTCCGAGAGAAACCCGTAGCCGGGGTGAATGGCGTCGACCTTGAACGCCAGTGCCGCCGAGATGACGGCGCTGGCGTTGCGATAGCTCAGTGCGGCCTGGGGCGGACCGATGCAGATGGCCTGGTCGGCCAGCTTCACCGGCAGCGAATCGGCGTCGGCCTCGGAATAGACGAGCACGCTCCGGATGCCCAGCTCCTTGCAGGCGCGAATGATGCGAAGTGCGATCTCGCCCCGGTTCGCGATGAGCACGCTCGTCAGCGCACCCGCATTCAGTGGTGCAGCCACCCGCTTCTCCTTCTCTGTGAGTGTCACGCGGCGCGCTTGATCACCATGAGCGGCTGACCGTACTCGACGGCCTGGTTGTCGTTCACCAGAATTCGGGTGACGGTGCCGTCGACCTGTGCCTCGACGTTGTTCATCAGCTTCATGACCTCGACGATGCAGAGAACAGTCTCGGCGCTGACGGTGTCGCCGACTGCGACGAAGGCCGGTGATCCGGGCTTCGGTGAGGCATAGAACGTGCCGACCATCGGAGCCTTGATGAGAACCTCGTCGGGCGCGAGTGCGTCGGGCGACGCGGGTGCAGCTGCCGCGGGGGCTACCGGGGCCGGCGCTGCAGGGGCCGCGGGGGCCGCGGCCTGAGCGGCTGCAGCGGGTGCGGCTGCCACGGGAGCGGGGGCTGCGGCCGCCTGGCCGGCGGGCCGCTGGCGGTCGCGGGAGATGAACAACTCTACGTCGCCGAATTTGATCGACAGTTCGCGTACGTCGGCGGTCAGGTTGACCCAGTCGACGATGTCTTTGAGTTCTTTGGCGTCGGGCGGGTTAAGCGGCATCTTCACTGTCTCCTTTTTCGAGAATGATCTGCAGGTCGGTCGTTTTCAGCGACTGTGTTCCGGTGGGGCTCTTGGCGTAGAGCGATTTGATGAGGCCGAGAATAGGCCCGTAGATCTCGTCGGGGTTGCCCCCGGCGGCTACGGTCTTCTTCATCTCATCGACCTGGGAGCCCGCGAACATCGCCCGCAGCAGAATGAAGTCGATGCTCTCGTCGGGGTGCAGCGCTTTCAGCGCCGGCAGCATCGGTTCGATCTCGCCCGGCTCCAGCGCGATGTTCGAGGCGCCGTTAGCGATGATCTTTTCGAGGATGTCGGGCGCGATCGGCCCGAGCAGCTTGCCGTAGTAGCCGAGCGCGTACTTCTTGATCTCGTTCGGCACCAGCTTGTAGCGCTCGCCCGAGATGACGTTCATCACCGCCTGGGTTCCCACGAACTGAGCGAACGGGGTGATCATGATGGGGTAGGCGAGCTCTTCGCGTACCCGGGCAGTCTCGAGCAGCAGCTCGTCGTACCGATCGGAGAGCCCGGCCGTCGCCAGCTGAGACTCGAAGTTCGACAGCATGCCACCCGGCAGCTGGTGCATGTAGTGCAGCCCGTTGTAGGCGACGGGAACGCCGAGCGGCTTGCCCTCGGCTTCGGCGATCTCGGCGATCTGCGTGCTGATCGTGTCGACGCGGGCGCTGTCGATGTTCACCGTATAGCCGAGGGCACGCAGGTCGCGCACAACGGTCTGGGTCGCCGGCTGGGCGTTGCCGTTGGCCAGCGGCGCGATCGATAGGTGCAGGGCATCCGCACCCAGTTCGACGGCCTCGAGGTAGACGAGCGGGGCGAGCCCGGTGAGGCAGTGGCTGTGGATCTCGAGCGACTTGTCGCCGATGACCTCTTTCAGGGCAGGAACGAGGCTGCGGATTCGGTCGGGCGTCAGCAACCCCCCGGCATCTTTCAGCATGATGGCGTCGACATCGGCCTTCTCGATGAGCTCGATCGCCTTCGAGACGAACAGCTCGTCAGTGTGCACCGGGCTCTCAGAGAACGAGACGGCGCCGAAGGTCGTCGCGCCGAGCTCCTTGGCACGAATCAGGCCGGGGGCGATGTTGTCGATGTCGTTGAGCCCGTCGAACGAGCCGATCACCCGGAAGCCGTTGGCGTAGAGATTCTCGACCCAGGCCAGAATGACGTCGTCGGCGAGAAAGTCGAACGCCGCGATGTTGCGCGAGCGGATCAGCGCCCGGAACGTGGTGTTCGGCGCGTTCTTGTGGGCGAGGCGCACGCGCTCCCACGGGTCTTCTTTGAGGTACCGCACAGCGACGTCGAACTGGATCGGCGCGACGAGGTCGACTTGCTCGAATCCGACTTTGTCGAAATCGGGCGCCATCTGAACGATGTGCTCGGTGCGCATGCGGGTCGCCCACAGGCTCTGGTGCGCGTCACGCAGAGTGGTGTCGATGATCTTGATCTCGCGACGGCTGTTCGCCGGTCGCCCACCAAGGCCCATCACGGAGGCGATCGACTCCGAACTGGTCTGAATCATTCAGGCTCCTTTGCGTGTCAAGATAGTGAAAGTGACGTTTCAAATCTGACATACTATGGACACCATTGTGTAGAAGTGTCAAGAGCTGCCGGGAAAGGATTGCGGGCGAATCATGGAAGCCGAAGCCGAAGCCGAAGCCGGAGCCGAAGCCGGTCAGGTAGAACCGAAACGCCGGCAGACCATCCAATCGGTCGCCCGCGCCTCGCGAATTCTGCTCGCCATCGCCCGGTCGCCGCAGGGGCTTACTGCAACCGAGGTCGCCGCTCTCGTCGACCTCACCATGCCGACGACCTACCACCTGCTCGCCACCCTCGAAGACGAGGGGCTGCTGGGCAAGGGCGCCGGCAAGCGGTACCAGCTCGGCTCGGGCGCGGTCGACATCGCCAACGCGCCGGGGCTCCGCCCCCGCGTGAACCCTCGGCACCGTGAAGCGCTCACCCAACTCGCCGACGCCACCCAGGAGACGGCCTACCTCACCGGATGGTTTCGCGGCGAGATCCGCATCCTCGCCCGGGTCGAGGGCTCGCTCGCCGTGCGCGTCGCCGGGCTGGAGGTCGGCCTCACTACCGACGTGCACGCGCGGGCCAGCGCCAAGGTGCTGCTCGCGTACGCCGACGACGACCAGCGTTCGTCAATTCTCGACGGCTATCACTACACCCGGTTCACCGACGTGACGGTGAGCGACCGGCAGAGCTTCGAGACGCAGCTGGCCGAGATTCGCCGCACCGGAATCCTCTACGATCGTGGCGAGTACCGCGACGACGTGCGCTCGCTGAGCGCGCCCATCCGCCACGAGGGCCGCGTGATCGCGGCGCTCGCGGTCACCGTGCCCTCCGTGCGCTACGAGCGCACCGAGCCCGACGTGGTCGCCGCCCTGCTGGCCGCCGTCGCCTTCGCCGAGCACTAGACGCCGCCTTGCGACGCGCACCAGTTCACAGCGGTAATCACTGAGAGATCACAACTGCTCTCGCGACCGGCTTGCGGGGCTCAAGGCTGCCGGTCGAGGGATGATCGCCGACCCGTCGTTCTTTCACCGCGCGTCCCGGCAGCGGTTCGGGGTGACGCCGGGTTCGCTGCGTGAGAAATGAGGCAGCGCGAATTGCTGTCGGGGCGTCAGGCGAAGACAATGGTGCAACGCGACCACAACCCAAAGGATGCCCGTGACGAACGTAGAACCCGACTATTCGATCGCTCAGCTCGAGGCCGTTCCCGAGGCGCGGTTCGCCGACTTCACGCGCGACGACGCCGTGCGTCTGGGTGAGCTCGCCGTTGCGGTGACGCGGGAACGAGGGCTCAGCCTCGAAACCGACGTGCACATCGGCGAGCAACTCGCCTTTCGTGCGCAGCTGGGTAAGACCGGTCAGCAGAACGCCGATGTCATCGTGGGCAAGCGACTCGTGGCGCAACACTTCAAGCACAGCTCACTGCTCGCTCGGCTGAAGAAAGACGCAGACCCCAGCATTGCCGACGGCCTCGGCGACGAGTACAAGTTCTGGGGAGGGTGCATTCCGATCTTCGTCGAAGATGACATCGTCGCGACCATCTCGGCGTCGGGAGAGCCCGACGTCGTCGATCACGCGGTGATCGCCGAGGCGCTGCAGCGATTCTCGGCCCGGTAGAACCGGTAACAAGCCCTAGGGCACAAGGCGCCCCGCGTGGAGTGCTGATGTGCGCACTGGCGCGAATGCGCCGTGCGACTGCGCGACCAAAGGCCCTCGCCACTTCGCAGCCGACCGTCGTCGACGTGGCGAAGGTCACAGGTGATCTCAGCCGAGGTGCACGAATTCGGCTGCGCCGCCGGGCGACAGCTGCGACTTCGGGCCGCGAATGAAGATGAAAGCGATGATCGCTGCCCCGATCATCGCGATCGCCGAAGCGAAGAACACCGCGGAGTAGCCCGCCGTCAGGGCCACCAGGCCCGGCGATGAGGCGGCCGCGTCAGCGCTCGTCGACACGTAGATGGCCGTGAAGATCGAGAGCCCGATAGAACCGCCGATCTGCATCGACGCGTTGATGGTCGCCGATGCGGCACCGGCGTCGTGCGGTGCGATGCCGCTCAGGGCGACGTTCTGCAGCGGAATGAAAATGAACGCCATGCCGATGCCGAGCAGCACCATGCCGGGCAGAACCTGGGCGAGGTAGCTGCCGTCTGCGGTGATGAAGCTCAGGTAGAACAATCCTGCAGCGACGATGATCGGGCCCCCGATCATCAGGGGTCGCGCACCGATCGACGCAAGCAGCTTCGTTGCCAGAGGCGCGACTGCCGTGATGGCGATCGGCAGCGGCAGCGTGGCCAGACCCGCTTCGAGAGGCTGCATGCCCAGCACGATCTGCAGGTGGAAGGTGAGATACAGCATCGCGCCGATCATGACGCTGCCGGCGATGGCCTGCAACAAAAAGGCGCCGCCGCGCACTCGGTTCGTCAGCACGCGCAGGGGTAAGAGGGGCTGCCTCACCTTCGACTCCACGACGACGAAGAGAACGAGCAGGCCGACTCCGGCGGCCAAGAATCCGATGGTCTGCGGGGTTCCCCAGCCGGAATCGGCGAGGCTGAAGCCGTAAACGAGGGAGCCCAGGCCGAGGGTCACCGTGATCGCGCCGAGAATGTCGTACTTGTTGTCGCCCTCTGCCTTGCTCTCTGCCACGAAGAGCAGGGCGCCGACGAGTCCGACGATCACGAAGAACACGTTCACCAGCAGGCACCAGCGCCAGCTGGCATACTCGGTGAGCACCCCGCCCAGCACGAGGCCCACGGCGGCGCCGGCGCCGGCGACGGTTCCGAAGACGGCGAACGCGGTGTTCCGTTCTTTTCCGTGCGTGAACGTCACGGTCAGCAGCGCCAGGGCCGCCGGTGCGAGCAGGGCGGCGAATGCGCCCTGAAGCCCACGGGCGAGGATCAGCTCGGTGCCGCTCTGGGTGATACCGCCGAGAACGGATGCCGCACCGAAGCCGATCATCCCGACGATGAAGGTGCGTTTACGACCCCAGTAGTCGGCGATCCGGCCGCCCAGCAGCAACAGCGAACCGAACGCGAGAGCGTAGGCGGTCACCACCCACTGTCGCTCGGTGTCGGTCAGCCCCAGGTCGATCTGAGCCTGCGGCAGCGCGATATTGACAATGGTGCCATCGAGCACGACGACGAGCTGTGTCAACGAGAGCACGAACAGTGCGCGCCACCGATTCGGATCGGCGGCCGGCGACGAGGGCAGCCCCGTGCTCGATGAGACGGATGCAGACATAAAAAAACCTCCGGGTTCTTTTTACGGATGCCGGAGGTTTCAAGCCTCGGATCAGAGGCGCCATGCGCCTCAACCACACGAGCCAACGTGGCTAGTCAGACGACAAGGCTATCAGCTGTGTGCCCTTGCGTGGCGGGTGGGCGCCATCAGCTCCACACGCGGCGGGCGATGTCGATGACCTCGGCCATCTTCGCCCACTGCTGCTGCTCGGTGAGCACGTTACCCTCTTCGGTCGACGCAAATCCGCACTGCGGGCTGAGCGCCAGCTGCTCGAGCGGTGCGAACTGTGCCGCCTCGGTGATGCGCTGGATGACCGCGTCGGTGTCTTCGAGTTCACCCGACTTCGACGTGATCAGGCCGAGCACCACCCTCTTGTCACCGCGCGGCAGAAAGCGCAGCGGCTCGAAGCCGCCGGCCCGCTCGGAGTCGTACTCGAGAAAATAGCCGTCGTAGTTGCAATTGGTCAACAGGTTTTCGGCGACGGGTTCGTAGCCGCCGGAGGCGATCCATGATGACCGGAAGTTGCCGCGACAGACGTGAGTGGTGACGACCATGTCTGCCGGCTTGTCGCGCAGCGAGTCGTTGATGAGCTTCACGTACGCGGCCTGAATGTTGTCGACGTCGAGGCCGCGGGCGCGCGCCTTCGCCAGCTCGTCTTCTGAACACAGGTAGGCCCAGGCGGTGTCGTCGAACTGCAGGTAGCGACAGCCGGCCGCATAGAACGCGGCGACGGCGCCCCGATATGCGGCAGCGAGGTCTTCGAACAGCGAGTTGCGGTCGGGGTACAGGGGGGTCAGCAACGAGTCGTGCGCCAGCCGGAAGTGCAGCACGGTCGGCGACGGAATGGTCATCTTCGCCAGGCGATCGGTGTGCGCCTGCAGAAAGCGGTAGTGCGCGAGCATGGGATGGTCGGTGGGAAACCCGAGCTTGCCGACGATCTCGACGGCCACGGGTTTGATGGCCTGGCCCTTGAAGTCCATGCCCGTCGAACTTTCACCGAGTTCGACGCCGTCAAGGCCGGCGAAGAAGTCGAAGTGCCAGTACGCGCGACGGAACTCGCCATCGGTGACCGC
Organism: Frankiales bacterium; assembly: GCA_025465155.1. GTDB lineage: Bacteria > Actinomycetota > Actinomycetes > Mycobacteriales > Geodermatophilaceae > Geodermatophilus. The sequence goes on from JAODNJ010000212.1 coordinate 112,279, forward strand.
TTCGAGCCCGAGCTTCTCTTGCTCTTCGATGAGGGCCACGATGTCGCGGTCTTCGATCGCCGCCAGGGACGCGTCGTCGATCTCGCCGGCGGCGTGCCGAGTGCGAGCTTCGTGAACGGCATCGGTGCGCAGGTAGCTGCCTACCGCGTCGGCGCGGAAGGGGGGAGTGGTGGTCGGCTGCATAGCGTCGACGTTAGCAAATGGGGGTGACAGGGCATCCACTCTTCTCGTTAAAGCGAAATGCACAGGCGCTGCGTTCGTGCACGCTCGTACAATTGCCTCAGGTAGAAACACAGAGAGGTGTTGCGACATGACCGACACGATTGAGACGGGTTCTTCGCTTGTCACCGGGCTTTTCATCGACGGGCGGCAGCGCACGACCGAGCAGACCATCGAGGTGGTCGACCCCGGCAAACCGGGCGTGGTCGTCGGTTATGCGGCCGCAGCTTCGACCGCCGACGTCGACGATGCGATCGATGCGGCGCGCCGCGCGTACCCTGCGTGGTCTGGCCTGTCTGCTCAGCAGCGGGCCGCCGCGATGACCGAGGCGGTCGCCGACCTCGCCGAGCACCGCGACGAGGATGCCCAGATTCTCTCTCAAGAGAACGGAAAGATTCGCTTCGAGGCGTTCATCGATGCGCTCGTCTTCGAGATTCGCTGGCAGCTCGCCGTGTCGATCGCCGACGACGTGGAGCAGGCCCGGGTGCTCGAGCCTGCCCCGGGCATCCCGGTGCGCACGGTCGTGCAGCATCAGTCGCTCGGGGTCGTCACGATCATCGTGCCGTTCAACTGGCCGATCGCCATACTCGCGGCGTCGCTGCCGCATGCCCTGCTCGCGGGCAACACTGTCATCGTGAAGCCACCGCCCTCGGCGCCGCTGGCCACGGCGCGGCTGGTCGAACGCATTGCGGCGAAGCTCCCGGCGGGCGTGCTCAACGTCGTGACCGGCCGCGACGCCGACATGAGCGCGCTGATCGAGCACGACAGTGTTGCGAAGGTGCACTTCACCGGCAGTGTGGGCGGGGGCAAGCGCATCATGCAGCTCGCTTCGCAGTCGCTCACCCGTGTCGTGCTCGAGCTCGGCGGCAACGACCCGGCGATTCTGCTCGAAGACGCGATCATCGACGACGAGCACCTCGACCGCCTCTACTCGTCGATCTTCGACAGCACCGGTCAGATCTGCATGAACGCGAAGCGCATCTACGTTCACCGTTCGCGGCTCGACGAGGTCGTCGACGGCCTGTCGGCCCGCCTCGACAAAGCCGTCATCGGTTACGGGCTCGATGCCGATACCACCCTCGGGCCGTTGCATTCGCCGATTCAGAAAGCCTTCGTGCTCGACCTCATCGAAGAGGCGAAGGCCTCGGGTGCCGATGTGCGCGAGTTCGGCGAGCTGCCGACGCGGGCGGATCTCGTCGGGGGCAACTTTCTACGCCCGGCGCTGGTCATCGACCCCGACCCGGCGCTGCGGGTCGTCACCCAGGAACAGTTCGGCCCGGTCATCCCGCTGCTGCCGTTCGACACCGAAGACGAGGCGGTCGCGGCGGCCAACGACACGTGGGGTGGCCTGTGTGCGTCGGTCTGGACCGCCGACCCGGCCGCGGCTCAGCGGGTGGCTTCGCAGATCGTGGCCGGCTACGTGTGGATCAACGACCACGGCGCAGCGCGGCTCGACCTGCGTGCGCCCTTCGGCGGCATGAAGTCGAGCGGTTTCGGTCGCGAGCAGGGCATCGACGGCATCCGTTCCTTCCAAGACACCCGCGCCATCGCGGTGCTGCAGCCCCCCGCCCCCGCCTCGTCGTAACGGCTCTTGTTAGCCGGCTGTCACTTATACCTCCAAATCGACCGATAGAATGCCTCCAAATCGACCGATAGAAATCCTCCAAATCGATCGATAGAGTGCCTCCTAATCGACCGATAGCATCCATCGTGGTTGTAGAGTGGCCTCGAAGGGGCAACGAATGACGGACGATTACCAGCCACGCATCATCGACACGGCCCTTGATGAACTATTTCCGCACTTCGCCGCTGTGGCTATCGAGGGCGCTCGGGCTATTGGCAAGACCTCGACCGCGCGACAGCGAGCAGCAACGGTAATCGATCTTGATCTGCCAGAAGTGCGAGCGATTGTCGAAGCTGACCCTTCGTACATCAGGCGAGCCGCGACACCGGTACTTATCGATGAATGGCAGATACTGCCCGAGGTGTGGGACCGAGTTCGGCGCCTGGTCGATGAAGACGCCACCGGAGGGCGGTTTATTCTCGCAGGCAGTGCCTCGCCGCAGGGCGCCAGAATCCACTCTGGCGCAGGCCGAATTCAAGGCTTTCGCATGCGACCGCTCTCCCTGGCTGAGCGCAATCTGGCGTCGCCGACAGTACATGTAGCGGATCTTCTTGCAGGAAGATCGGCGCCAATCGGTGGAGAAACTGCGGTGGAACTCCCGGACTACGTGCACGAGATCGTCGGGTCGGGGTTCCCGCAAGCCAGAGTCATGCCCGATCGACCCCGGCAGGTCTGGCTGGACAACTACATCAATCGGCTCGTCACTCACGACTTCAGTGAGCAGGGTCAGCCCGTTCGTCAGCCCGAAACTCTGCTGGGCTGGCTCCGCGGCTATGCGAGGGCCACCGCGACGTCAACCACGTGGGCGAAGATCTCGGCCAGTGTGGAGCCAGGTGAATCGAATCCACCCGCAGCCTCGACTGCGCTCAGGTACCGGGACATCCTGAGCAGTCTGTACATTCTGGATCAGGTCGAGGCGTGGTCACCAAGCCGCCGCGTCATCGCCCGCGCGGCGACGGCGCCAAAGCATTTTCTCGTAGACCCTGCACTCTCGGTACGACTCCTCGGGCTCAACGAAACGCGCTTGATGTCAGCTGGTCAGGGCACCGTGAACGACGGGGATCGAACGCGTCTCGGTGTATTCTTCGAAGCCCTTGTCGCTTTGAGCTTGAAGACATACGCGGCTGCAAACGATGCGAGCCTCAGCCATTTTCGTGACCGGGACGGTGTGCGTGAGATCGATTTCGTCATACACAAGGGCGATTCGACAGCGGTGGCGGTAGAGGTGAAGCTGAAGGCGACTGTCAGCGATGACGACGTGCGACACCTTCTCTGGCTTCGGGATGCTCTGCCTGACCAAGTCGTTGACATGGTCGTCATTACTACGGGTCCGTATGCTTATCGGCGGCCTGACGGAGTGGCGGTCGTGCCTCTTGCGTTGTTGACTGCGTAAGGGGTGCGGAGTGGGCCGCGGCCACGGGCCGGCGGGGTTACGCGGCCGGCGGGGGCTGCAGCAGAATGGAGCATGGTCACATCGAAGAGGCTGACGCCCGACATTCGGCAGGTGGTGCTCGACACTGAAGACGCCCGGAGCCTCGCGGAGTTCTACCGGGAGCTGCTCGGGCTGCACTACCGCGCCGGAGACGAGCCGCCGACAGACGGGTCGCCCGACGTGAACGGTGGCGACTGGGTCACGCTGCTCGACCCGGCGAGCAGCTGGCGCTATGCCTTCCAGCAGGTTGCACACCTGCCCGAGCCGACCTGGCCCGAGGGTCCGAGGCCGCAGATGATGCACCTCGACTTCGCGGTCGACACCGTGGCCGAACTGGCCGAACAGCACGAACGAGCGCTGGGCCTCGGGGCGCGCGTGCTGCAAGACCGGTCGACGGATGCCGAAGAACCGCTTTATGTGTACGCCGACCCGGCCGGGCATCCGTTCTGCATCTTCGTGCGAACGTCGCCCTGAGCGCTTTCGTGCTCGACGCCGACGGGGCGCTACCCCAGCTCGTTCGAACGCACGGAGACCGTGAGAGCGCCGGACTCACGGCCGCGCAGCGCGATCAGCGCGAGCAATCCGGCCGCCAAAGCGAGCCCGCCGATCATGGCGGCGGTGGCGCCCCATCCGGCCGCGTCGAAGAAGACGCCGCCGAGCCAGCCGAAGAGACTCGAGCCGGCGTAGTAGGCGAGGTTGTAAAGAGAGGATGCCTGGGCTCGGCCGACCGGTGCCGCTGCTGCCGTCCATCCGGAGGCCGTCGCGTGGGCGGCGAAGAACCCGGCTGTCGCGAGAACCAGCCCGGCGAGCACCACCGCGAGTACCGGAGTCAGGGTGAGCGCCACGCCGACGACCATGACTGCGATCGACATCAGCAGCACGGGCCAGCGGCCGAGGCGAGCGGCCAGAGCGCCTGCCTGCGGGGCCGACCATGTTCCGGCGAGATAGGCCACGAAAACCAGGCTCACCACGGCGGGCGGTAGCCAGAAGGGTGCGGCGGCCAGGCGAAAGCCGAGGTAGTTGTAGAGCGCCACGAACCCGCCCATCAGCAGAAAGGCCTGCGCGTAGAGCACGAGTTGCCGGGGCGCGCGGAGGTTCGCCGCGAGTCGTTGCCAGAGCGTTTGTGAGGTCGGCGCATCCCGAAGCGCCGGCGGAACGAAACCGCGCGCGGCGGGTGCGAGTCTGATGAACACGATTGCTGAGGCCGTGCAGAGTACGGCAACGGTGAACACCCCGATGCGCCAGCTGAAGAGTTCGGCGAGCGGCCCGGCGACAAGTCGGCCGAGCAGGCCCCCGATGGTCGTGCCGGCCACATACGTTCCGGCAGCGCGAACGGCGTGACCGGGGTGGATCTCTTCGCTCAGGTAGGCGATGGCAATAGCGGGCACCCCGCCCACCATCATTCCCTCGAGAAACCGGCCGGCCAGCAGCAACTCGACCGTCGGCGCGAATGGCACGAGCAGGCCGAAAGCGGATGCGGCGATCACAGCGACCGACATCGACTTCAGCCGCCCGAACCGATCGGCGGCCACCGACCACGGAATCACGCCGATCGCCAGCCCGATGGTCGCCGCCGAGATCACCAGCGAAGCGGATGCCGCACCGATGTGAAGGTCAGCGGAGATCTGTGGCAGGGCCGACTGCGGCGAGTACAGCTGCGCGAAGGTCGCGATGCCGGCGAAGAAGAGCGCCGCGAGCAGCCGGCGGTAGTCGGCGCTGCCCTTTTTGTGCCCGGCCCATTCGTCGACGGGTTCTGCGGGCATGACTCCAGGCTCTCACGAGTGTGGCCATTCGACGTTCGTGCGGGTACGCCGACCTCAGCGCATCGACCTCAGCGCATCGGCGTCAGCGCATCATCCAGACCGGGCTGCGTTTTTCGCGGAAGGCGGCGACCCCTTCTCTCATGTCGGCCGTTCCGAAGGCCTCGGCCAGTTGAGACTGCAGAACCTTCAGAGCCTCGGCGAGAGGCAGGTCGCGGGTGACATCGATGGCCTCTTTGCCGAGCCGCATGAGAAGGGGCGATTTGGCGGCGATGCGTCTGGCCCACGCGAGCACCTCGTCGTCGAAGTCGGCGTCGGCCACGACACGGTTGACGAAGCCGATCTCGCGACCCTCGGCCGCGGTGACGAGGTCACCGATCATCATCAGTTCGTTCGCCTTCATGCGGTCGATGTTGCGGTAGATCAGCGCCGAGATCATGAAGGGAAAGACTCCGACGTTGATCTCGGGGCAGCCGAATTTCGCCGACTCCTTCGCGATGACGAGGTCGCAAGCCAGCGCCAGACCGAAGGCACCGGCAAGAACGTCGCCGTTCGCAGCACAGATCACCGGTTTGCCGAGAGAGCCGAGCAGGGTGAACAGGCGGGGAAAGCGGCCGAGGCCTTCGTATTTCTCGGTGATGGGGCGATCGTCGGCGAAGGCCTTGAGGTCTCCGCCGGCTGAGAAGATGCGGTCGTGAGACGAACGGATGACGACCACCCGCACCTCGCTGTCGTCGCGAGCCGCCTCGAGTGCCGCAAGCAGCTGGTCGACGAGCGCATCGCTCAGCGCGTTGCGCGTAGCCGGGCTGTCGAGAACGACGACGGCGATGCCCGGATCCGGTCGATCGGTGCGAACAAGGGTGTCGGTCATGATCTCTCCATCGTCGATCAGGTGCCCATCAATTGGTCTGACCATTGTAGTGTGAAGTCCAAAGAAGGGGATGATCGTGGCAGACGGCCCACCAGAGAAAACCAGTAACACTTCATCGTCGACTCTCGCGCAGAACCGGGCAGCGCTGGCCGCACTCGGCAGCGCTCTGCGCGAGGCTGGGGCGGCGCTCGCCGCGACCGACGTCGATTCCGGGCAGCTCGACCGCGCTGCCGCACTCGCCCGCGAGATCACCGCCATCGTCGGGGCGAAGAGCCGGCCGATCTGGGAGCTTCCATCGGTCGACGACATGGCCAAGGGCATCCGCTTTTTCAACCCGGTCACGGGGCTCGGCAGCCCGGCCTCTCCGCCCATCGTCTTCGAAGACACAAGCACCGGCGTCGAGGTGCGTACGACTCTCGACCGCCGTTTCGAGGGGCCGCCCGCGCACCTGCACGGGGGAGTTGCCGCGTTGATTCTCGACTCGGTTCTGGCCCAGGCGGCAACGCAGGCCGATCGGTGGGGAATGACCGCCTACCTCAACGTCAGCTATCTTTCTGCGCTGCCGCTCGAGGCCGAACTCGTGATCCGCTCGAACATCGTGTCGACGTCGGGGCGCAAGACGTTCGTGAAGGGCACGATTGTGCTGGCTTCTGCTCCGGAGGTCGTCTGCGTCGAGGCAGAAGCGCTGTTCGTCGAGCCCAGTGCCGAGAAGAGGGGCACCTACTTCTCGCAACTCACCGATGCTCAGGGTGCCGCGCAGGGGCCGGGTTTCGGCTCCCGCGCGGCGCCGTGAACGCCCCTCTCTTACGTGAGGTACACCCGGAAGGCGTCGGCGGAATCGGAGACGACCTGGCCGATGACGGCCTGAAACTGATCGTCGAGCAGCGCGCGGCCGATCAACCCGTCTGCAATACCGCGCTCTTGGGTCACATTGGCCACGGTGCGCTTGTGGGTGAACGTGTCGAAGCCGTTTTTTCCGTGATAGGAACCAGAGCCGGAATTGCCAGATCCGCCGAAGGGCGCTTCGGGAAGAAAAGCGTGCACGATGCCGTCGTTGAGGGTCACCCCGCCGCTGTTCGTTCTGTCGAGGAAGCTGCGGAAGTCACCGTCGTCTTCTCCGTACCAGTACGAACCGAGCGGTGTGGGTCGAGCCTGCAGGTACGAGATGACCTCCTCGAGATCGGAGTACACGTAGATCGGCAGAATCGGGCCGAAGATCTCTTCGTCGGCGATGGTCGCCGTTTCGGGCACGTCGAGCAAGAGGGTCGGTGCGATGCGCCGGGTTGCGCGATCGGGCAGTGAGCCGAGTTCGCTCTCGGGTGCGATGACGATCTTCGTGGCCCCCTTCGCGACGGCGTCGTCGACCAACCCGACCACGCGGTCGAAGTTGCGCTCGTTCACGATCGCAACGACGCCGGGGTTTTCGAGAAAGTCGGGGAAGAGGGCCTCGAATTCGGTGCGGAGCGCGGCGATCAGCTCGTCTTTGCGGTCGGCCGGAACGAACACGAAGTCGGGGCACAGGCAGATCTGCCCGCTGTTGAGGGCCCTGGTGCCGGCGATGCGGTGCGCGGCGAGTTCCATGTCTGCGTTCGGAGCGACCACGATGGGGTTCTTGCCGCCGAGCTCGAGCGTCACCGGAACGAGGTTCTTCGCGGCGGCCTGTGCCACCAGGCTGCCCACCGTGGGAGAGCCGGTGAAGAACAAATGGTCGAGGTGCAGTTCGGCGAATGCCCGTGCTGTGGCCAGGTCGCCCGTGATGAGGGCGAATTCCGATTCGTCGAAGCGTTCGCTGAAGATGTTCGAGAGAAGGCGCCCGGTGCGCACGTGGAACTCCGAGAAATTCAACATGACCCGGTTTCCTGCAGCCAGAGCGGCCATGGCGGGTTCGAAGGCGAGGATGATCGGAAAGTTCCAGGCACCGATGACCCCTACTACGCCCTTCGGCTTCTGCTGCACGAATCCGCCCGGAATGTCGATGGGTTTCATCCACTCGTCGAGGGAGGCGAGAGTCGCCTGCACGTCGGGCACCCATGACGTGGCCTCGAAAGCCTTCGTGAGCTCGGGCGGCCGAAAACCGTAGTCCAGGCTGAGGGCCGCAGCGATCTCGTCGATGTTCTCGAGGATGGCCAAGGCCATTCTGCTCACTCGGTCTTTACGCACCGCGGCGCTCACGGCGCCTTCGGCGAGAAACGAGCGGCGCTGCAGCGAGAGGATGCGCTGCAGCTCTTCTCGCGAGACGTGTTGTGGCTCGAATAGATCGAGGGTGGGAGTTTCAAATGACATCGTGTTCTCTCCAATCAGCGCCGGAGCTCCGATGCTCGGGCGATGTTGTTCGAAAGTGTAGGCCCGGAAGGGCGCCGTGCCAAGAGTTTTGTGAACGCTGGTTCATAAGATTGTGTACGGTAGTTCAAGAAATGCACTCAATGGAGAGGGAACATCATGAAAGCAGTTGTCGTCGACACCTTCGGTGGCGGATTCCACACAGAAGAGATCACGATCGACGATCCGATCGGGCTGGAGGTGCTGGTCGAGGTCAAGGCCTCTGGTCTCTGCCACAGTGACATGAGCGTGGCCAATTACGACCTCGGTTACCCGGTGCCCGCGGTCTTCGGTCATGAATTGGCGGGTGTCGTCACGAAAATCGGCCCCGACGTGACCGATTTCGCGGTGGGAGACCACGTGGTCGGCTCTCTGATTCAGTATTGCGGTCGGTGCAACAACTGTTTGGCCGGGCGCAGCTTTCAGTGCCTGCACCCGGAAGCGACAGTGCGCACGCCCGAGCAGCCGCCACGTCTCAAGCGCGAGGGTGCTGATGTCACCCAGGGCTTCGGCCTCGGGGCCTTCGCTCAGCAGGCGCTCGTGCACTCCAACCAGCTCGTGAAGATCGCCGACGAGATGCCCTTTCCGCAGGCGGCGCTTTTGGGATGCGGGGGCCTGACTGGCACGGGAGCCGTCTTGAATACCGCGAATGTGCAACCCGGCCAGAGCGTTGTGATCGTCGGCGCAGGGGGCGTCGGCCTCAATGCCATCAACGGTGCCGTCGTGGCAGGTGCCTCACCGATCATCGTCATCGATGTCGCAGCAGAGAAACTCGAGAAGGCGAAACAGTTCGGTGCGACGCACGTGATCGACTCGCGCTCGGTCGACGCGGTCGATGCCGTGAAGCAGATCGTGGCGGGCGGCGTCGACTACGTCTTCGATTTTGTGGGCATCGGCGCGGTGCAAGAGCAGGGCGTGGCGATGCTGGCCAAGGGCGGCGGCCTCTACGTGATCGGCGTGACGCCGGGCCAGACGATGACAGTCGACGGGTACGATCTGCTGCAGGGTCAGAAGACCATCACGGGCATCTACATGGGCTCTGGAACCCTGCGACGCGACGTGCCGACGTATGTCGACATGTACCTTGCCGGCAAGATTCAGCTCGACGGTCTTGTGTCACGCGAGATCTCGCTCGACCAGGTCGTCGAGGGGTACGAAATGCTGAAAGATCCGTCTGTGGCGCGCGTGGTCATCACCTCGTTCTGATCAGGCGAGGGTGCCGGGTGGCTGTTCACCGCTCGGCACCCTTCGGGTCTAGGTGTCGACACGCCATAGGCTCTAGACGTGAGTTCCTCTGAGCCGACGCCCATCGAGAGTGTCAGGCGCACGCACGAAGCCTCGCGCGACCCTCGGGTCTACCGCACGCGGGCTAAGATCTTCAGCGCGGTCGAATTGCTGATCGCGCAGTCTCCAGAGAGCATCTCGGTGGCCGATATCGTGCGGCAGGCGGGCATCTCGAAGACATCGTTCTATACCCACTTCTCGAGCTTCGACGATCTCGCCCTGCAGGTCGTCGAACGGGCGTACGAGCACCTGCGTGACATCAACCGGCGCCTCGCTGCGGCACCAGCATTCGATCCCGCCTCGGTCGTAAGGGAGTCGTATGAGCGGCTGATCCGGCACTACATCGAACATCGTACGTTCTACGTCGCCGTGCTGGCGCTTCCCCTTTCGCGAGAGGTGCATACCAACGCGGTTCGGGCGATGGCGGCCGATATCGAGCCGTGGATCGCCGGGCATCCGAATCTGCCGACGTCGATTCGGCCTCATCTGGCGGCGAGCCTCATTTCGAGCGCCGTCGTCGGGTTTCTCGACGAGTGGCTGGAGAGCGATTTCGAAGCCACCGCCGACGAGCTGCTCGAGCATCTGCTGCAGCTGCTGCCGGCGTGGTACACAGGACGCGACCACGCGACCGCGGCCGAGGAAACAAACACTGTCGGTGCCAGAGACGAAGCTGAGGCTGCGAACGGAGCCGAGGCTACGCCGCGCTGATTCCGCCGTTCACGCTGATCGCCTGGCCCGTGAGCCGCCGAGCCGCGGGACTGGCCAGAAAGACCACCAGGTCGCCGAGATCGTTCGCATCGGGTACGCCCAGATGCGCCTGTTCTGCGGCTTTGGCGAACAGTTTCGCGCTGAATCCGTCGCCGGTGATGCGAGCAGTGGATGCTGTGCCGTGCACCAGCGACGGGGTCAGTACGTTCGCCCGAATGCCGTTTCGTTTTCCTTCGACTGCGATCGTACGGGTGAACATGATGATCGCAGCCTTACAGGCGCCGATGATCGTCTCGCCGGGCGTCGCTGTCTTGCCCGCGTCGGAGGCGACGGTGATGATCACCCCGCCGCGTCGTTGCGCCATGTGGGGCATGACCTCGCTCACCAGCTGCATCGGAGGCAGCAGCATCTCGTGCAGAATGCCGCCGATAGATTCAGTCGGAATATCGCGGAACAATTCCGGTCGGTTCTCTGCCACGGTCGACACCACCAGAATGTCGATGCCGCCGAGCAAGGCCTCGGCCTCGCGGGTGATGCGGGCGGCCTCTGCGGCGCTGGTGGCGTCGCCCTGAACGAAGTGCACCGTCGCGCCGGTCTGGGCCAGGCGCTCCCGGGCCTCTTCGCCGCGCTCGACGTTGCGGGCGACGATCACGATTCGGCGCACACCGCCGAGGGCGAGCTTTTCGGCCGAGGCGTAACCGATGCCCGCCGACCCGCCGACCACCAATGCGCCGCTGTCGGCGAGCGACTTCGGTTCGGGCAGGGGCTCGGTCACAGCGACACCGTCTTTCTGGCCAGGATCTCTTTGGAGATGATGCCCTTCTGAATCTCGGCCGTGCCGTCGGCCACGAGGTACGCCATCACGTCGCGAAAGCGCTGCTGAAGGGGGAACTCTGCCGAATACCCGAGGTTGCCGTGGATCTTCATCGAGGCCTCGATAGCGTCTTTCGCGACCACCGGAGCCCACCACTTGCTCATCGAGGCGAGAGAGGTGTGCGGACGGTCTTGCTGCCGTAGCCACAGTGCGCGGTAGCAGACCCAGCGTGCCCCCTCGATGTACGTCGCGTGTTCGGCCAGCGGAAACGAGACGCCCTGGTATTCGGAGATCGGCTTGCCGAAGGTGGTGCGCTGGGTGGCGTACAGGGCGGCCTCTTCGAGGCTCTGCTCGGCTGCACCCAGACACATCAGGCCGATGGCCGCGCGGCTGAAGTCGAAGTGATTCATTGCCACCTGGAACCCGCGCCCCTCCTCGCCGATCAGGTGACTGTCGGGCACGAAGACGCCGTCGAGTGCGATCGACCCCCAGCCCAGCGGAAGACAGCCCATGCCGATCATGTGGCGAACGGTGACGCCGTCGGAAGCCAGGTCGACGACAAAACAGCTCACTCCGCTCGACCGAGTCGTCCCCTCTTCTCTGGCGTAGATGAGGGCGGCCGAAGCGCTCATGGCCCAGCTGATCGCTGTCTTCTCGCCGCTGAGCAGCCAGCCGCCGGTAACCCGCTTGGCCGTCGTTCGAAGTGCGCTCGCGTCAGAACCAGACTCCGGCTCGGTCAGCGCGATCGCGAGATTCTCTTCGCCGGCGATCATGGGGGGAAAATAGCGCTGCTGAACCTCTTCTGTGCCGTGCAGCAGCTGCGCCCCGACCAGTCCGACCTGAATGGGAGCGGAGGCGAGGTTCACATCGCCGTATGCCAGAGTCTCCGAAGCGATGCCGAGCAGCACGGGGTCGTCTTCTCCCGTTCCGCCGAACCGTTCGGGCAGACCGATGCCGAGTACACCGAGATCGCCGATCTTCTTCAGCAGCGCAAAAGGAAATTCCGAACTCGCAGATCGCGCGGTGTAGCCAGGCAGCAGCTCCTTTCGGGCGAAGGCAGAGAGGGTCTTCTGAAATTCCTCGTGGTCTTCAGAGAAGCTGAAATCGAGCATGTGTACGTGTCCCAACGAGTGACGGTCTGGCGCGCGACTCTGCGCGACCGGTCTATTATCTGCTATTGGTACAATATACGAAAAGGTCAGGCCAAAACGGCGACCTTTTTGCTCGCCCGCCAGTGTCGCCGTTTCGAGAAGAGAGAACCGATGCCCGTAGTACGCACGTACAAAGAAGCTGCAGTCGTCATAGCGGGGGGCTCGAGTGGTGTCGGTTTCGCCTCGGCAACAGGGTTCCTCGATGCCGGCGTGAGGCGGCTTGCTCTCTTGTCGCGCTCGCCAGAGCGGGGGCTAGCGGCACGCGACCGCCTGCGCGAACACTGCCCCGATGCCACGATCGAATTCGTTGCGGTCGACGTCGACGATCTCGACCAGGTCACGCGAGCGATCGAGAAGGCGCACACCGCCCTCGGCTCGATCGACGTGCTGCTGAGCTCGGTGACGGCCCAATACCGGCCTGAGTTGCTGCACCGCATCGATCCGAACGACATCACGCGCATCCTGACCGCCCAGGCGCTGCCGCCCATGTATCTGACGCGTACGGTGCTGCCGATCATGCAGGAGCAGGGCGGCGGCAGCATCGTGCTGGTGGCCTCAGATGCCGCAAAGGTCGCTACACCGGGTGAATCGGTGCTGGGTGCGGCCATGGCCGCGATCGTGATGTTCTCGCGAACGGTGGCCATCGAGGCCAAGCGCAACGGAGTGCGCGTCAACGCGGTGACTCCCTCGCTCATCGCCGGCACCGCGACCGCCGAGCGTGTGCTCACCGACGGGTTCAGCAAGGCGCTCTTCGAGAAGGCGGCGAAGCTGGCTCATTTGGGCGTGGCAGAGGCCGAAGACCTCGCGGCGCTCATCGTCTTTCTCGGCGGGCCGGCCGCGGCTAAGATCACCGGGCAGGCCATCAGCGTGAACGGCGGAATCTCGGCGAGCTGAGTCTCACTCGTCGGCAGCGGCAGCGGCAGCGGTAGTGGCGGCGGCGGCGGCTCGTGCGTTCTCGGCGTTCCAGGCCGCAAAAGCGGTGCGGATGCCCGTGACGAGCGCCAGCGGCTGATCGAGCATGGGCGCATGACCCGCCTGCGGCAGCTCCACGAAGCTGGCTCCGGCGCGTTCGACGACGGCCCGCACCGACGCACTCACGACACCGTACTCCGCGCGAAAATACGCGAGCCGAGCATCCATCGCGGTGAATTGTGCGGCTAGCAGGTGACCGCCGGCGAGAATGGTGCTGTCGAACTTCCAGCTCCAGCCCTCGGGCGTCTCGACCACTGATGCTGCGGCGATGTAGTCGGAGACGAAAGCGAGCGACTCCTGTGCCGGCACGGGCCTGAAGCGGGCGATCGTCTCAGCCGCGCTCGGATAGAACTTTCTCTTCACCTCTGACAGGCCCTGGGCTTCGACAGGAACCTTCGAGCCGAAGACGCCGATGGGCGAATCGATGACGATCGCCTCCCGCACGGGCGAGGGTGCCCGCTTAGCGAGCTCGAGAGTCACCAGGCCGCCCAGGCTGTGCCCGACGACGGTGTACCCGGGTTCGAACCCGTTTGCTTCGGCGACGGCGACGATCTCCTCTGCCCAGGTGGGCACGTCGTAGGTGGTGCGGTGATCGCTATCGCCGTGACCCGAGAGATCGAGTGCGACGACTCTGTTCGTGGTGGCGAGCAACGGGGCGATGTGGTCCCACCAGCGCGAGTGTGCTGCTCCGCCGTGCACGAGTACGACGTTGCGCTCGCCGGCCGTGCCCCAGGATCGGTAGCGGATTCGTGCCTCTCGCACCACCACTTCGCCGGTGCGAGGAATCGTTTCGATGGCAGTCGTGAACCACTGCGGCACGGTGGTGACGGCTTCGACGGTCGGGGTCATGGGCGGGTTCCTTGTCGCATTCAGGAGATTAATAGTCGACAGAACAAGAAACTTACTTCCCGTCATTGACTTATGTTCTTCCGTCAACAATCATAGTTGAAGTGCGATAGCACGCGATATTCAACGACGATGAGGGGCAGATCGATGCACGAACTTGAGTCGGTCGCCTTCTCGGTGCTCGAGACGGTGGCCGCAGACCCGATCGGCTACGCGGTCGAGTGGAAGCGCCGCACCGGTCGCCCGGTCGTCGGGTCTTTTCCCATGAACTTCCCCTCTGAGATCGTGCACGCCACGGGCGCACTGCCCGTCATCGTGCAAGAGAGTCGCACCCCGATAACCGAGGGCCGCAGCCTGCTGCCCGAGTTCTACTGCAGCTACACACGCAGCGTCGCCGATCAGGCGGCGGTCGGTGAGCTCGACGTGTTCGACGCCTTCGTTCTCGCCGACCACTGCGTTCAGCTGCTCGGTGCAGCCGACGTCATTCGGTGGGCGAAGCCTGAGACTCCGATGCACTTCGCTCAGTTCATCAGCTCGATGGACGACCCGTGGAGCGGCGCGCAGGTCAGAGACAAGGTCGCGTCACTGCGAGTCGAGGTCGAAGAGATCGTCGGCGTGACGGTGACACCTGAGGCCCTGCGGGTGAGCATCCGAGCGTTCAATGCGAATCGGCACCTGCTCAGGCGCTTCTACGATCTTCGCAAGACCGGGCGGCTGAGGGTTTCCGCTCGCCAGCTGCAGGTGCTCGTGAAATCGAGCATGGTGATGGAGATCACCGAGCACACGCAGCTGCTCGAGAGTATTCTCAGCGGCCTCGAGTTGCCGAGCGAGCCGCCGGACTCGCTGGTGCGCCTGCACCTCTCGGGGCACTTCTGCGCCCCGCCCAGGCCCGAACTTCTCGACCTCATCGAAGAGTGCGGCGTTCTCGTCGTCAACGACGATCTCTATCACGGCACGCGGTACATTTCGACCGACGTTCCCGAAGACGGCGATCCGTTCGACGCTCTCGCCACCTGGTACCTCGACCGCAACGTCTCCGCCCCGTGCGGAACGCGAGTTCAGCGCAACGTCGACTGGGACAGCTATCTCGTCGACAGTCTCGACGACAGCGGGGCCGACGGGGTCATCACGCTGATGGCCAAGTTCTGCGAGCCGCTCATGCTCTACTACCCCGAGCTGCGCAAGGTTCTGGATGCCCGTGACATTCCCGTTCTGCTGATTGAGACAGAGCACGAGGGGCTGGCCGCGGAATCGATCAGAACCCGGGTCGAGACCTTCGTCGAACGTATTCGGCGCCAGAAGCTCAAGGTTCCGACCCTCGCTTGACTCACCGCAGCGACACCGATCACTAAGGATCACGATATGACACTCGATCTCTCGCTTTCGACGAAGCAGTCGCTCGACCTCTCGCCCACCCGCACACGCACGCTCGAGGTGGTCGACAAATCGAATCGGCTGAAGAGCACAAGCCTCGGCGGCAAGATGGTGGCCGAATACTGGGACAACATCTTCACCGCGAAAGAGCGCGGTAAGCATGTGGTCTGGTACAACGGCACCGCGCTCAACCCGATCTTTCAGGCCGCCGGGCTGGAGTGGTGCCACGGCGAAGCGTTCTCAGCCCGCCTAGCGGCCATGCACCTGGAGGGCCCTGCACAGCAGGCGGGTGAGGAGTACGGCTACATCGCCGAGCTCTGTTCGTATGCCCGCACCCACTTGGGCTGCGCCGTGATGACCCAGAAGGGCATCACCGAGAAGCAGTCCGGAATCGTGGGCATGGTCGATCAAGAAGAGCTCGCCTCGAAGCTTCCGTCTCCTGACTTCTTCGTGAACGCCTACGCGGGCTGCAGCACCGGCCAGCAGTGGGACGCGATGACGTACCGCGTGTTCGGTAAAGACTTTCCCATCTTCAACGTGTCGCTTCCGATGATCTGGGGCAACAAGAAAGATTCCGGATACCTGCGCGGTACCGAATGGGAGAAGACGCCGCTCTACGTCGAAGAGCAGCTCAAGAAGCTGATCGAGTTCATCGAGTACCAGACCAAGAAGCCGTTCGACTGGGACGCGCTGAGCGAGAACATGTCGTACATCAAGCGCGCCTCCGAGCTGCGGCTGGAGGCCATGGCGTTGTGCGCCGCGGCGCCGACGCCCGCCACGTACTGGGACTGGGTGGCGAGCATCGCGCCCATCAACTTCTTGCCGGCGAACCAGTTGCTCGTCGACTACTTTCAGGCGGTGAAAGACGAGATTCAGCAGCGCATCATCGACAACATCTCTGCGGTGCAGAACGAGCGTTATCGGGTGTACTTCGACGGCATCATGAACTGGAACAAGCTCGGTTTTCTCACCCGCAAGTTCGCAGAGTTCGATGTCGCCGTGGTTGCGGGCCGGTACACCCACGATTCGTTCTGGCAAGAGCCCCAGCTGATCGATCTCGACCGGCCACTGCTCGGCATGGCTCAGCACTACCTCATCTGCCCCATCAATCACGGGCTGAAGATCATGGAAGAGCTGCTGCTGAAGCGGTGCGATGAGTACGCCATCGACGGCATCGCATTTCACTCCACCCGTACGTGCCGTGCCATGACGAACCCGCAGCACATTCTCGCCAGAACGGCCGAGCGTGACCGCGGTATCAAGTCGTTCTCGTTCGAGGGCGACGTCGCCGACGCGGCGTTCTACAAAGACGAGTCGCTCGAGAGCGGCCTGGTCGCCATGCTCGAGTCGATCGACCAGCAGCGGGCGAAGGTCTAGGAGAAGCGATCATGCTTGAACGCGATGCCGCTGAATGGTTCGTGATGGGAGTCGATCTCGGGTCGACGACAGCGAAGGCTGTCATCGTGAACAGCGCCGGCGACATGGTGTCGTCGCGCGTGGTGCAGATGGGGGCGGTGAGCCGCGAGGGCGTGCGCGTCGCGATGGAGGCCGTGCTCGCTGAAGCGAACCTGCGACCCGAAGACATCGTTCGAACGATCAGCACCGGATACGGTCGCCGCTTGGTGCCGGGCGCCGACAAGATGTTCACCGAGATCACGTGCCACGCACGCGGAGCTGCGGCGTTGTCGCCCGGGGTGCGCCTCGTCATCGACATCGGCGGACAAGACAGCAAGGCCATCGCGGTCGACGATGAAGGCCTGGTCGACCGCTTCGCGCTGAACGACCGGTGCGCCAGCGGCACGGGGAGGTTCTTCGACGTGCTGAGCCGTGCGCTCGAGGTCGACCTGCCCGAGGTGGCACAACTTGCGCTCGATGGCAGCACAGACCTCGAGGTGAGCAGTATGTGCGCAACGTTCGCCGAAACCGAAGTCATCTCGTTGCTGGCGCAGGGGGCCGATAAGGCCGACATCTCGGCGTCGGTGCATCGGGCGGTGGCCGGGCGCACGCTCGGTCTGATCGCCCAAGTGGGTAAGGCGAGCCCGGTGGTGATGA
>JAODNJ010000224.1 GCA_025465155.1 Frankiales bacterium
GCCGCAGGCGTGGTCGGCCTGGGCCCGCAGTCGGGCATCGACGTCGATGCGACCGGGCTGGCGCCGGCGCAGCTGCGGGCGCTGTCCAGGGAGCTCTCCGGACGCCGTCCCGCCAAGGACCTCCGCCAGCTGTCGGCGTTCCTGGACGAGATCGCGCCCGGCGATCCGGTGGCCCTCCCCGTCGAGCACGGCGCCGGCCTGCTGCTGGGCGAGGTGGTGGGGGACTACCTGTTCGGGGGTGGCGAACTGCTGCCGCACCGGCGACCGGCACGGTGGGACCGGGTCGTCCCGCGGACGGCGGCACGGCCCCCGGCCACGCTGCAGGACCCGCGCGCGTTGTTCCGGGCCATCCTGGACCCGGAAACGCTGGGCCACGCACCCCTCGGCGGCCGAGGGGTCACCACGGCTGGCTGACCAGTTCGGCCAGGCCGGTGGCGGCCTCCCGGGTCCACTCCGGGTGACCCCGGGCGATCACGATGGACCAGGCGGCGACGTGCAGCCGGCGGAGCTCCAGCCACGGCCGCAGCTCGTCGTCCGTCGGAGCGCGCGGGATCGCGTCGAGCGCCGCGCGGCCGTCGAGCCGGCGCGTGGTGCGCAGCGCGACGAGGTCCCACTGCGGCGGCCCGCTGCAGCTGTCCTCCATGTCGGCCCACCGGAACCCGCCGGCCGTGGCGAGCAGATTGCCGGGGTGGGCGTCGCCGTGCAGCTGCCGGATCCCGCCGTCCAGCCGAGGGCGCAGGCGCTCCAGCGTGCCGGCCATCCGGTCCAGCACGTCCAGCGCGACACCCCACTGCGGAGCCCGCTCGACGAAGTTGGTGAGGTCGCCGAGCGGGGTGTCCAGCGCTTTCGAGGTCGGCGGTAGCGCGTCGGGGTATCCGCGCAAGTCGATCCACGCCGCCGGGGCCTGCGCGGGTGTGGCGCTGTCCGGGAGCACCTGGACGTACGGCCAGAACGACAGGACCGTGCCCTCGTGCTCGTGCGGACCCGGAGGCACGAGGTCGCTGGGCGGGACGACCGGTGCCCCGGCCGCAGCGAGGGCGCCCGCGAGGGACACCTCCCGGGCGAAGGACGTCGTGCCGTCGCGGAGCAACCGGGTCAGCGTGGCCACCTGCGCCACGAGGGGAGCCGGTGCCAGATGGACGACGACGTTCGCGCCGTCGTGCAGCACGCGCGGGTCGTCGACCGCGATCCCGTGCTCTCGCGCAACAGCTGCCGCCGCGGTGACCGCCCGCCGAATCCGGTCGTCCTCGGGCCGGCTCATCCTCGCCGGAGCGGGATGTTCTGCAGCCGGACCTGGCCACGCGCGACCGTCTTGCCGTCGTCGGCGCGGGTGACGGTGACCAGCCACAGCTGCAGGGTGCGGCCCTGCTGGATCGGCTCGGCCACGACGTCGACCCGTCCGGAGGTCATGGGCCGAAGGAAGTCGGTCTGGTTGTTGACCCCGACGGCGAACTGACCCCGTTCCGCGACCGCCACACTGGCGCCGATGCTGGCCGCGGACTCGATGACCGTGCAGTACACGCCGCCGTGTACGACCCCCCACGGCGTGTGCTGGTCGGGTCCGAGAACGACATGGCCGGCCACCCGGGTGCCGCTCGCCTCCGTCACCTCGAAGCCGGACGCGGCGACGAAGCGGCTCGACGACCGCAGGTCGACCGACGGCAGTTCGCCGCTCACGCGTCCCACACCAGGCAGAACGGGTGGCCCACCGGGTCGGCGTAGACGCGGAAGTCGCCGCCTTCGCCGGGGAGCCGGCGCGCACCGATCTCGAGCACCTTCGGCTCGGCCTCGTCGATGTCGGCGACGCGGATGTCGAGGTGGAACATGTGTTTCCTCCCTGTTTGCGCAGGTCAGACGGTCTCTGCCCGCTCTGATGGCACTGTGATGGCACACCTAGTCGTCATCATCGGGAACGTCGACGTACGCCGGGAGAGTAAGAAGCCAGGACGCCAGCGCCTTCCCCTGGGGGTGCGCCGCGAGAGCTGCTTGGTCGCTCTCGGTAGGGGAGTCGAGCAGTCGGAGGATGAGGTGCCGCGTCGGCCGATCCAACGCCCTGAACGTCTCCAGATCGATGCCGCGCATCTCCCAGGTCACTGCGCCCGGTTCTCTTCCTGAGTGGACGTTGACCATGCCTCGTCTACCGCTCGCCTGGTGCGCTCCTCGCTGTCCGGCATCAAGTGGCCGTAGGTCGACAGGACCAAGGTCGCGTTCTCGTGCCCGAGCCGCTCGGCGACCGCCACGACGGACTCGCCGGCCGCCAGGAGAACGCTCGCGTAGTGGTGACGCAGGTCGTGGCTCGTCGTCCCGGTCGGCAGGCCCGCTCTCTCCACCGCCGCCTTGAAGATCACCGAGCCGTAGTAGTCGTGTCGCGCCGGGGTGCCGTTCCTCGTGGTGAAGATCGTCCCGTCGGCGCCAGGCGGAAACTCGGCGATGTGTGCTGCCAGCGCGTCGGAGACGACCTGGGGAAGCGGGATCGTCCGACGGGAGCGCGGCGTCTTCGGCTCGGATCTCTCCTTGGCCTTCGGCACGAACTGCCACTCGATCCGGACGGACCGCCGCAGGAAATCGACGTCCTGCACTCGCAGCGCCAGCAGCTCCCCGATCCGCAGCCCGAGCCCCGCCTGAGTGAGCACCATCGCCCGGTTCCGAGTCGGCATCGCGTCAGCGAGACGCCGCACCTGCTCGACGATCAGCGGGACGACGCGGGGGCGTTCGTGGCGGGGAAGTGCAATCCGGACCACCGGCGAAGACGCGGCCAGCCGGTCGAGCACCGCGCTCGAGTAGACCGACCTCAACAGGCTGAGCAGGCTGCGCATCGTGCCCGGCGCGAGCACCTGCGCCCGGTCGCTCGCCCACGCCTGCACCTCGGACGGGCGGACGGCGGACAGCCGCCGTCCGCCGAGCCTGGTTCCGGCGATGTGCGTCTCGATAGAGCTGGACACCCGCCG
>JAODNJ010000257.1 GCA_025465155.1 Frankiales bacterium
GCGATCTTCATCTCCATGTCGGCGAGCATGAACTGCAGGCCCTGGAAGCTGCCGATGCTCGTGCCGAACTGCTTGCGTTCCTTGACGTAGGCCACCGACGCGTCGAGCGCGCCCTGCGCGACGCCGACCGCCTGCGCCCCGATCGTGGGGCGGGTGAAGTCGAGGGTGCGCAGCGCGGTCTTGAAACCGGTGCCGGGCGCGCCGACGATCCGGTCGGCGGGGATGGTGCAGTCGGTGAAGTACAGCTCGCAGGTCGGTGAGCCCTTGATCCCCATCTTGCGTTCCTTGGGGCCGACCGCGAAGCCCGGGTCGTCGCGGTGGACGACGAACGCGGAGATGCCGTTGGCGCCCTTCTCCGGGTCACTGACCGCCATGACCGTGTACCACTCCGAGACGCCGGCGTTGGTGATCCAGGCCTTGGTCCCGTTGAGCACCCAGCTGTCACCTTCGAGCCGCGCGCGGGTCTTCATGGCGGCGGCGTCGGAGCCCGCCTCCCGCTCGGAGAGGCCGTAGCTGATCATCGCGTGGCCGGCGGCGATCGAGGGCAGCACCTTCTGCTTCAGCGCCTCGTCCGCCGACAGGATGACCGGCATCGAGCCCAGCTTGTTCACCGCCGGGATCAGCGAGGCGCTGACGTCGACACGGGCGACCTCCTCGATCACGATGCAGGTCGCGATGGCGTCGGCGCCCTCGCCGCCGTACTGCTCGGGGATGTGCGTGGCGTGGAAACCGGCAGCGGTGAGGGCCTTCCGCGCCTCGACCGGGAAGCGGGCGTCGGCGTCTACCTCGGCCGCGTAGCGGGCGATCTCCCGCTCGGCGATCGCGCGGACGGCGGCCCGGATCGCCTCGTGCTCCTCGGTCAGTGCGTACAGCCCGCCAGCGTTGTTACCCACCGGTACATGTTAAATCCGCCGCGCGGAACCGCCTCCCAGCGTCTGCTGGAGAGCCTCGTCACGCGCCAGCACGGAATCGGCGAGGTCGGCCTGGAACCGGCTGACCCGATCCAGGAGAGCCGGGTCCGCGGCGGCCAGGATCCGGACCGCGAGCAGACCGGCGTTCCGGCCGCCGCCGATGCTCACCGTCGCCACCGGCACGCCGGCCGGCATCTGCACGATCGAGAGCAGGCTGTCCAGGCCGTCGAGGCGGTCCAGCGGCCGGGGGACGCCGATGACCGGCAGCGGTGTCGCGGCGGCGACCATCCCGGGAAGGTGCGCCGCTCCCCCGGCACCGGCGACGATAACCCGGAGGCCCCGCTCGGCCGCCGTCTCGGCGTACTCGAGCATCCTGCGCGGCGTGCGGTGCGCCGAGACGACGTGCGCCTCCCAGGTGACGGCGAACTCGTCCAACGCCCGGGCCGCCGGCTCCATGACCGGCCAGTCCGAGTCGCTGCCCATCACGATGCCGACCAGGGGCTCGCTCACGCCGCTCTCCTCACTCCTCGTCGATGCATCAGTGCTCGTCGATTCATCAGTGCTCGTCGGCGACCCGGTGCTCGTCGGCGAACGCGAAGGCGGGGTCGACCACGCCCTCGGCCAGGTACCGGGCGGCGGCCGTGGCCCGTGCGCGGACCTCGGGGAGGTCGGAGCCGAGGGCGGTGACATGGCCGAGCTTGCGGCCGGGCCGCTGACCCTTGCCGTACCAGTGCAGCTTGACGTCGGGCCAGTGCGCCATGAAGTGGTGGACGCGCTCGTCGAGGCAGGGGCCGTTCCACCCCTCCTGGGCCGCGGCACCGCCGAGGACGTTGGCCATCACGACGACCGGCGCCGTCATCGTGGTGGCGCCGAGCGGGTAGTCCAGGACGGCCCGCAGATGCTGCTCGAACTGGCTGGTCCGCGCCCCCTCGATCGTCCAGTGGCCGGAGTTGTGCGGGCGCATCGCCAGCTCGTTGACCAGGACGCCGTCCGCCGTCTCGAAGAGCTCGACCGCGAGCAGCCCGACGACGCCGAGCCGGTCGGCGATGCGGATGGCCAGCTCCTGCGCAGCCGTCGCGCAGTGCTCGTCGAGGCCCGGGGCCGGCGCGAGTACCTCGTGGCAGACGCCGCCGCGCTGCACGGTCTCGACGACCGGCCACACCGCGACCTGGCCGAACGGCGACCGGGCCACCTGGACGGCGAGCTCGCGGACCATGACCACCCGTTCCTCCGCGAGCAGGGTGCCGTGCCGCTCCAGCAGCGCCGTCGCCTCGTCGACATCCGGGACGACGAACACACCCCGGCCGTCGTAACCGCCGCGCGGGGTCTTGAGGACGATGGGCCATCCGGTGGCGCCCGCGAAGTCCGCGATCCCGGTGAGCGTGTCCACCTCGGCCCACGCCGGCTGGGGCTCACCGGCCGCGGCCAGCGCCCTGCGCAGCACCAGCTTGTCCTGCGCGTGCACCAGCGCCCCGGAGCCGGGGGCCACCGGGACACCCGCGGACTCCAGGGCCCGCAGGTGCTCGATCGGCACGTGCTCGTGGTCGAAGGTGACGACGGCCGCGCCCTCGGCCACGTCGCGCAGGGCGTCGAGGTCACGGTGGTCACCGAGGTGGACGTCGGCCGCCACGAGCGCGGCCGACTCGTCCGGCCCGGCGGACAGCACCCGCAGCGACTGGCCCAGGGCGACCGCCGCCTGGTGCGTCATACGGGCAAGCTGGCCGCCACCGACCATCGCGACGACGGGCAGCCCGGTCCGCGGGTCGAGAGGTGTGGCCATGGTGGCCTCTGAGACTAGAGCCGCGGTTCGGTGGGCTCGTCAGCCGGGCTGTCGGTTCCCGACAACCTAATCTCGGAGAGTGATGGTTCCAACACACGCCGAAGCCGACGGGAAGGGTCCGTCCCGCCGCGGACCCCGACTCGACTTTCTGGACGGCCTGCGTGGCGTGGCAGTCGGCCTCGTCCTGGCCCAGCACGTCGGCGAGCGCACCTTTCCCGCCTTCGCCGCGTTCACCCATTCGTCGGTTCTGTTGGGCCAGATGGGCGTCATGGTCTTCTTCCTCTGCAGCGGGTTCATCATCCCGGCAAGCCTGGAACGGGGCCGGGCCGATGACGGACGGATCCGCCGGCTTGCGGCCTTTTGGCGCAGCCGGTTCTTCCGGCTCTTCCCGCTGTACTGGGTGAGCCTCGCCGCCGTCCTGTGGCTGGCGCTCAGCGGTTCCTACGGGCCTCCGACGCCCATGGGCACACGCGACTGGGTCGCCAACATCTCGATGGCACAGATGCTGATCGGCTTTCCCAACGCGCTGACCGTCTACTGGACGCTGGCGTTCGAACTGCTCTTCTACGGAGGGCTGTCCGCGCTCCTCCTCGTCGGGATGCACCGGCGGAGCGTCCTCCTCTCCCTGGGCGCGTCCGGGGTGTGCCTGGCCCTCGCTCTCGGGGCCGGGTCACTGGTCGGCGCCACCCCTCCGACCGGCGCCTTCTGCCTGGCCACCATGTTCACCGGCACCGTGTTCCACCGGTGGCAGGCCGGCGACATCCGACTGCGCTCGCTCCTGGCCTGCGTCGCGGCCGCGCTGATCTCCGGTACCGCCCTGCTCTGCGCGGCGGTGCTCGGCACGCCGCAGCCGGCGCAGATGCCGCTGTTCCCGGCGATGCTCACCGCGTGGCTGGGTGCCTACGCCGTCTTCGCCGTCGGGTTCGCGATGCGCAGTCGGCGGCTGCCTGCCTGGCTGCTGCGGCTCGGGACAGTGAGCTACTCCGTCTACCTGATGCAGGGCATCGTGCTCGTCGTCATCGCGCCGCTGGCCGACCCGGTCCTGACGGCCGTCGTCTGGGTGGTCGCCACGGTGGTGCTCAGTGAGGCCACGTACCGGCTCGTCGAGCGTCCCTCGGTCCGGCTGGGCCGCCGGCACGCCCGGCGCGGGGCCCGGACAGGAACGTCGCGGGCGCCGTCACCGTCCTCCTCGGCGAGCATCCGTACAGTGGTGTCCATGTCGACGGCCGAGGCGCTCCGCCGCCGCGCCCGCGATGCATGGCACCTGGTCCTGACCGAGTTGAGCCGTTTCGGGGTCGTCGGCGCGGTGAGCTTCGTCGTCGACATCGGGCTCTTCCAGCTGCTCTACACGCAGACCGGCGTCGGCGCCGTCATGGCCAAGCTCGTCTCCACTGTCGTCTCCACGACCGTGGCCTACGTCGGCCACCGCTACTGGTCCTTCTCGCACCGGGCCCGCAGCGGCGTCCGTCGGGAGTACGCCGTGTTCACCGCCATCAACGCGGTCACGCTGCTCCTCGGGCTGGGCGTCGTCTACCTGGCCCGCCACCCGCTGGGCCAGGACAGCGCGCTCGTCCTGCAGGTGGCGAATGTGGGGTCGATCGCGCTCGGAACCGTGATCCGCTACCTCGCCTACCGGCAGTGGGTCTTCACCGCCCCCCGGACGGCGGAGGGGCAAGGCCAGGTGCCGGCCGCCGCGCTGGGCGATTCCCGCACCGCCGCATAGGTCAGCGGCTCACCTCACCGTCGTCCCGCGACGGGATGGCAGTCGTGCTGGCATCGCGGGCCCTCCGCGACGAGGGCCGCGATCTCCGCCGGGCTCGCCAGCCCCGTGAGGTCGTCCCCCCGCCGGGCGGCCAGCAACCACACCGTCGCCAGCGTGCGCTCACCCTCGCGCTGGGTCGCCACCTTCTCGTACGTCGTCCGCCCGGCGTTCAGGGCCGCGGTGATGTCCGCGAACTCCTGCGGCATGGTGCGCCCCGGGACGATCGGGAAGGCGAAATCGTGGGGCTGGGCGTAATCGCCCCGGCCACGGGTCCAGGCCGCGCGGTCATGGAGGAACTGACCCGCCAGCGGCCCCACCACGACGATCGCGACCGCTGTCAGGAGTGCAGCGCGCAGGACGACCTTCTGCCGTCGGACCACCATGTCGACGACGACGCCCAGGGCGAGGGCGCAGAGGGCCGGAAGGCCGACCGTCCGGCGCACGCCCGGCGGCCCCGCGCTCACCGCGGCCACGACGACGGTGAGGACGGCGGCGAGCAGCCAGGGCCAGATCTGCGGTCGGGCCACGCCGGCCACGATCAGCGACAGCCCCAGCACCACGGCAAGGACCAGCGATCCCAGGGCCGGTGCGGTCGTGAAGTAGTAGTAGGAATCGCCACGGACGGCGAGTTCCCCGACCAGCCGCGCGAGGGCCGCCCCCGGGGATACGGCTCCCTGGGCGGCTCCGCCCACGACGATCACCCCGCCACCCCGCCACCACACCAGCGGGAACAAGACGATTCCCGCACCCGCGGCCGACGAGGCGGCCACCCTCAGCAGGTCGCGGCTACGGCGCGGCGATCGGAGGAGCCGCACCACGACGACCGCGACCACGGCGCCCGCCCAGGCCAGCCCGCTGCCGTAGACGGACACGGCCACGCCGGCGGCCACGGGCGCGAGAACCCACGCGGCCCGTCGCGACGTCGCCAGGAACAGTGCGGCAAGACCCCACAGCACCTCGAGCCCGTTCTCCGTGGCGAGCCACGCGAACGCGCTGACCCCCGGCAGGAGCACGGCCACCACGGCGCTGAGGGTCGCCGGGGCCCGACCGCAACCGAGCCGCCTGCGCGCCGTCAGATAGACGAGCGGGGCCAGCAGACCCATGGCGAGCGCCTTCGCGTCCCGGCCGTAGAAGAGGTCGACGGCGGGATCGACGTGGGAGAACGCCCAGAAATAGACATGTCCGGCGAAGTTCGTGGCGTATTTCGTCGGCTGGAAGCGGCCGGCCACCGACACGACGTCGAGCATGCTGACGGAGGTCTCCTCGCCGGAGAGGACCTGCTGCGCGTTCACCGCCGCCGCCGACACGAGCCCGAGGGCCACGGCGCCCCCGTAGAGCAGGGCGGCGATCGCCGCGGCCGACAGCCACGCCGGAGCCTCCACTGTCGGTCCCCGCTCCACCGGCGTGACCACAGGGCGGTCGGGCGAACGGTCGTCGTCCATCAGTAGGAGGAAGTCTGACCCACACCGAACGCGTCGGGGCGGCATCGACCGTGGCGCCGGCGGGCACCGGCCGGCGTCAGCCCGCCAGCCGGGAGCCGTGCCGCCCGGCGAGGACCTCCAGCCGCGTGGGGATGCGGGCGCGCAGCTCCTCGAGGTGGCTGATGACCCCGACCGTCCGGCCGCCGCGGCGCAGCTCGTCGAGCACCGTCATGACGGCGTCGAGGGCGTGCGCGTCGAGGGTGCCGAAGCCCTCGTCGACGAAGAGCGTGTCGATCCGCACGCCGCCGGTCTCGGCGGTGACCACGTCGGCCAGCCCGAGGGCCAGGGCGAGCGAGGCCATGAAGCTCTCGCCGCCCGAGAGGGTCTTGGTCGGCCGGCGGCAACCGGTGTACTCGTCGAAGACGTCGAGCCCCAGCCCGCCGCGCGCACCGTGCCGGCCCTGGGCGTCGCTGTGCAGGAAGGTGTAGCGGCCCCCGGACATGCCCTGCAGCCGACGGCCGGCCACCTCGGCGACCTGCTCGAGCCGGGCCGCGAGGACGAAGGACTGCAGCCGCATCCGGAGGGTGTTCGAGCCCCGGCCACCGACCAGGTCGGCCAGCGCGGTCACCTGCTCCGCGCGGGCGCGCACCTGGTCGAGGCGCAGTTCGGCCGCGGCGATCTCGCCGGCCAGCTCGTCCAGCGCCCGTGAGCAGCGCCCGGCGCCGTCGAGCTCCGCCACGGCCTCCTCGCGCCGCCGGGTCTGTTCCGCGGCGCGCTCGCGCAGGCCGGCCAGGTCGGGAACGGCCCCGAGATCGGCCAGGTCCGGTTCGGCCAGCCGCCCGCGCACGACGGCGAGCTCCCGGTCGTGCTCCTCGACCCGCCGGCCGAGCTCGAGGAGACGGTCGGGGTCCACCAGCGCGGCCGTGGCGGCGGCCAGGTCGGAGAAGCCGGCGCCGACCGCCCGTTCGATCGCCACCGACTCCGCCCCGGCCACCCGCTGGCGTGCCCTGGCGGCGTCGGCCTCGGCCGCGACGACGGCGTCGCACCGGTCGGCCGCGGCGCTCAGGCGCCCGGCCCGTGCGGCGAGGTCGGCGTCCTCGCCGG
>JAODNJ010000597.1 GCA_025465155.1 Frankiales bacterium
GATTCGCCAGGTGGTTGCGGTGAGGGCGATCACGCCGTCGGGTAGTCCGGTTGAGCGTGTGGTGATGTTGTTCATGATTCTTACCCTGGGGAGTGGAGGCTTGACCTCTGTGGTGTGCTGGTTCGGCAATTGCATCACCGAAAGATTAATGACGAACGGGGTTGATTTCGCCGGTAAGCGGAGTAAAAGCGTCGAACTGTGGCTTTGTTGGTTTTCGTATTTAGGTGGCTCCGACGCCCAGCGCCAGGTCGACGGCGCTTCGGATGCCGGCCGTCCAGGGTTCGCCGTGGCCGGGCAAAATGATGCGCGCATCGGTCAGAGCCAACGCCTCGAGCGACGCACAGGCGGCGCGCGAATCGGCTGTTGCCGCGCCCGCGACGATCTGCGGACCTGTCGTGCCGGTGTAAGGATCCAGCGTGACGAGTGCGTCACCAGTGAGCAGGGCGTCCCGGTCCGGGAGGTGCAGGGCGATGTGCCCGGCAGTGTGACCGGGACTGAACACGACCCGAGGCTGGCCGGGAAC
Source organism: Frankiales bacterium (assembly GCA_025465155.1). Lineage (GTDB taxonomy): Bacteria > Actinomycetota > Actinomycetes > Mycobacteriales > Geodermatophilaceae > Geodermatophilus. The sequence goes on from JAODNJ010000597.1 coordinate 524, forward strand.
ATCGATGACGCCGGATGGCGGCAGATTGCGGGTGCCGGTGATGCCTCTCACCCACAGAGCGCCTGCCCTGGTCATTGAGGCGAGGATCGGCCTGGCCGCGGGATAAGTCATCGGGTATCTGAGTCGATTGTTTTCGTGGGCGTACCGGTAGGGGTATTCGGCGATGTATCGGTCGTCAGGGTGCAACCAGATCGGGGTGCCGTGTTTCTGGAGTCGGCGAGCGGTGCCGAGGTGATCGAAGTGCGCATGGGTCAAGACGACGGCGTGAATGTCGTCGACGGTGCGGTCGAAGTGATTCAGTGCGGTGAGCAGGTGCGGCCAGGTTGTGGGCAGGCCGGTATCGATGAGGGTGAGGTCGGTGCCGTCGGCGACGAGGTAACTGTTGACGAAGCCGTGCTCGAGCTGGTGGATGCCCGGCGCCACGTTCATCCGAAACCGTGGCCGCCGGGAACTGCCCAGACTGTGGGCGCTGACTGGTTCGGCGCCGTGCAATGCGTTGCGTCTCATGGTGCTCGCGCCCGGGGGTGGTCATGGTTTGAACACGGCGCGGACGCACCCGTCGGTCTTGTTTTTGAACATCGCATACCCTTTGGGGGCGTCGCTGAGCGGCATGGTGTGAGTGGCGAGGTGCTCCGTCTGCAGCTCGCCCGTTGCCATGCGTTCGAGTAGCTGGGGGATGTAGCGTTGGCCGTGCTGTTGCGCTGAGCGGAGGGTGAGGCCTTTGTTCATGACGGCGCCGAGCGGGAATTTGTCGACGAATCCGCCGAAGACGCCGAGCACGAACACGCTGCCGCCCTTCTTGGCGGCCATGATCGCTTCGCGCACCGCGGTGGGGCGGTCGGTTTCTAGTCGCAGCTGCTGTTTGATCTGGTCGTAGACTCCGTCGATTCGGCCCTTGTGCGCTTCCATGCCGACGGCTTCGATGCAGACATCGGGTCCTCGGCCGCCGGTGAGTTCGCGAAGCTCGGGAAGGATCTCGGTGTTGGTGTAGTCCAGTGTTTCGGCGCCGACGCGGTCGCGGACCTGGGCGAGGCGTTCCGGGTACCGGTCGATGACGACGACGCGTTCCGCGCCGAGCAGCATGGCGGCGCGGGCAGCCATCTGGCCCACACCTCCTGCACCCCACACTGCGACGGTGTCGCCCGCCTTTACTCCGGCAAGGTCAGCGCCCATCCATCCTGTCGGGGCTGCGTCGGAGGCGAACACGGCACGTTCGTTGCTGACCCCGTCGGGGATCGGGAACGCGCCGATGTCGGCGTAGGGCACCCGAATGTATTCGGCGTGACTGCCGGCGAACCCGCCGAGGGCGTGCGAGTAGCCGTAGCAGCCGCCCGGGGCTTGGCCCCAGAGTGCTTCGGGGATGCCGGGGTTGGGGTTGCCGTTGTCGCAGAGCGAGAACAGGTCATTCTGGCAGTACCAGCAGTTTCCGCAGCTGATGAACGAGCAGACGACGACGCGGTCACCGAGCTGGTGTTTGCTGACCGCCGGGCCCCTCTCGACGATCTCGCCAATGAATTCGTGACCGAGCACGTCACCAGCACGCATGGTCGGCACGTACCCGCCCAGGAGGTGCAGATCTGACCCGCAGGTGGTGCTCAGCAACACTTTGACGATCACGTCGTGGTCGTTGAGGATCGTCGGGTCGTCGACGGTCTCGATCTGGAGTTTGTTGATACCGGTCCAGCACAACGCTTTCACAGCACACCCTATCCCTTCGCTCGTTGTTCCGCGAGATCAACCAGCACACCGCCAGGAGTGGCCGGTCGGTGACCTTCCGGCCGTGGCAGCACGCGCAGAACCTCGCCGGTCTCGACGATCTGCTTGGCGTCACGCAACGATGCACGGATCGCGGATTCCGGCGCCAGCCCGGTCAGCTTCCTGATTCCCGCCTCAGCGCTCTTGGTCTGTTTCAGCCGGGCACGGAGCTCGGTGCTCACACCATCCGGAGCAGGCGAGGTGCGAACGTCCAGGAACTCAATCACGGCCTGCAGGGGAGCCGGGTACTCCTCGTCTCGGCTGATGGCGTCGGGGCTGGCGAGAACGGTGACTGCCCTCCACCGTTCCCGGCTGGTCTTGTTCTGAACGCTTCGTTTTTGAAGCAGATGATCCACGGTGAGGGCGGCTGCGACGCCGCCGACGATCGTGAGAGCTGACGTTGTCAGTTTCGGCATTGTGCTTACCGCTTCCCGTTTTCGCGTGCGCCGGGCTGTCACCCGGCCCGGCTGTAGCGGGAAGCCTTACACGATCGGGGAGCAAAGTCAGCCCCTCTACAGCAGTGTTTTTGTTACGTACCGTGGGCCGTTCTGTTGTGCTCCCCGGTCAGCTGACCGCGGTGCTTCGCTATCACCAACTGTTGAATGAAGGAGAGTGACGTGTTTTTCCACAAGCAGGAACTGCAGTACCACGCGACCCCGGCAGCACCTGATGCCGTGTACGCGCGAAAGATGCAGGAGATCCTCGGCGGCCAGTACGGCGAGATCACGGTCGCCATGCAATACGGCTTCCAGGCCATCAACGCCCACATGCCCGGCAAATACCGAGACCTTCTGTACGGCATCGGTGCCGAAGAAATGGGCCACGTGGAAATGATCGCCACGATGATCGCGCAACTGCTCGAGAAGGCACCCATCGGTATCACTGAGGATGCCGTGCAGAACGACCCCGCGGTCGCGGCGATCATCGGCGGCACCGACGTGCAGGCCGCGATCGTCGGCGGTGCCGGTGTGCGGCCGGTCGACAGCAACGGCAACCCGTGGCAGGGCTCCTACATCACCTCCAGCGGCAACCTGCTCGCCGACTTCGTCGCCAACGCGAACGCCGAAATGCAGGGCCGCCTGCAGGTCGCGCGCATCCTGCACCAGACCAACGACGCCGGTGTGCGTGACATGCTGGGATTTTTGACGGCCCGCGACACGGCGCACCAGAACCAGTGGATCGCCGCCGCGATTGAAATTCGGGCCGAAGGCCTCGAAGACATTCCTATTCCGAACAAGCTGCCCCGCGAGAAAGAATTCGAAGCGGTGGAGTACCAGTTCATCAACTTCTCCAACGGCACCCAGGCCGGCGAGGGCTCATGGGCTACCGGTCCGAGCCCGGATGGCCGGGGAACCTTCAGCTACGTCGAAACACCGGACGCGGTCGTGCCGATGCCGCCGCCCACGATTCCCGACCCGCGTTACTTCGGAACCACCCCCCTGCCGAACACCGCCGAAGTGAAGCAGGCAGCCAAAAAAGACAAAAAGAACCAGGAGTAACACCGCCTGGTTCCGCACCCTTTACATTCACCTCCTCAAGCGCTGACTTCCGAGAATGGGATGCCGGTCGGTGACGGAGGCGATCTCATCCACCGGTCTCCGCGCGATGTCGTACCTGCGGCTTGACCAGAGGCCGTCGACGCCGTCGAGGCGGTCGCCGGGAACGCCGACGGGTGCTGACCTATCCCTTCAGCTGTCATAGCTGCGGCCATTCGTCCTGGACGGTCGTCCGGAATGCGAGGTTGATGAGGTCACGGTCCCCGAGAACGAGGTCAAGGAACTCCTCACCAACGGGCTCGTCCATCACCAAAGTGGTCGTGAACATCTCAAGGACACCTCCAACATGATCGAAGAGTGCGGGGCGGGTTAGCTCTAGCCGCCCGCACCTTGTTCCCTAGACGGTGATCGTCTTCTGCTCGTCGGACTGTTGCGCGGCGTTGATCTCGATCTTGCGGGGCTTCGCTTTCTCGCTGACCGGGATCGTCACGGATAGCACACCGTTGTCGTATGTTGCCGAGATGCTCTCCGATGCGATGCCCTCACCCAGGCTGAACTGGCGAAGGTACGTGCCATGCGGGCGTTCCTGGGCGAGCCACTTCGCGCCTTCGTGCGAGGCGGCGGTGCGCTGCGCCCGGATCGTGAGCAACTGCCCGTCGACATCAACATCGACCGAGCCCGGGTCAACACCTGGCAGGTCGGCGTTCAGGATGTACTGATCCCCGTCACGGTACAGGTCCACCGGCATGAACCTCGGGCCTGGACGGAACTGGAGCAGGTTGCCGGTGAGCCGGTCGAGCTCGCTGAAAGGATCAAAAGACATTGCCATAATGAGGATTCCCCTTCCTTGAGTGTGTCTTCGAGTCCCGCTGACTCGATTTTCTGGAAAAAATGTTAGCACTCCCCCCTCGAGAGTGCCAACTCTTTTTTGCCAAGGTTTTGCCAATTTCCACTCCGGTATTTTCACGATCGTGAGGCGAAGTCAACCCCTCGTCGGATCGGATTCTCGCTCGCCTAATGGAAGAACTTCGCCGGTCGCGATTGCGTCCGGCAGGCCATCATTTCCCCTCGTCCTGCATCGCAGACAGTCACGAAAGGAACCCCTCATGAGAGCTAACGCGAATCTCTTCTGGATCCTCTCCGGCTTCTTCCTCCTCGCCGACATCGCCACGGCCCCTGGGAGCTCGTCGCATCCAGCGACCCGGAGCAGGACCTCCTTC
>JAODNJ010000341.1 GCA_025465155.1 Frankiales bacterium
GCAGCCAGTCCGCGCCCAGCCCGACCTCGACGCCGGCGGCCAGCGCCGAGGCCACGTCCGTCGTCGCCGCGTAGAGCCGGAGGTTGGACTGCGGCGACCACACCAGCTTGGCTCCGGCGTCGGCGACCTGCCTCCACTGCGCCTGGGTGAGGGCCGTGCCGTGGATGATCACGGTGGCCCGGGTCAACAGCCGGGCCGTCACCAGGTCGTCGAACTCGCGCCGCGACAGATCGTCCACCCCTTCCGCGAGGTGGACGTAGACCGCGGTCACCTCGCCGGCGTCGATCTGCTGCCGCAGCCGGGCCCGGTCCAGATCGTCGGTGCGGCCGAGGTCGATGATCGAGCGGGCCCGGTCCTTGCCGAACAGCCGCAGGTCCACGTTGCGCACCAGGGCCTCGTGCTTGTCGGGGTACTCGCCACTGGCCCCCTGGATCGCCGTCGAGCCGCCGATCAGGGCACGGGCCTCGGCGTACCGCGTCAGTTCCCGGAGCAGCGAGGGCCGGCTGCCGTCCGCCGCCGTCCCGGTGAGCCGCCCCCACGGCACGCGGACGACGGCGTCGTACTCCGCACTGCGCCGCCAGGCGTACCTGTTGGCGAACTGCCGAGGCGGCTCCCAGGCGGAGAAGACGTTGTACTCCGGATGCCCGTGCAGGTCGATCAGCCCCGGGAGGACGACGCCCGCGGACTCGATCACCGTCATCCCGGCGGGGGCCGCTTTGGACACCTCCTGGACGCGGTCGCCGACGACGACGACGTGGTGGTCCTCCAGCGCCTCGTCCGGGGTCAGGACGCAGCCGCGCAGGGCGAACGGCTCGTCGGGGCGGAACCTGGCCCTTCCCCCGCTGGCCTCGCGGAGCGCACGCCGACGGTCGGCCGGGTCGGCGGCCAGACGGGCTGCGCCCAGGGCCGTACCGGCATCCGCGAGGTCGAGGGTGCCGGTCGCCATGACGTCCTCCCCGCGCCGGACCCGAGAGCGAGTGCCGCGTGGCCGCACGCTAGAACGCCGGCGTCACCCCGCCATCACCGAGCCGTCACCGAGCCGTCACCGAGCCATCGCCGCGCCGTCACGGGGACGCGGGATGCCGCGCCCGGCCCCCACCCGGCGCAGCCGACCGAGGTCCCGGACCAGGCCGGTCATCTGCTCGGTCGGTCCGACCCCGAGTTCCTCCTCGACCAGGGCCCGGTAGACGTGGAACGCCCGGACCGCCTCGGCCACGTTCCCCTCGCCCAGGTGCACGCGGACGACGGTCCGGTGCGCGCTCTCCCGGAGGGGCTCGGCCCGCACCGCCGCGTAGGCGACCTGGAGCGCTTCACCGTGCCGGCCGGCCGCAGTGAGCCGGGCGGCCACCGCCTCCAGTGCGTGCATCCGCAGCTGCCGCAGCCGCTCGCGCTCGAGCAGGACCCAGTCGTCGTACCAGCCCGGCAGCAACTCGCTGCGCAGGCCGGCGTCCGGCACCACCGGATCGTCGAGCCGGCCGCGCGGGTCCAGGACCCGCCGCGCCCAGGCGCTGAGCTCCTGGACGTCGACCCGCACCCCCTCGGCCAGCGCGACGGCGCCGCCCGACACGTCGAGCAGCCCCGGCACCGCCTTGTGCACCCGCCAGAGCGCCGACCGCAGGCTCCCCTGCGCGTGCTCCTCCGGCACGTCCGGCCAGAGCTCCCCCGCGATGGCCGTCCGTGCGGGGCGGCGGGTCAGGCAGAGGTGGGCGACGAGCCTCTGCACCCCACGCGGCAGCTCGCCGACCGGCGGCCGTCCCGCTCCCGGCCCCACGGCGAAGCCGTCGAGCAGTTCCACCCGCGGCGCCGCGGCGGCCGCTGACCCGAGGGTCCCTGCGAGCTGCGTGGTGAGCGGCATGGCGGGGCCCTCCGGCCGGCCGGATCAGCGGGCGGGCACGGCGGCGCGGAAGACGTCGGCGAACACCGCGTCCTGCTCCCGCACCGCCACGTCGACCCCCTGCATGCCGAGGTCCCGCATGGTGCCCTCGTAGCACTCGTGCAGGAGGTACAGCCGGGCGATCAGCCGGCCGATGTAGTCCGCGGACGTGCTCAGCACCGTCGGCTCGAGCATCAGGTACCAGAACAGGTCGTCGACGTCGCGGCCGTCGTCGTGCAGCCGCATCTCGTCCTGGGTCGCGACGTGGCCGATGGCCGCCATGAACCGGGCCGACACCAGGCGGTGCAGCCGCACGGTCGCCCGCGCATGCCTGGCCACGAGCTCGTCGCCCGGTTCCCCCGGCCCTGGGACCGGTGGCCGCACCGCCAGCCCGATCGCCCGCCCGAGCAGCGGCAGCAGCCGCGGCCGGTCGGCGTCGGACAGCGTGTCGTTGGCGTGCCGGAGCACGGCGGCCAGCTCCCTGTCGACGCACCGCGGCGCATCGGTGAAGGGTTCACCGGCCAGCAGGGCCGTGTACTCCATGAAGCAGGCCCCGCGCGCTGGGTTCTTGTGCTTGCCGCGGCTCAGGATCGGCATCCCGTCCGGTATCGCTGCCATGACTCAGGCTAGCGGCGCCACGGGCGGATCGGCGCGGTCGCCGACTCGGCCGGCGCGGTTTCTCGGGCTCCGCTCAGCCGGTGAAGGCGACGGTCTCGGCCAGCCGGGACGACGTCACGGTCTTCAGCCGCGCGACGGCGTCCGCGAGCGGGATCAGCTCGATCTCGGTCCCCCGCAGCGCGACCATCTGGCCGTAGCGGCCCTCGTGCGCCGCTGTGGTCGCGTGCAGTCCGAAGCGCGTGGCCAGCACCCGGTCGAAGGACGTCGGGGTGCCGCCGCGCTGCACGTGGCCGAGCACCGTGGCGCGGACCTCCTTGCCGGTACGCCGCTCGAGCTCCTCCCCCAGCTGCTGGGCGACGCCGGTGAACCGCCGGTGGCCGAACTCGTCGACGCCGCCGTCCCGCAGCGGCATCTGGCCGGGCAACGGTGCGGCACCCTCGGCGACGACGCCGATGACGTGGGTGTCGCCGCGCTCGAACCGCTCGCAGACCAGCCGGACGACCTCGTCGACGTCGAAGGGCTCCTCGGGTACCAGGGTCAGGTGCGCGCCGGAGGCCAGCCCCGCGTGCAGCGCGATCCACCCGGCGTGCCGGCCCATGACCTCGACGAGGAGCACCCGCTGGTGCGACTCCGCCGTGGTGTGCAACCGGTCGATGGCATCCGTGGCGATGCTCACGGCGGTGTCGAACCCGAATGTCAGGTCGGTGCCGTCGATGTCGTTGTCGATGGTCTTCGGGATGCCCACCACCGGGACGCCGGCCTGCGAGAGCAGGTGGGCAGCGGTCAGCGTCCCCTCGCCGCCGATCGGGATGAGGACGTCGATGCCGTGCTCGGCCAGGACGCCCTTCATCTCCGGCAGCCCGCTGCGCAGGTGCTCGGGCGCCACCCGCGCCGAGCCGAGCGTGGTCCCACCGCGGGTGAGCAGCCCGTCGACGGCCGCGACGTCCAGCGGCGTCGTCCGGTTCTCCAGCAGCCCGCGCCAGCCGTCGCGGAACCCGAGAATCTCACTGCCGTAGTGGGTCGTCGCCGTCCGCACGACCGAGCGGATGACGGCGTTGAGGCCGGGGCAGTCGCCCCCGCCGGTCAGGATTCCGATACGCACCGGCTGCTCCTCGAGGTCGTGGGCCGGGTCTGCGGGAACCATACGTCATGACGTCTTGATGACTGGCGCCGAACGGGTACCCGAGACGCCCAGCGCCGACGATCAGGGCGCCGACGGTCAGCGGCCGATGGTCAGGGGCGGCCCAGAGCCCCGGCCGCGGCGTCCAGCACGGCGAAGGTCCGCCGGGCCATCAGCCCGGCGTCGAAATCCCGCACCGCCCGGCCCCGTGCCAGTGTTCCCAGGTCCGCCCGCAGCGCACGGTCGGTGAGGAGCACGGCGAGCGCGCCGGCCAGCCGAGCCGGGTCCCCGGGAGGGACCACGACGGCGTCCGCGCCGACGGCCCGCCGGACGTCCCCGACGTCGGTCGCCACGCACGGAAGCCCCTCGGCCATCGCCTCCATCAGCGCCAGCGGCAGAGCCTCGTGCCGAGACGGCAGGCAGAACACGTCCAGCCCGGCCAGGAACCCGCGGACGTCTCCGACGAAACCTGCCAGGCACATCGGCAGGCCGTCCGCGGCGGCACGCAAGCGGTCGCCGTCGCGGCCCTCCCCACCGATCACCGAGTCCATCACCACGCCGTCGGCGACCAGCAGCCGGACCGCCCCGAGCAGGACGTCGAAGCCCTTCTGGGCGGTGAGCCGGCCGAGCCCGCCCACACGCGGCACCTGCCGCTCGGCCGGTCCCGCCGGATCCGGAGGGACGGCGACTCCGTTGGGCACCAGGTGGACCCGCGCCGGCGGCACGCCGAGGGAGAGGAGCAGACCGCGGGCCGCGGACGCCGGCGTGACGACGGCCGCCATGTCCCGGTACAGCCCCGCGAGCCGCGCGCGGCCCTCACCGGAGCCGACGTCCCCCGTCAGGTGCAGGACCCCCACCGTGGGCGCGACCGACAGCGCCGCCGCGACGGCCGCCGCGTTGGAGGCCGGGTCGACGAGGTTGACAAGGACGACGTCCGGCCGCTGCGCCGCGAGCGCGGAGCGCACGGCCGGGGCCCCGGCCGCGTGCCGCGCCAGCGGGACGACGGCGACCGGGCCCTCCGGGACGACGGCCGCCAGCCGGCCGGCCACCGGCTCGGCGACGACCGCCGACGCGGTCCACCCGCAGTCGCCGGCGCGGCGCATGAGATGGGTGAGGTAGACCTCGGCACCGCCCCAGGCGTCGGAGTCACTGACGAGCGAGACGCGGGCGGACCGCGGCCTCGTCACCGGTACCCCTGGCCTGCGAGCTCGCGCGCCGCCCCGATGACGGCGCGGGGCCGCACCGACCGCGCGCACCGGAAGTCGATCGGGCAGACCAGGTGGGGGCACGGGGCGCAGGGCACGTCGGCCACCATGGCCCGCGCCCGGGGCCCGCGGTGCGCCCAGCGCACCGGGTCGCCCGGGAGGAAGACCGTGACCGCTCGTGCTCCGACGGCGGCGGCCAGGTGCGCGGAGCCGGTGTCGTTGCCCACCAGGACGGCGCTGTCTCGGAGCAGGGCCGCGAGGCCGCCGAGGCTCGTCGCGCCGGTCAGGTCCACCGCCGGGGCCCGCATCGCGGCCCCCACCGCGGCGGCGAGAGCGTGCTCCGCGGGCACGCCCGTGAGGACCACCGCCAGCCCGTCCGCGGCGAGCGCGTCGCCGACCGCGGCGAAGTCCTCGGCCGGCCAGCGGCGGGTCGGCGAAGAGGCCCCCGGGTGCAGGACGGCGTAGCGGCCGGGGCTCAGGCCGTGCCGGGCGAGCGTCGCCGCGTGCTCGGCCCGATCGCCGCCGGTCAGCGGGAACTCCAGCCGCGCCGGCCCGCCGGCCGGCACCCCGAGGTGCTCGATCAGCCGCAGGTGCCGGTCCGCCTCGTGCAGGTGGACCGGATAGCGGAGGTGCAGCCGTTCCCGGCCGGGCGGCGGCTCCCACCCGATGGGCGCGAACCCCCCGGTCAGCCGGGCACCGAGGGCCGCCGTGACCACGTTGGCCGCCGGTCGGTCGCCGTAGACCTGCAGGGCGAGGTCGAAGCGGCGCTCGGCCGCTGCGGCGAGGAAGGCCCGCCGGCCGCCCCGGTCCGGCGGTCGCTCGGGGATCCCGTCGGCGCCGGGGAAGGGCAGCAACTCGTCCACGGCGCCGCCCATGCGGGCGACGACGGGCGCCGTCTCCGCCCAGGTGATCAGGCTGACCCTGAGGTCCGGCCGGGCCGCCCGCAGCCGCTGCAGCGCGGGCAGCGAGCAGAGCAGGTCGCCGAGCCCCACCCGGAGGCGGACGAGCGCCACCCGCCGGATCATGGGATCAGCGAGCGGCAGAGTCACCAGCGGCTCGTTCCCGGGTCCCGTGCCGCCGTAACTCTGCTCTACTGCGGGGGCCTGGCGATCGGAGGTCGCGTGCATCCGCTCGGTCCCCCTGTCGTCCCCCTGCACATCCTGCGGCTGTGCAGCGTCTTCGAGCCGGCCCCCGGCCGGTCGGCGGACGGGACGACGGCCGCGCTCGACCGCCGCACGGCCCGCTACGACCCGATCGGCGGCATGCAGAACCACACGGCCACGCTGAGCCGTTCGCTGGACGCCCTCGGGCACCGGCAGACCGTCCTCACCGCCCGGCTCGCCGCGCCCCGCGGGGTCCGGCCGCTCGGGGAGCGGGCGCGGGTGCACCGCACCGGGCTGACGGTGCCGCACCTGCGCCAGTTGTGGGCCGTCGCGGCGCTGCCTCGCGCCCTCCATCCGGGCGGCCCGCGCGTCGACGTCGTCCATGCCCATCAGGGGGAGGACCTCGCGACACTGGTCCTCGCGCGTGTGGCCGCCCGCCGGCACCGCTGCCCCCTCGTGGTGACGGTGCACTGCAGCGTCGCCCACACGCTGCGGGGAGGGTCCCTGCGCGCCCGGCTGCTCCAGGTCCTCGGCGGCCGGATCGAGCGGGCGGCCCTGCGCCGGGCCGACGCCGTCGTGGTCCTCACCGGCCGGACGGCGGCGGCCCTGCGGGACGACGGCGTGCCGGCCGAGCGCCTCTCGGTCATCCCGTCGGGCTTCGACCCGGAGCTGTTCGCCGGCCCCCGCGGGGACGCCTTCCCCGGCGTCCCGCGGCCCCGCATCGGCTACGTCGGGCGGCTGGCCCCGCAGAAACGGGTGGACGTGCTGGTGCGGGCGTTCGGGCAGCTGCGCGGCGAGGCGTCCCTCGTGATCGTGGGCGACGGGCCGGACGGTGAGGAGGTCCGCCGGCTCGCGGCGGCCGGACCGGCCGCCGCCCGGACGACGATGCGCGGCTTCGTCGACCACACGGCGGTGCCGGACGTGCTCTCCTCGCTGGACCTGCTGGTGCTGCCGTCGGTGTACGAGGAGATGGGCTCGGTGCTCGTCGAGGCGATGGCCGCCGGCCTGCCGGTCGTCGCCAGCGACGTGGGTGGCATCCCCGAGGTCGTGCGGCCCGGGGAGAACGGCGTGCTGGTGCCGCCGGACGACGTCCCGTCCCTCGTCGACGCCCTGGAGCGGCTGGCCGGCGACCCACGGGAGCGGGCCCGGCTGGCCGCCAGCGCCCGCGCGCTGGCCGAGGCGTACGCGTGGCCGGCGCTCGCGGCCCGGGTGGCCCACGTCTACGCCGCCGTCCTCGGGTCCACCCCGCGGGTTCCGACCACCGCGTGAGGTCGCCCGCGGTCGCCGTCCTGCTCCCGGTCCACGACCAGGCGGCGTTCCTGCCCCGTGCCCTCGAGAGCCTGCTCGCCCAGCGGAGGGCGGCGTGGGAGGCGGTCGTGGTGGACGACGGTTCGCGGGATCCCGACGAGGTGGGTGCGGCGGTGGCGGCGGTCGCGACCGCCGGCGGGCGGATCCGGCTGCTGCGGCACCCGGTCAACCGCGGGCTGGGCGCCACGCTCAACGCCGGCCTCGACGCGACGTCGGCACCGCTGGTGGCGTACCTCCCCGCGGACGACGTCTGGTTCCCCGACCACCTCTGCGTGTTGCTCGACCGCCTCGCGGACCCGGCCGTGGTGCTGGCCAGGAGCCGGCCGACCGAGGATCCGGGCACCCCCTACGCCCAGCTGGTGCAGGTGGCGCACCGGCGCACCGGTGACCGCTGGACGGGGCGGGACGAGCTGGAGAGCGATGACCTCGACCGGCTGATGTGGGCCAGGCTCGCCGCCCGCGGGCCGACCGCGGACACCGGGAGGGTCACCTGCTCGTGGACCTGCCATCCCGGCCAGCGGTCGCGGGCGATCCGCGAGTCCTTCGACGGCGGGCTCAACGTGTTCCGCAGCCGCTACCGGGTGGCCGAGCCGCTGCGGTTCGCCTCCACCGACAGCGGCGAGGTGGACGAGGTCGCGCGCTACGGCCGGTACCGGGCACGCAGCTATCCCGCCGCGCCGGACGGGCTGCGCATCCTGATCGTGGGCGAGCTCGCCTTCAACCCCGAGCGGGTGCTGGCGCTCGCCGAGCGCGGACACCGCCTGACCGGCCTCTGGACGGGCGACGGGCTGGGCGACGCGACCGTGGGGCCGCTGCCTTTCGGGCACGTGCCGGACCTGGACCTGGACCGGGGCCGGTGGCGGGACGCGGTGCGCGAGATGGGCCCGGACGTCATCTGGGCGCAGCTGAACTGGCGGGCCGTTCCGTTCGCGCACGCCGTCCGGGCCGCCGTCTCCGGCGTCCCCTTCGTGTGGCATTTCAAGGAGGCGCCCCAGCGCAGCATCATCCGCGGTGAGTGGCCGCTGCTGGCCGACCTGGTCACCGGCGCGGACGCGTGCCTGCTGGCGACCGAGGAGGAGCGCGACTGGTTCGCCACCGCACTGCACGGGCGGGCCGACCCCGCCCGGCTCGGGGTGCTCGACGGCGACCTGCCCCTCCGCGACCGCCTCGACGGGCCCATGTCCGCCAAGCTCTCCGACGACGACGGGCGCCCGCACACCGTCGTCCTCGGCCGGCCCGCCGGCCTGGACGCAGCCTGGCTGGTCGAGCTGGCCCGCCGGGGGGTGCACACGCACCTGTACGGCCAGGTCCGGGCGCCCGGCCCGAAAGGCGCGTGGACGGCATGGCTCGACGAGGCGCTGACCGCCGCACCGGACCATGTCCATCTGCATCCGGCCGTGGGACCCGAGAACTGGGTCCGGGAGCTGTCCCGCTACGACGCCGGCTGGCTGCACCGATTCCCCAGCGACAACGGCGGCGACCTGCGACGGGCGACCTGGGACGACCTCAACTCCCCTGCCCGGCTGCCGATCCTCCTGGCCGCCGGTCTCCCGGCCCTGCAGCAGGCCAACCCCAGGTCGGTGGTGTCGGTCGAGCGGGTGCTGCGCCGCGACGGCACCGGGCTGTTCTACCGGTCGGCCGACGACGTCGCCGCCGCCCTCTCCGCCGAGCTGGCCGGGCGACGGGGCCGGACCGCGGCGCTGGCCGTCCGGGAGCGGTGGACCTTCGACGCGCACGCCGACCGGCTGGTCACGGTCTTCCGCTCCCTCCCCCGGGCTCCCGAGCCCTCACGCCTCCAGGCGGCCACGCTGCTGCAGCGCGAAGAGCAGCGCCAGGGACGGCGCGACGAGCACGAGCGCAGCCGCGGCCACGACGGTCAGGGCGATCAGGGTGGCCCGGGGCGCGGCGGCGGCACCGATCGACAGGTGGGTGCCCAGCAGGTACGGGTACTGGGCGACTCCCCAGCCCGCGACGATCGTCGCCGAGGCGCCCACGGCGAGCACCTGGAGCAGGCGGGGCGCCAGCCGCCGCAGGAGCAGCAGGGCGCCGAGCCCGCACGCCCCGGACACGATCACCAGCGGAAGGCCCCGGCTGAGCAGGCCGTGGAAGAGGCGAGGCGAATCGGCCCGGAGGATCGCGATGCCGGCCAGCGCCACCACGCCCGCCGCGAAGGCGGAGATCCGGGCCCGGAGGCCGAAGTAGGCCACCAGGTCGTCCTCCCCGCGGATCCGGGCCTCCGCGGTGAGGAAGACGGCCGCGACGAAGGCCACGACGATCACCGCGAGCACGCCGCCGAGCAGGGACGTCGGGTTGACCCAGCTGCCGAGGGCGTCCCCGTGCCCCCCGCTGGGCACCCGGCCCGAGGCGATACCGCCCGCGACGGTGCCCAGGAAGAAGGGCACGACCACCGAGGAGACGGCGAACGCCGCACCGGTGACCCGCTGCTGGTCGGTGCGCACCATCACCTTGCGGAAGGCGAAACCGGAGCCGCGCACGACGATGCCCAGCGCCGCCAACCCGAGCGGGATGTAGAGGGTGGTCGTGATCGCGGCGAACGCCGGCGAGAACGCCGTCCAGAGCATCACCAGGCAGAAGATCAGCCACACGTGGTTGGCCTCCCACACCGGCGCGAGCGCCTCGTCGACGAGGTGCCGGGGGCGCCGGCCGCTCTCGGCGCCGCCTGCGGTCAGGTCCCAGAAGCCGGCCCCGTAGTCCGCGCCGCCGAACACCGCGTACGCGACCACGCCGACGAACAGGACCACGGCGGCGAAGGTGCTCATGCGCCCGCTCCCGCGTCCGAGCGCGCCCGCGACGGCCCGTAGGGAACGTCGCCCTCGTCCGCCCACGCATCGCCCTCCGCGTCCGCGGCGGCCCACCGCCGGCGGAGCAGCCGCAGCGCGAGGAACGTGCCGTAGGCCACGACGACGTACAGCGCCACGGTTCCCGCGAAGAACGGCCACATGTTGCCGGAGGTGGTGACCGCGTCGCGGGTCAGGAGCAGGCCGACGACCGTCCACGGCTGGCGGCCGACCTCCGTGACGACCCAGCCGGCCTCGAGCGCCACGACGGTGACCACGCCGGAGACCGCGGTCAGGGCCAGGAACACCCGGTTCTCCGGGAAGGTGCGCCGGCGCAGCCACCCCAGGGCGTACCAGGCGGAGAGCAGCAGCAGCAGCGTGCCGATCCCCACCATGACGTCGAACGCCAGATGGACGATGGTGACGAGGTCACCCGGCGGCCGGACCTCCTTCGGGATGGCGTCCAGCCCCAGGATCCGGGTCGACGGCGAGAACCCGGAGAGCAGGGACGCACCGTCGGGGATGGGGATGCCGTAGCGGACCTTTCCGTCGACCAGAGCGCCGAACAACACCTCCGGGACGTGCGTGCCGGTCTGCGGGAGCAGCTCGATCGCGGCGAACTTGGCCGGCTCGGTGGTGAAGACCGCACGGGCGATGACGTCACCGAAGAAGATCTGGACGGGCGTGACGATCGCCGCCACGGTGAACGGGATGATCAGCCCGAGGCGGTGGTAGCGGTCGCGACGGCCGCGCAGCCAGCCGACCGCGTAGACGCCGGCGATGACGAACCCGGCCACCATGTACGCGGCCAGGAACATGTGCACGGCCTCGTACCAGAAGGCCCGGTTGAAGATGACCTGGAGCGGATGGACGCCGACCACCTGCCCGTTGCGGAGGTCGACGCCGGCCGGCTGGTTCATCCACGCGTTCGCCGAGACGACCGAGAAGGTCCCGCCGATGCCGGCGAGCGGAACCGGGACGCCGCTCCAGAAGTGCGCCCACGGCCGCATCCGGCGCCAGCCGTAGATGTAGATCGCGACGAAGATCGCCTCGAGGAAGAAGAACAGCCCCTCGACCGCGAACGGGATCCCGTAGGCCGCGCCGTAGCGCCCCATGAGCCCGGGCCAGAGCAGGCCGAGCTCGAAGGAGAGCACCGTTCCGGACACCGCCCCGACAGCGAAGAGCACGGCGGCCACCTGCGACCACCGGCGCGCCAGCAGCAGCGCCGTCTGGTCGCCGTGGCGGAGGCCGCGGTAGTTCGCCACCAGCATCAGCGTGGTGAAGGCGACGCCGAACGGAACCAGGATGATGTGGAAGCCGAGGGTGAACGCCATCTGCTCCCGTGCGGGGACCAGCTGCGAGGGGTCGGCTGCGGTGAGCAGCATGGACCCGCTGTGCCCACGGAGGCAGCCGGTCACGCACCGGAAGCGCCCCCGTTGCCTGTCAGCTCGCTCAGGACGACGAGATCCGCGTGGTCGACGCCGCGGAGCTCGTACCCGCCGTGCCAGGCGATCTGCTGCACCGCGGTGAGGCAGCCCACCCGGCGCCCGGCAATCGTGCCGGTGACGAAGGACGCGGCCGGGTAGACGTAACGCTCCCCGGCCGGACCGGTCTGCACGCCGTCGCCGTCGGCGTCGAAGGCCAGCGGGTGCACGTCGACCCGGCTGCCGTCGGCCGCGACCAGCTCGACCCGGTTCGGGCGCCGGTCGCTCTCGACCCGGTACCCGAGCTTCTCGAGGACGGCGAGCACCCGGGCCTCCTGCTCCACGTCGATGTCCACATCGAGGTCGCGGTGCGGGCGGGTCTGCCGGCCGGCGAGCGCATCCACGCCCCAGCCGCCTTCGAGGGACACCCGGCATCCGGCGGTCTCGAGCGCGTCCAGGACCCGGATCGCGTGGTCCGCCGTCGTCTCTCCTCCGTTCACCGCGCCGCCACCCTCTCCCCGACCTCGGCGTAGCAGGCGAGCAGCGCCGCGACGTGTCGCGCCGGATCGTGCCGCTCCCGGGTCCGCAGCCAGGCGGCCCGGCCCATCCGGTCGGCCTCCGCGCGGTGGTCCAGCACCCACAGGAGCGCGGCGGCCAGCGCGCCGGCGTCGCCGGGTGGCACCAGCAGGCCGGTGCGTCCGTGGTCGACGAGTTCGGGGATCCCGCCCACGGCCGACGCCACCACCGGCACGCCGAGGGCGGCCGGCTCGAGGACTGCCATGGGGCAGTTCTCCCACCACAGGGCGGGAAGGACGGCGGCGGCGGCGCCGCGGAGCGCGTCGGCGACGCCGGCGGGCGGCAACGGCCCCGCGACGTCGACCGGCAGGCACTGGGCGGCGACCCGGCCCCGCACCGCCGCCTCGGCGCGGCCCGACCCGATCAGCCGGACGCGCACCCCCGGCGGCAACCGGGCGGCCGCGTCGAGCAGGACGTCCACGCCCTTCTCGGGCACCAGCCGCGACGCGTAGACGATTCCCGGCGGTTCCGCGCGGGCGGCCCTGGGCGCCGCCGCGGCCACGACCGGGTTCGGCAGGACGTCGACGCGGCCGCCCGGGAGACCGCCCTCGACCACCCGGTCGCGGAGGAATCCGCTCGGGGCCAGGAAGCGGTCCACTCCGTCGTAGAGGCCGCGGGCGCGCGCGGCGTAGGCGTCCGCCGCCGCCGCGACCGACCGCCAGCGCGAACCCTCCAGGCACCGGTGCCGCACCACCTGCCAGGGGCCCCCGGACAGGCAGCGGGTGCAGGGCACGCCGCCGGTGAACAGACGGAAGTTCGGGCAGACCGGCTTGTAGTCGTGCAGCGTCATCACCGTCGGCACGCCGCGGCGGCGCAGCAGGTCGAGGACGGACGTCGTGAGCCGCTCGAAGACGTGGTGCACGTGCGCGACGTCGGGGCGGACCCGGTCGACGACGTCGCCCAGCGCCCGGTAGGCCCGCGCCGACCACACTGCGGCCCACGCCTCGCCGAACCGGGTGCGGGCGCCGCTGCCCGCGGCCACGGGCAGCCGGTCGCGGAGCGGCGTCGGCAGCGTGCGCTCCTCCGCGACCGCGAACGGCACGACCTCGGCGCCCGCCTCGCGCAGCAGCCCGGCCGTGAGCACGAGCACGGTCTCTGCTCCACCCGGCCCCTCGGTCCAGTGGTTGCCGATCAGCAGGATCCGCACGGAACCTTCCCGTCAGCCGCCGTCGACCCGGAGCACCGCCTGCAACGTCCCGGCCCGGCGGCCGGCGAGCTCGCCCAGGAAGGCCGGCCCCTCGTCGAACGGGACGACGTCGGTGATCAGCGTCGTCCGGATGTCAGGGCCCCGTGCCCGGAGCAGGTCGAGAGTGACCTCGGCGAGCGCGCTGCGCGACCAGGCAGCCGCCATCCCGCGCGGCACCCGGCCGATCTGCGCGGCGACGACCGCCAGGCCGTTGTGGTGGAACTCCTCGCCGAGCCGCACCGCGGCCGCTCCCCCCTGGTAGAAGGCAAGGTCGACGACGGTGCCCTGCGGCCGCAGCGCCTTCAGCGCGGTGGCCAGCGCCGTGTCCGAGCCCCGGCACTGCAGGACCACGTCGGCGCCCGCGTCCCCCGGGGCGTGCCACCAGCGCTCCTTGACCGGCAGCCACGCCCGGCCGTCGGCATCGTCCACGGTCGGGAGCCCGAGCGCGGCCGCGGCGGCCCGGCGTTCCGGCGAGGGCTCCGCCACCAGCACCGCGGCCGCGCCGTGATGGGCGGCGAGCAGCGCCGTGAACAGGCCGATGATCCCCCCGCCGGTGACCAGCACCCGCCGGTCCCGGACGCCGTCCGCGATGCCGGCCCCCGGGCCGCAGAGGTCGGCGGCCGCGTGCAGGAGGCCGTTGACGCAGATCGGCCCCAGCTGCGCCAGATAGATGCCGAGCAGCGGGTCGAGGCCGGCGGGAACCGGCACGATCGCATCGTGGGCCGGGTCGGCGCAGCG
>JAODNJ010000372.1 GCA_025465155.1 Frankiales bacterium
GACGGCGGGCTGCGCTGGTGCGTCACCACGTGGGACCGGCTCGGCAAGGTGGCCGCGCTGCAGAAGGTCACCGGGCGGCGCTTCGACGTCGTCATCGGCGACGAGGCGCACATGGTGCGGCACACGACCACCCAGCGGTGGAAGCACTGGAAGGCGGTGTCGGGCGCGGCCCGGGTGAAGGACGCACCGTTCGTCGTCGCGGCCACCGCCACGCCGGCGCACACGCCCCTGGAGCTGCCCTACCTGGCGCCGGAGTTCGCCGCTGCCCACGCCGAGCCGCTGCGCGACTGGGCGGACCTGGCGGCGCGGCTGGCCGCGAAGGGGTTCCACGTGGAACGAGGCCGCTACGGCTGGCAGTGGACGGAGGACCCCGACCGGCGGCGGGCCGATCTCGCCCGGCTGCAGGGCTGGCTCACCGACGGGAACCCGCCCGCGTCGCTGCACCGGTCCGCGCCGTGGGGGCCGGTGACCGTGACCGGGACCCCGGTCACTCTGACGCCCGCCGAGCGGGCCTCGTACGAGTCGGAGTGGCAGGAGTTCCGGGCCGAGATGCAGCTGGCCCGCACGGGAAGGCAGGCCGCGCGGGGCCGGGCCGCCCTGCTCCGGTTCCGGCAGAAGGCCGGGCTGATCCGGGTGCAGGCCACCGTCGACTGGGTGAAGGCCCAGGTGGAGGCGGAGCGGCAGGTCGCGGTGTCGGTGGAGTTCGTCGAGACCGCGGCCGATCCCATCCGCGCGGCGCTGCTGGACTCCGGGATCGCCGTCGCCGGCATCTACGGGCGGGACCGGTTCGATGTCGAGGCCGAGCGGCTGCGCTTCCAGAGCGGCAAGGCGCCGGTGTGCGTCTTCACGGTCACCGCGTCGATCAGCCTGCACGCCGGCGAGCTGCTGCCCGACGGATCCACCGCGTCCGACGTCCCCCGGGTCGGGCTGTTCCACCAGCCGCGGTTCTCCGGGATCCAGGCCCGGCAGGTCACCGGCCGGACGCACCGTGACGGGCGCAGCTCCCCCTGGCGGATCGCCTACGCCGAGGAGACGGTGGAGGAGCAGGTCGCCCGGGTCATGGTGGAGCGGCTGGCGGTCAGTGGCTCCACTGCGGGTGCGGACACCTCGTCGCTCGAGGAGGTGGCCCAGCTGCTGGACGCCGACTGGCTGCCCGCCGCCTCGCTCACCGACAGCTGAGCACCGCACGGGAGACCGATGGCCTCACCCGATGAGGACGGCCCGCCGGTGGCACGACCGCGGCGCGAGCGCGGGTCTCAGGGGACCAGGACGGCCCGCCCCAGAACGCGTCCGGCGCGCAGCTCGTCCAGCACGCGGACGGCGTCGTCGAGGGGATGCTCGGTGACGACGCTCCGCAACCGGCCCCGCGCGGCGAGGTCGAGCGCCTCGACCAGCTCCGCCCGGCGGTTGCCGACCGAGGTGAGGATGCGCTGCTCCGGGACGACGAGCGAGAGCGGATCGAATTCGATGCGGTCGAAGCTGTAGCCGACGTAGACCAGCGCACCACCCTTGCCGAGGGCGGCCAGCGCCGCCGAGCTCGTGGCCCGCGTCCCGACCAGCTCGAAGACGGCGTCGGCGCCCGTCCCGCCCGTGGCCGCCCGGATCGCCGCGGCGACGTCGTCGCTCGTGCCGTCGACGGTGGCGTCCGCCCCCAGCTCCCGGGCCAGCGCCAGGCGCTCGGGGTTGCGCGCCACCGCGATCGCCCGCGCACCGCGCTCCCGCAGCACCTGGACGATGGCCAGCCCGACCCCACCGGCGCCGTAGACGACGGCCGTGTCACCCGCCGAGACCCCGGCCGTCGCGACCGCGTGCAGCGCCGTGCTGCCGCTGCAGCAGAGAGTGGCCGCCAGCGGCAGGGAGACCGAACCCGGTACCGGGACGGTAGCCGACGCCGGGACGACGAGCTGGTCGGCGAAGCCACCGTCGGTGACGAAGGCGAGGAAGCCCAGGGGCGCGTCGCAGAGATGGTCGTCGCCCGCCCGGCACCAGTGACACCGGCCACAGGGGTGCAGGTAGTGGACCGCGACGCGGTCACCGACCGCCACGTCGACGACGCCGGCCCCGACCTCGGCGACGGTCCCGGCCACCTCGTGGCCGAGCGTGATCGGCGTGCGGGCGGGGGCGAGCAGTCCGTCGAGGAAGTGCAGCTCCGTGCCGCAGACGCCGGCCGCGGCCACGTCGAGCAGCACCTCACCGGGGCCGGGCCGGGGCGGGTCGACGTCCTCCAGGACGGGGGGCTGCCCCACGGAGTGGAACCGAACAGCGCGCATCTCGTGCTCCCTACGCCGGCATGACCCGGTCAGGTTCGAACGGTCGGCGGCCCCAGCCGCCCTCTCAGCCCCTGGAAGGGCTCCCGCGTGACGCCGCCACGCTAGCGGTGACGGCACCCGGCGGGCGACGCCCCCCTGAGGGGCGGCTGTTACGTTCGGCCGGTAAGTGGCACGGGGTGTCCCGCCCGGGACTGAGAGCACACCCGTCGAACCTGCTCCAGTTGACACTGGCGAAGGGATGTCACGACGTGGAGACCGTCGAGCTGGCCGCCGCCCGCGAGGCGCTGCGCACCCGCGGACCGCTGGTGCACTGCCTGACCAACACCGTCGTCCAGACGCTGACCGCCAACGCCCTGCTGGCCGTCGGGGCGGCACCGGCGATGGTCGACGCACCCGAGGAGGCCGGCGAGTTCGCGGCCGTGGCCTCGGCCGTGCTGGTCAACGTCGGCACCGTGCACGCGCGCACCGCCGAGGCGATGCGGCTCGCGGCGCGATCGGCCGCCACTGCCGGGGTGCCGTGGGTCCTGGACCCGGTCGCCGTCGGCGGCCTCGCCTACCGGACGACCCTGGCCACCGGACTGCTGGAGCACCGGCCGGCCGTGGTGCGTGCCAACGCCTCGGAGATCCTCGCCCTCGCGGGATCCGGCGCCGGCGGCCGCGGCGTGGACAGCACCGCGGGCACCGACGAGGCGGCCGCGGCCGCGGCCGCCCTGGCCGGCCGGACCGGCGGGGTGGTCGCGGTGAGCGGCCCCGTCGACCTGATCACCGACGGAGACCGGACCGTGCGGGTGGGCGGCGGCTCCGCCCTGCTGACGCGGACCACCGGCGCCGGCTGCGCCCTCGGCGCGCTGGTCGCGGCCTACGTGGCCGTGACCGACGATCCCCTGGTGGGCGCGGTGGCGGCGCACGCGCACGTCGCGCTCGCGGCCGAGATCGCCGCGGATCTGGCCGACGGCCCGGGCACGTTCGCCGCGCAGTGGCTGGACGCGCTCGACGCCCTCGACGGAGACGCGCTCACCCGTGCCGACCTGCGGGACGCCGGATGAGGCCGCCGTTCGACCCCACCCTGTACCTGGTGACCGACACCCAGCTGTGCCGGCCCCGCCCGGTGGCCGACGTCGTACGAGCGGCCGTCGCCGGGGGGGTGACCGCCGTGCAGGTGCGGGACAAGGCGGCTTCCCCGCGCGAGCTCGCCGAACTCACCCGTGCGGTACGGGAGGCGGTCGCCGACCGGCCGGACGTGTGGGTCGTCGTCAACGACGCCGTCGACGTCGCCGTCCTCACCGGTGCCGACGGGCTGCACGTCGGCCAGGATGATCTGCCTCCCGCCGAGGCCCGCGCGGCGATCGGTCCCGATCGGCACGTGGGGCTGTCGATCTCCTCCGGTGCAGACCTCGACGCGGCGCTGGCGCTGCCGGCGGGGACGGTCGACCTGGTGGGGCTCGGCCCGCTGTGGGGTACGCCCACCAAGCCGGACGCCGGCCCGGCGCTGGGCACCGCCACCACGCGAGAGCTGACCGTCGCCGCGCGGGACGCGGGGCTCCTCGCCGTGGCCATCGGGGGCATCGACGTCGAGCGGGCGGCCGAGGCGGCGGCGACGGGAGTCGACGGGATCTGCGTGGTGTCGGCGCTCTGCACCGCTGCCGACCCGGCGGCCGTGGCGCGGCGGTTGAGGACGGAGATCTCCAGCGGCCGGTCCGCAGTGGACCGGCGATGACGGCGGTGGCGCTCACCGTGGCGGGGAGCGACCCGAGCGGTGGGGCCGGCATCCAGGCGGACCTGAAGACCTTCAGCGCCCTCGGTACCTACGGGACCGCTGTCCTGACCGCGCTGACCGCGCAGAACACCCGCGGAGTCACCGGCGTGCACCCGGTGCCTGCCGACTTCGTCGGCCTGCAGCTGCGGACGCTGCTCGACGACGTCGAGGTGCACGCCACCAAGCTCGGCATGCTCGGCTCCGCCGGCGTGGTCAGGGAGGTGGCCACCGTCCTGGCCGAGCTGCGGCCCGGACCGGTGATCTGCGATCCGGTCATGGTCGCCACCAGCGGCGACCGGCTCGTGGGAGACGACGCCATCGACGTTCTCCGCACCGACCTGCTCCCCGTGGTCGACCTGATCACCCCCAACGTGCCGGAGGCGGCGGTGCTGCTCGGCGGCGCCCCCGCGCGGGAAGAAGCCGAGCTGTCAGGGCAGGCGGAGCGATTGCTGGGGCTGGGGCCGCGGGCGGTGCTCCTGAAGGGCGGTCACCTGGGCGGCGAGGAGAGCGTCGACGTCCTCGCGACGGCGTCCGGCATCACGGTGACCCGACGTCCGCGGGTGCGGACGACGGCGACGCACGGCACCGGCTGCACGCTGTCCTCGGCGATCGCCGCGCTCGTCGCCCGCAGGCGGGTCGCCCACCGGGAGGCCGGCCGGGACGCCGAGCGCGACCCCGACTGGCCGGCCGTGATCGAGCAGGCCCGGGACTATCTCCAGCGCGCCCTGGAGGGCGGAGCCGGCCTGGGCATCGGCTCGGGACACGGCCCCGTGCACCACTTCGCCGGAATCTGGCGCGACTGAGCGCGGTCGGTCACCTGCCCGCGAGGTACTGGCCGGCCACCTCGTCGGCGGTCAGCACGCGGTCGTAGACGCTCGCCTGCGCCACCGTGCCCTTGAAGTGGAAGCTGGACGGCGCGCCGGGCCAGCTGGTCAGGTTGTCGTAGCCGATCCGCCAGTAGCCGGTGTAGTTCTCCGCGGCGGTCGTCTGCGTGTTCGAGCCGATGAGAACGCCGTCGACGTAGAACCGCAGGCCGGTGCCGGGGGAGAAGGTGCCGGTCGCCAGGTGCCAGGCGCCGTCGTTGTAGGCCGCCGGCGTGCT
>JAODNJ010000381.1 GCA_025465155.1 Frankiales bacterium
GCCGACCCGCGCGACGCCGAGACCAGGCTCCGTGCCGTCGGCGATCGCGAGGCCGACGACGCCGACGTCCTGGAGCAGGAAACCGACGCCCCCGTGGACGACGACGACGTCCTGAGCTGACCGACGTCCTCTCGGGAACGTTCTGCCCCAACAGAGGGGGAGCGGCAGGCCGCTGAACACCGATTCCGCCGAACCCACGTCCACGGGAGTCGGCGCGCGTGCGGCGGTTCTCGCGCATCGGAGGTCAGTCCGCGTTCTCCCGTAGCAACTCGGCCAGGCGCGTGCGCCGGGGCCGGGCGTCGACCTCGCGCACCGCCCTCGCCAGCGCGGCGCCCGACGCGTGCACGACCGACAGGTGCCGTTGGGCGCGGGTCAGCGCCGTGTAGACCAGCGGCCGCGACAGCATTCCGCCCGCCTCCGGCGGAAGGACGACGACGACGCCGGGCCACTCCGACCCCTGTGCCCGGTGCACCGTGATCGCCCACCCGTGCCGCAGATCGGGCAGGGCATTGCCGGTCACCGTCACCGGACCCGAGGCGAACGCCACGTCCAGCGAGCCCTCCCCGGTGCCGGTGACCACCCCGACCTCGCCGTTCGCGAATCCGATCGGCTCGAGGTCGAGATGGTTCGCCGTCGCCACCACCCGGTCGCCGACGTCGAAACCGAAGACCGTGCCGTCGCCCGGGTTCAGCACCGCCTTCAGGGCCTTGTTGAGCTCGATCGTCCCGGCCGGCCCGCGGTGCACCGGCGTCACGACCTGCACGGAGCCCGGGCCGATGCCGAGGGCCCGCGGGATGGAATCGGTGACCAGTTGCACCACCCGCCGCGCCGCCTCGCCCGACCCGGTGGCCGGCACGACGACGACCTCGCGGTCCGGCGAGTCCACCGGCGGCAGCTCCCCGCCCCGGACGGCGGTGGCGAGCCGCGCAATGGCGCCACCCTCTGCCTGCCGGTACAGGGTGGTCAGCTCCGTCACAGGAACGACGCCGGAGTCGATGAGGTCGCCCAGCACGTGCCCGGGCCCGATCGACGGCAGCTGGGCCGGATCACCCACCAGCAGCAGATGCGTGCCGTCGGGGCAGGCCTCCAGGAGCGCCGCGGTGAGCTCGACATCCAGCATGGAGGCCTCGTCGACGACGACGACGTCGGCGTCGAGTGGCCATTCCTCGTTCCGCGCAAAGCCACCGGATGTGCCCTGCGCGCCCAGCAGACGGTGCACGGTGACGGCGGGGTGGTCGGTCAGCTCCTCCAGCCGCTTCGCAGCCCGGCCGGTAGGCGCGGCCAGCGCGACCTCCACGCCCCTGGCCCGGAGCAGCTTCACGATCGACGCCACCGTCCGGCTCTTGCCGGTGCCCGGGCCGCCGGTGAGCAGGCTGACCCCGGCGCCGAGGACCTGCGCCACCGCCGCCTGCTGGGCCTTGTCCAGGCCCTTGGCCACCGTGCGCACCGACGCCGGGTCCGCGATCCGCTCCGCCGACGCCGCGAGCCTGGCGACGTTCTCCGCCACCGCCTCCTCGGCCATCCCGTAGCGGGCCAGCGACAGCCTCCGCAGCGCCGGATCCGGTTCGGCCTCCGCGGCATCGGTCCCGCCCGGCGCGCCCTCTGGCTCGGGGGGCTCGTGCTCGAGCACGTCCCCGGACTCCACCGCAGCGACCACCGCCGCCGCCGGATCGCCGATCCCCTCGGCCTGGAGCGCCGCTGTCACCAGATCGGCGGGCAGCATCGTGTGCCCGTCGCGGGTCGCCGTCCGGAGCGTCATGGCCACGATCGCCCGGCCGCGGCGGGTGTCCTGCCGGTCGACCCCGGGCAGGACCGCGATCGCCAGCCGGTCGGCGTCGTTCAGGTTCACACCGGTGAGGGCCAGGAGGGCCCACGGGTCGTCCCGGAGCCGCCGGGCGGCGTCGGGACCGAGTCCGTCGGCCACGCCGGCCGCCAGCCGCGGGTTCAGCCCGGCGCCGATCAGCAGCTCGACCACCTCGTAGGTGGGCTGCGCCGAGATGAAGGAGGAGAACAGCCGCTCGGCGCGCTGCTTGCCCACGCGGGGCAGCTTCAGCAGCCGGTCGGCGCGAACGTCGTGCGGCGAGGTGATACCGACGCCGGGCAGCTCGGCCGCCGTCCGCTTGCCCAGGCCGGGCCACAGGCCCGCCGCGCAGAAGGCGGCGAAGACCGGGTCGGGCCCGGGCGTGGGGGAGGGGGCCGCGGTCACCGTTCCGTCCGGCGCTCGGGGTAGGAGAACGGCGGCGCGGAGACGTCCTCCAGCGCCGTCCGGATCGCGGCCGGCAGCCGGACGCCGTCGGCGTCCAGGGATGCCTGGAGCTGCTGCGCCGTGCGGGCGCCCACGATCGGCGCGACGACGCCGGGCCGGTCCCGCACCCACGCCAGCGCGACCGCGAGCGGGCTGGTGCCCAGCCCCTCGGCCGCGGTGATCACGGCCTCCACGATCCGGTCGGCCTTCGGCGAGCGCAGCCCGTCGATGAACCCCTGCCACTGCGGCGAGGCCCCGCGTGACTCCGACGGCGTGCTGTGCCGGTACTTGCCGGTCAGGAGGCCCCGGCCCAGCGGCGACCACGCGAGGACGCCGAGGCCGAGTACTTCCGTCGCCGGCACCACCTCCCGCTCGACCCCGCGCTGGAGCAGCGAGTACTCGACCTGCGCGCTGACCAGCGGCGTGCGCCCCGGCCAGGCCCGCTGCCAGGTCGCCGCCTGCGCCGTCTGCCAGCCGGTGAAGTTGCTGATCCCGATGTACCGCGCCCGGCCCGACACCACCGCCGTGTCGCAGGCGGCGAGGGTCTCCTCGATCGGCGTCGCGTCGTCCCAGGCGTGCAACTGCCAGAGATCGACGTGCTCGACGCCGAGCCGCTCCAGCGAGGCGTCCAGTGCGGCCAGCAGGTGCCCGCGCGAGGCGCCGCGGCCCATGGGACCCGACGCCGTGCGGCCCACCGCCTTCGTGGCGATGAGCACGTCCGACCGGGGAACGACGTCGGTCAGCAGCCGGCCGAGAGTCCGCTCGCTCTCGCCGTCGCAGTAGACGTCGGCGGTGTCCACCAGCGTGCCGCCGGCGTCGACGAAGGCCGTCAGCTGCATGGCGGCCTCGTCCTCGTCGGTGTCCCGGCCCCAGGTCATGGTTCCCAGCCCGAGCCGCGACACGACCAGGCCGCTGCGCCCGAGCGCCCGTTGCTCCACGACCGGCCAACCTACCGGCGGCCACGGACACCGGCCGAGGAGCGCCGCACCCGGGGGTGCGGCGCCGCAGGTTGCCGGCGCGGCGCGCCGGGCGCACCCGACACGGGGTTCCGGATACGGCCTGCGGCCGTAGGGTGACTGGACGTGTTCGCCGGACTTGCTTCGCCGCCCGCCCGTACCGCATCCGGCGCCTCCGCCGGCCGGGGCTGAGCGCGATGGGCTGGTTCGAAGCCGTCGTCCTCGGGGTCGTGCAGGGCCTGACCGAGTTCCTGCCGATCTCCTCGAGCGCGCATCTGCGGTTCGTGGGCGCCGCGTTCGGCTGGAAGGACCCCGGCGCCGCGTTCACCGCGATCATCCAGATCGGCACCGAGCTCGCCGTCCTGGTCTACTTCGCCCGCGACATCGGCCGGATCGTGTTCGCCTGGCTGGCCTCGCTGATCGGGCGGCGCAAGGGCGATCCGGATGCCCGAATGGGCTGGCTGATCATCATCGGGAGCCTCCCGATCGTCGTCCTGGGGCTGATCTTCCAGAACAAGATCGAGACGACGTTCCGCGACCTGCGCATCGAGGCCATCGCCCTGGTCGCGTTCTCGCTGATCCTCTACTGGGCCGACCGGGTGGGCGTGAAGAAGGGGCAGCTGCGCGACCTCACCGTCGGCGACGGGATCCTCTTCGGCCTGGCCCAGTCGCTGGCCCTGATCCCCGGCGTCTCCCGCTCGGGCGGCACCATCACCGCGGGGCTGTTCATCGGGTACACGCGCGAGGCCGCGGCGCGGTATTCCTTCCTGCTCGCGATCCCCGCCGTGCTCGGCTCGGGGCTGTACGAGGCCTACAAGGCCCTGCACACGACCGGACTGCACGGCGCGGGCATCGCCTGGAAGCCCACGATCGCCGCCACGGTGATCTCTTTCGCGGTCGGACTCCTGGTGATCGCCTGGCTGCTGCGCTACCTCACCCGGGGCAGCTTCACCCCGTTCGTCGTCTACCGGGTCCTGGTCGGGCTGCTCGTGCTCGGCCTGGTCGGCGCGGGCGTGCTGTCCCCGCGCTGAGCGGAACCGCCAGGCCGTCGGCCTAGGCTGTGCCGCCGTGACCACCGTCATCCTCCTTCGCCACGGCAGGACGACGGCGAACACCAGCGGCGTGCTGGCCGGGTGGACTCCGGGCGTGCAACTCGACGAGAACGGCGAGAAGCAGGCGCAGGCGGTCGCGGAGCGGCTGTCGACGGTGCCGCTGGCCGCGGTCGTGAGCAGCCCGCTGGAGCGCTGCCTGCAGACGGCGACGGCCGTGGCGGCCGGCCGCGACCTGGCCGTCCGCCCCGACGACCGGCTCGGCGAGGCCCGCTACGGCGACTGGACCGGCCGGCCGATCAAGGAACTGGCCAAGGAGCCCCTGTGGAAGGTAGTCCAGCAGCATCCGTCGGCCGCGGTCTTCCCGGGCGCGGAGGGGGAGGGGCTGGCGCAGACCCAGGCCCGCGCGGTGGCCGCCGTCCGCGCCTGGAACGCCGAGCTCGGCGCGGATGCCGTCTGGCTGGCGTGCAGCCACGGCGACGTCATCAAGGCGATCCTCGCCGACGCGCTGGGGCTGCACCTGGACCAGTTCCAGCGGATCGTCGTCGACCCGGCCTCGGTCTCGGTGATCAGTTACAGCGAGACCCGGCCGTTCGTGGTGCGGATGAACGACACGGGTGGCGACGTCGCGGCGCTGATGCCACCGCCGAAGCGGCGACGGCGGCGGACGGCCTCCTCCGACGCGGTGGTGGGCGGCGGCGCCGGACCCGCGGCGTGAGCAGCGGGGGACCCTGTGTCGTCGGCTCGACCGGTCGTCCTCCCCGCGTAACCTGGGCCCGTGCCCCGTCAGGTCTTCCTTTTCGAACGCCCGGCCCGGTTCGTCGCCGGAACCGTGGGGCAGCCCGGTGATCGGACCTTCTATCTGCAGGCGTCCGACTCGGCCCGCACGGTCAGCGTCGCGCTGGAGAAGTCGCAGGTGCAGGTGCTCGCCGACCGGCTGAGCGAGCTGCTCGACGAGATCGCCAGCCGCGTCGGCACCGTGATCCCGCCCGACGCCGAGGTCGACGACCTGGAGCCCCTGACCCCGCCCGTCGACGAGGAGTTCCGCGTCGCGGCCATGGGCCTGGCCTGGGACGGCGAGGCGCACGCCGTCGTCGTCGAGGCCGTCGCCGCAGGTGAGGAGCCGATCGACGAGGACGCGATCCTCTCCGACAGCGATGACGGGCCCGACGCTCTGCGCGTGACCATCACGCCCGGCGCGGCCCGCGCCTTCGTGGCCCGCGCCCGCCGGGTCGTCGCCGCCGGCCGCCCCTCCTGCCCGCTGTGCTCCCTTCCGCTCGACCCGACCGGCCACGTCTGCCCGCGGCAGAACGGCTACCGCCGCTGACCGGCGGTCACCCATGAGCGAGCAACCCGCAGGGCCCGGGCGGGACGCCGGTTTACGGCCTCCCCGGGACGACGCCGAGGCCCGCACCCTGCTGCTCGAGGGCGTGATCGACCTCGAGGGCCGCATGCTCGACGCGAGCAACGTGACCCTCGTGGGGTCCATCCGCACGTCGACCCTCTGCGGCGAGTGCGTCTACAAGCCGGTGGCGGGGGAGCGGCCGCTGTGGGACTTCCCGGACGGCACGCTCGCCGGCCGCGAGGTCTCCGCCCACCTGGTCTCGGAGGCCACCGGCTGGGGTATCGTGCCGCCGACCGTGCTGCGGGAGGGTCCGTTCGGCCCCGGCATGGTGCAGTTGTGGATCGACGGCGACGAGAGCGTCGATCTGGCGGCGTTCGTGCGCCGCGACCTGACCGCGCTGCGGCGCATGGCTGTCTTCGACGCGGTGGTGAACAATGCCGACCGCAAGGGCGGCCACATCATCCCGACCACCGACGGGCACGTGTACGGCGTCGACCACGGCATCTGCTTCTCGGTGGAGCCGAAGCTGCGCACGCTGCTCTGGCGGTGGGCCGGCCAGCCGCTGCCGGCCGAGGCCGTCGAGGTGCTCGAGCGGCTGACCGTCGAGCTGCTCGGCGATCTCGGTGATCAGTTACACGAGCACCTGACCCGCCGGGAGGTCCGCCGCACCCAGCAGCGGGTGGCCGATCTGCTGCGCAGCGGCCGACACCCCGAGCCGCGCGGGGAGTGGCCGGCGCTGCCCTGGCCGCCCTTCTGACCGTCGTTCCAGCGCGACGCCGTCCCTCCCCGGCACGAGATCGGCGATGTCGTGGCGATCAGCCGCTGACGGCCCCGAGACCGCCGATGTCGTCAGCGGAGGGCGCGCAGGATCTCGGTGATCACCGCAGCCGGGCGCCCCAGGATGTCGGCCGAGGAGAAGCGGAGAACCGTCCATCCCTCGGCGACGAGCGCGTTCTGCCGGCGCAGGTCTTTGACGAACACGGACCGCTCCCGGTGGACGTCGCCGTCGAACTCGACGATCAACAGGCGATCGGGCCACGCCAGGTCGGCGCGGCCGAGCAACCTCCCTCTGCCGTCGTGCACAAGGTGCTGCACGACCGGAGCCGGGACCCCGGCCTCGTGCAGGAGCCACCGCAGCACCGATTCCATCGGCGACTCGGCTCGCCCGTTACCCAGGGGGAGGACCGTGCGGGCGCGGGCAGACCCGCGACCGGACGGCCGGGCAGCCAGTTGGGCCTCCAGGTCGGTGAGCCGGCACCAGTCGTCGAGCAGCTGGTCGGTGACGGCAAGCAGGGGGCCGGGCTGGAGGACCCCTGCGAGGTCCCGCCACGTCCGCTCGGGTGTGGTGACGGGCAGCGACCGGCGCCGGGTGACGTCCCCTTCCAGAAGGTCGCAGCGGTACACCCGGCGGTCCCGCCGGCTCTCCGCCCGTGACGCGAGCGGAACGGTCAGGTCGACCCGCTGATCGGTTGGTTCCTGCATGGGGATCTGCAGGCCCCACAGGGCGGCTGCCGTGCGATGGCTCGCGACGGCCCCCGCGGGCGCCGTCAGCAACGCCGCGGCCAGCCGGGTGGTGACCTCACCCGACAGCGAGCGCGGCACGTAGGTGTCCCGCGACAGCCGCTCGACGTCCGTATGGCGCAGCTGCCAGTCGCGAATTCCCTCGGCGCGAGCGGTCGCCCGGGTGGCGGGGCGGGTCAGTCGGGAACGAACGCGTCGGCTCGGCACCGCAGAAGGGTGGCCCAACAGGCTCCCCGCGCGCCGACGCCGTCCACAGGTCGCGAACGACATCGGCGTTCTCGTGGCCGTGAGCCACCGATCGCCACGAGACCGCCGATCTCGCGTCGTCGTCACGGTGCGCCGGGAGGACCGTCGCCGGCGACGCGGCGCGCCAGCCCGGGATAGTCGATCACGAACCCGTCGCCGTCCACGGTCAGGTCCGCGACGAACGAGCCGCTGGAGAACCGCACGGCTGATCCCGTGGCCGTCGTCCCCACGTAGTCGTAGCGCTGGACGGACGCGACCACTGCGAGGTCCGGCACGGACATCCAGGCCATGGTCAGGTCCACCGCCCCCGGGCTCCGGTGCAGACCCTGCCGCAGCATCGGCATGGTGTTCGTGAGCGGCGACAGGCCCAGGTCACAGTCGAGGGCCCCCTCGAAGGAGCCGGGGTCGCACACCGGCTCCGGCAGGTCCGACTCCCCGAGCGCCACCGCCCGGTAGGCCCACCGACCGGCGTCGTCCCGCGTCAGGCGCGCGGAGCGGCGCCAGCCCGGACCCACCGCCGTGACGTCGAGGAGCCGCGTGACCCACGCGGGCCCGGCTTCCAGCCGGTAGTCGAGCCGATAGGGGACAGGCAGGACCCCGAGCTGCACGCCGGTCGCCGCGAACCTCCCCTCGCCCGCCGCCACCAGCGCGGACTCGGCGCGCCAGGCGTCCGTCCCCGCCCACACGAGCTGCCGCTGCACGGCCTACTCCAGGCTGACGAGACCGATCATCGCGGCCGCCTGGAGGCCGTCGCCGTCCACGGTCAGGACCTCGAGCGGCACCCGCCGCCACACGGCGAGTTGAAGGTCGCCGGCGTTACCGGTCAGCGTGGCGATGGGGAAGGGCCGGGCGCCGGGGAACAGCCGGCGCTCGGCATCGGCGTCGACCGCGTGGAAGACGACGGGGTGTGCGTCCGGCGGCGGCCCGTTCGGCAGCGCCCCGGGGACCATCACCTCGAGCCACTCGTCCAGGCCGTCCAGCCCGACGTCGGCGGGGATCGGGCGGACGTCGTCCAGCACCTGTTCCACGTCGACCGTGTGGACAACCGCCTCGTGCGTCTGCCGGCGCAGCACGAAGGCGACGTCCTGGCGCGGTGCCCAGGTCCAGACCCGCTCGTCCGGGTCGGCGCCCGCGAGCACGGTCTCCAGTTCCGCGGACCTGCCCAGGAAGTACCCCAGGAGCTCGACGTCGGGGACGCGGGCGGGCTCGACGTAGCCCGACGGGTCCTCGGCCCGGGTGTGCACGATCCAGGCCCAGAAGTTCTGCACCTCCGCCAGGTGCCAGACGAGGTCGGCCAGGTTCCAGCCGGGGCAGCCGGGTACGTGGGCGCGCCAGCCCTTCTCCAGCACCGCGGCGGCCGCCGCGTCGGCGAACCGGGCGTTGGTCAGCTGCAGTACCGGCAGGTACTCGTCGATCTCCATGGCTGCTCCCTCCGCGGCGGGGATCCCGTACCCGTGATCCTGGGGGTCCGACGCTAGGGCAGTCCTCCGACAAGCCACCACGCCCGGGCTCCCCGGCCGGCGGCATCGGTACGTCGCTCTACGCTCGGCACGTGCTCTCCTGGCCTGCCCCGCTGCTCCCGACCCTGCCCGGGGCCGGTCCCGTGCTCTCGGTCCACGACACCTCCCGCGGCCGGGTCGTGCCCGTCCGGCCGGAGGGTACGGCGCGGATGTACGTCTGCGGGATCACCCCGTACGACGCCACGCACCTCGGCCACGCGGCCACGTACCTGGCGTTCGACCTGGTCAACCGGGTGTGGCGGGACGCCGGCCACGCGGTCCGGTACGTCCAGAACGTGACCGACATCGACGACCCGCTGCTGGAGCGGGCCGAGAGCGACGGAGAGGACTGGATCGTCCTGGCCATGCGGGAGACCGCGCTGTTCCGCGAGGACATGACCGCCTTGCGGGTCCTGCCGCCGGATGACTACGTCGGCGCGGTCGAGGCCATTCCGCGGATCGTGGTGAAGATCGAGCAGCTCCTCGCCGACGGCGACGCCTACGCGCTCGACGACGGCACCGGCGACGTCTACCACGACGTCTCGCGCGCCCCCGACTTCGGCAGCGAGTCCCGGTACGACGAGGCGACGATGCTGCGGTTCTTCGCCGAGCGCGGGGGAGACCCCGACCGGCCGGGCAAGCGCAACCGGCTCGACCCGTTGCTCTGGCGCGGGCAGCGCCCGGGCGAGCCGTCGTGGCCCGGGCCACAGGGCACCACCGGGCGCCCCGGCTGGCACATCGAGTGCGCCACGATCGCGCTCGACACCATCGGCATGGGTTTCGACGTCCAGGGCGGCGGCAGCGACCTGATCTTCCCGCACCACGAGTTCTCCGCCGTCCACGCCGAGGCGCTCACCGACACCGCGCCGTTCGCCAGGGCCTACGTGCACTCGGCGATGATCGGGCTGGACGGCGAGAAGATGAGCAAGTCCCGCGGCAACCTGGTGTTCGTCTCCCGGCTGCGCGGCGACGGCGTCGACCCGATGGCCATCCGCCTCGCGCTGCTCTCCGGGCACTACCGCACCGACCGCGCGTGGATGCCGGACCTGCTCCGCACCGCCCAGGAGCGGCTCGCCTCCTGGCGGCGCGCCGTCGCGCTTCCCGCAGGTGCCCCGGCGCAACCGGTCCTCACGGCGGTCCGGGAGCGGCTCGCCGACGACCTGGACAGCCCGGGGGCCATCGCCGCTGTGGACGCCTGGGCGGAGGCGACGCTGGCGCACCGCGACGGCGGACCTGGCGTGGAGGACGGCGCCCCGGCCCTCGTCCGCGACCTGGTCGACGCGCTGCTCGGCGTCCGGCTGGCCGATTGAGCCGCGGGCGATGAGCGTCGCCGCATCCGGGCCGTTCCGGTTCACCGACCGCGCCGACCGCGAGCTGGCCGAGCAGGAGCTCGCTCCGGCCGCCGTCAGGTCGACGGCGAGCCGCGGCCGCGCCCACGCGGAACCCGAGGATCCGCTGCGGACGGCTTTCGAGCGCGACCGCGACCGGATCCTGCACGCGAAGGCGTTCCGCAGGCTCAAGCACAAGACCCAGGTCTTCCTGAACCCCGACGGCGACCACTTCGTCACCCGGCTCACGCACACGCTTCAGGTGACCCAGGTGGCCCGGTCCCTGGCCCGCGTGCTGGGGCTCAACGACACTCTCGCCGAGGCGATCGCGCTCGCTCACGATGTGGGCCACTCGCCGTTCGGGCACATCGGCGAGGCGGCCTTCGATCCCTACGTCCCCGGTGGATGGCACCACGCGGCCCAGGGGGTGCGGATCGTCGAGGTCCTGGAGCACCTGAACCTCACCTGGGAGGTGCGCGACGGGATTCGCGCGCACAGCTGGAAGATCACCCCGCCTCCGGCCACCCGCGAGGGCGAGTGCGTCCGCTATGCCGACCGGATCGGCTACCTCTCGCACGACGCGCTGGACGCCGTGCGCGCCGGCGTCCTCGAGGTGTCCGACCTCCCGGCCTCGGCGCAGCTGGCCTTCGGGGAGCCCGGGAGCGAGATGGTCGGGGCGATGATCGACGCCGTCGTACAGGGCAGCCTGTCGCCGGAGAACACCGCCGGCGCGGTCGTCATGGCGCCCGAGCAGCTCGAGGCCATGCACGAACTGCGGGCCTTCATGTTCGAGCGGGTCTACGAGTCACCCACGGCGGCGGGGCAGAAGCACGTCGCGATCGAGGTGATCCAGCGGCTGGTCGACCACCACCTCGCCCACCCCGAACTGATCCCGGCCAGCTACCGCGACGTCGAGGCCGACGCGGTGACGCAGGTCGTCGACTACGTCTCGGGCATGTCCGACCGCTTCGCGCTCACCATGCACGACCGGCTGTTCGGCTCCGACGCCGCGGCCCGCATGACCCCGCT
>JAODNJ010000607.1 GCA_025465155.1 Frankiales bacterium
CCGATCTTTAATTTACTGCTGATGATCTTCTCCACCAACTTCACCAAATCATCTTCCATTAAATTGATATATACGGTGCCCGGTAACAGTGTTTCCAGGTCAAAATCGTGGATAGTTTCATATTCAAAAGCATACTGACGGCAAAAATTGATAAAGCCGGTAAGGATCTCCTTAGAGTAATAACTGTTCTCGGGGAAGATGATCTTTAGCGTATGGTATTTGCTCAATTGAGGTAGCAGCTGGCTTAACGCGTCATAAATATCCTGCTCAAAGTTTTCATACACAGCGCCAAAATCGCCGGTTATTTTTTCAAGCAGCTTATCCATCAATATCAGTTTATCCTTAGGCAACTCGTTTATTACCGCACGCGCACTAGTAGAGTTTTCAATAAAATGCGGTATAATGATCAGCTTTGAATAGTGATCGATATTGCCGGTAAGCAACTTTTTAAAGAAATTGAAGTTGTTATTGTAAATATAAAAATCAATGGCCGCGTTGCTGCCTAATACCTCGGCAAAGGCGTCATAAATGATCTTTTTATGGCTGCTTAGCTTATTAAACAACAGTAAAACTTTAATAGGTTGATTAAACTGCGTATTACTTATAAAGTATCCCTTACCTGCTACCGAGTTAATTACGTTGTATTTTTTAAGTTCTTTATATGCTCTTTCGATAGTATTACGGGCAACTTCCAGCGCGATGCTCAGGTCGTTTATGGATGGTAAGATATCATCCTTTTCAACCTTACCATCCTCTATACCACGCAGTATGGAGTTGCATATCTGCAGGTATTTTGGGGTGATGGAGTGCTCATCGATCTGTATTATTTTTAGATAGTTTTTCATTCCGTTTATAGGACAGTAGGGGATAGTTAACCAAAATCATTTTTGTTAACTTGCCCTAACCAATTATACGTCCTTTTTTAATAAACGATGAAAAAAGTCTTCTTTTTATTTATTGCCCTGTTTGCGGGCAGTGTTTGCATGGCTCAAACCAAAGTGCAGCATTTAGAAACCGAAAATTTACCAAACCCGATCAGCATTGATGCCAAGGCACCGCGCTTTAGCTGGCAGTTAGCCGCGGGCGATGCCCGCAACGT
Organism: Frankiales bacterium; assembly: GCA_025465155.1. Lineage (GTDB taxonomy): Bacteria > Actinomycetota > Actinomycetes > Mycobacteriales > Geodermatophilaceae > Geodermatophilus. Next base: position 1,100 of record JAODNJ010000607.1, read on the forward strand.
AATGCAGACTGCTTACGAGGTTAAGGTAACTAATGCCGCAAAAGCCACGGTGTGGGCCACCGGCAAAGTAGTGTCTGATCAATCTATGTATATTACCTACAAAGGCAGCCCTTTAGCATCAGGTCAGAAATACACCTGGCAGGTACGCGTTTGGGACAACAAAGGCAAAGCTACCGAGTGGAATACCGGCACTTTTCAAATGGGCTTATTATCACCTGCCGACTGGAAAGCACAGTGGATATCCGCCAGCGGTACTGAAGATGCATCAAGGCCAAGCCCTTTTTTCAGGAAAGGCTTCTCGGTGAATAAAAAGATCAAGTCGGCAATAGCTTATATTACCTCGCACGGTTTATATGAGGCCCATATCAACGGGCACCGCGTAGGTGAAGATTATCTTACTCCCGGCTATACCAGCTATGCTAATCGCATACAATACCAGGCTTATGATGTTACTAACTTACTGCAGCCTGGTGCTAACGCGGTGGGCGCGTCATTAGGCAGCGGCTGGTACCGTGGCTTTTACGGCATTGGCACCCGTAAAGAAATATATGGTAAAGACATAGCTTTATTACTACAACTGGAAATAACTTATACCGATGGCACCAAAGCTATAATCGGAACTGACGATAGCTGGAAAACATCAACCGCCGAAATTCGTTCGGCCGAGATCTATTTAGGATCTGTTACAGATAATCGCCTGGCACAAAAAGGATGGTCGACAGCAAACTTTGATGATAAAAAATGGGGCGGTGTAACTGTTCAGGATTATTCAAAAAGCAACCTGATAGCAACCGTTAACGAGCCGGTAAAAAAGCACGAAACTTTTAAAGCATTAAAATTATTTACCACACCCAAAGGTGAAAAGGTTATTGACTTTGGCCAAAACCTGGTAGGCCTGGTTAAGTTTAAAGTTCATGGCAAGGCGGGCGATAAAATTGTGATATCACATGCTGAAGTTATTGACAAAGCGGGTAATTTTTATACCGAAAACTTGCGCTCTGCCACCGCGGAAAATACTTTTATTTTAAAAGGCGATGGCGAAGAAACATTAGAGGCACAGTTTACCTGGCAGGGATTCAGGTTCATCAGGATAGAGGGTTATCCCGGTGATATTAAACCAGAGGACTTTACAGCCACCGCTTTATACTCTGACATGGCGCCTACGGGTACTTTCAGCTGCTAAAATCCGTTAATCAATCAATTACAGCACAATATACAATGGGGCCAGCGAGGCAACTTCCTGGACATCCCGACAGATTGCCCGCAACGCGATGAACGCTTAGGCTGGACCGGCGACGCGCAGGTATTTTCAAGAACAGCTACGTTTAACATGAACGCGCATAACTTCTTTGCCAAATGGTTAAAGGATGTTGCCCTGGATCAGTTTAGCGACGGCAGCGTTCCACACGTTATTCCGGACGCTTTTGATAATGGCAGGCCAACAGGCGGCGGCGGTAGTGCGGGATGGTCGGATGTGTCTACCATAGTACCATGGAACATGTACCTGGCTTATGGTGATAAGGAGATTTTGGCTGATCAATATAAAAGCATGAAAGCCTGGGTTGGTTACATGAAAAACCGTAGCCATGATAAATTATGGAACACCGGTGACCACATTGGCGATTGGCTATTCTACACCCGCAATAATGATGTTGACGGTACATCGGCAATAACC
>JAODNJ010000427.1 GCA_025465155.1 Frankiales bacterium
CACCGGACCACCGCTGGGCAGCGCGCTCACCGGGCGCGCCGTCGTCCGGACGGCGTACCGGCCCCGCCCCGCGCGCCCGCCGGGGCGGCGGAGCGAGTGCGGTGGCTCATGGGAGAGATATCGGCAGAGGGGCCGCCGGATCGACCCGGGGCGGGCGTCGATTCCGTCGTGAGCGGAACGGAGCCGCGACCGTCCCCGTCTCGATCGCCGCCATGCTCGCCCTCGTGCTTACCCCCCCGGTCGACCGGTGGCTGATGAGTCGCGGCAGGGGCCACGCCGTCGTGCACGCCTACCACTGACCGCCGGGAGCTCGGCATCCCGCGGCGGCGGATCAGTCGGTGAGCTCGGCCAGTCGGGCCTTGAGCGCCTTCTCGACACGGTCGGCGTACACGTTCATGTTGCGCACCGACGTGTTCAGCTCGGTCGAGAGCTGGGTCTTGGTCCGGCCGCCCCAGGTGGTGAGGTACCAGGTCGCCCAGCCGAGGACGTTGGGCTGACCGGCCCGCTGGTCGCGCCGGGCGTCGGGGTCGGGGGCGGCCGCCGCGGTGAGCGCGTGCGACAGCAGCGTCTGCTCGGCCTCCCCCATGATCTCGTCGGGCGCCTCCGCCGAATCCGGGAGCAGGATCTCGGCGGCGTCCGGGCTGCCGTCCAGGGACTGGAGGTTGCGCAGCCCGTTGAGCGTCGCGACGGTCTGCGAGTTCCGGCGCAGCGTGGCCACGCTCTGTCCCATGAAGGCGGCGAGCTCCCGCTCCGAGGGACGGCGCTGGTGCTCGGCGATGAACCCCGCGACCGCCTTCTGCTGCCTGTGCTCGGTGTCGGCGGCGGTGCGGCCGTGGGCGTTGCGCCCGAGGTCGTGGACCCACTTCGACAGCTGCGTGGCGAGGAACGCGCCGAAGGGCACGCCCTTCGACTCGTCGTACTGGCTCACGGCCTTCAGCACCCACTCGAAGACCTGCTGGCCGAGGTCGTCGGGATCCGGCAGATGCAGCCGGATGGTGCTCATGTTCCGCTGCAGTCGCTTGAGGCTGACCGGCCCGTAGTGGCGGCAGAGGTCGTCGAGGAATGCCTTGGGCAGGTCGCGGGTCGAGCGCCGGCGGACGTCGGTCTCGGCCCGCAGCCCGACAGTCGTGCAGCCACGGCCCGCGCACCAGGCTCGCACCCAGTCGGCCAGCACGGCGGCCGATCCGCGCGCGCCGTCCACGCGGTAGAGGCCCTCGCCGTGGTCGTAGCTGACACTGACGCCGTCGGGCAGATCGGCCCGGAACTCGTCCAGCGGGAGCTCCCGGTCGACCCGGAAGTGCACGCGGTCGCGCGGGGTGATGGGCGCCAGGACCCAGCCCTCGGCCTCCGGGATGCCCCCGAAGACGAGGGGAGCGCGAACCCGGCTGCGGGCGTCGGTGGACGGGGACGGGGACAGGGACAGAACGCGATCAGACACCGGTACTCCTGGGCACTGCGGGGAAGAGGAGAGCCCCGGGTGACGGGGCAGGAGACGCTGGCCGGATGTCAGGCAGAGACGCGTTCGCCCCGTCCGGCGGAACGGGGCGCCGGCACGTCGGTGCCGTTCTCGATCTCGGGGGCGATGTCAGGACCGATCTCGGCGCGGGCGCCGCCGACGGTCTCCAGCAGGAGGGCGGCGGCGGCACGCTCCGCACCCGACGGCTCCGCCGTGTAGACGGGCATGTGGTCGTACAGCGAGGTGAACATCGCGCTGACGAAGGCGTAGGCGGCCTGCGCCTGCGGTGAGAACCTGGCCACGCCGAGGCGCGGGCCGAGGTCGACCCCCACGGTGATCCGGACGACGCGGTCGTCCTTGGACAGGCCGCTGACCTCGAAGGAGGCCTCCGGGTGCTCGGCGGCCAGCGCGGCGAGTGCGGCGAGGCACTTGCGGGTGGCGCCGCGGCGCGGCCGCAACTGGACGTGGACGACCACCGTATCGGCCGCCGCGCCCAGATCGGTCGCGGAAGCGGTCGCGACGGGACCGTCGGTCGTCTCGGACCGCTGGTCTACCGGTGCGGGAAGTGCACTGCGTTGCATGGTGATCGCCCCCTGTTACGTGCCTGGGGGAAATCTGCCGCACAGTGAACGGATCAGGGGCACAGGACTCGCCGTGCCCTACGCAGTTGTAGGGGGCTCTCTTCGGCACTAATTGCCTGTGTCGCAGGCCTTTGGTCCTATCCGGCCCGACTCGCTGGCAGTCCTTGCCGAATTCCGAGGACGATCAATGCCTCAGTTGTGTCAGGCGTCGGCATCTCCTGCGGCCACGGCCGACCCAGGGACAGCGACCTTCCCGGCACCGCCGGCGGGGTCCGCGTCGTCCTCGGCGGCGCGCGGCGCGAACGCCGCCAGCGCGCCGAGCGTGTCGGCGGTGACCTGCGCAGCGAGCAGATTGGCCTCGGCGATCTGCCGGTAGACCTCCTCGCGGTGGATGGCGACCTCGCGAGGCGCCTTGAAACCCAGGCGGACCGTTCCGCCGCGGACCTCGACGACATGCACCTCGATGTCGTCACCGATCCGGATCGTCTCGCCGACGCTGCGGGTGAGTGTGAGCACGAGTACCCCTCCGTGGGTGTGGGTGGCCGTCCATGGCAGCGCCCGCGAGCGGGCGCATCGGCGGCTCCAGTGTGCAGGGCCGCCCGGTTCGTTATCGGCGCAGTGGACGCCGGATCGGATGATCGCCGTCGGGCAGTACGACCTGGCGGGCACGGCACCGGGCCGTGTGGACGACGAGCGGGGCACGCAGGTTGGCCGTCGCCCGGACGACGTCGCCGTCGGGCACGGTCACGATGCAGTAGAGCTCGGGTTCGCTCCCCTCCTCCAGGTCCAGTTCGCTCC
>JAODNJ010000428.1 GCA_025465155.1 Frankiales bacterium
TGACCGCACGGGCCACCCGCAGCCGGGCGGCGGCCGACGCGCGGCAGCGCGCTGACCGCGCCCGCGCCCGCCAGCGGGCCGACGAAGCCCCCGAGCTGCTGCTGGGCCGCAACCCGGTGGTCGAGGCCCTGCGCGCGCAGATCCCCGCGACCGCGCTGTACGTGGTCACCGGCGACACCACGCGGGGCGGGACCGACGAGCGGATCGCCGAGGCGGTGCAGCTGGCCGCCGACCGCGGGCTGGCGCTGCTCGAGGTGGGCAAGGCCGAATTCGACCGGATGTCCAGCGGCGCACTGCACCAGGGGATCGGCCTGCAGGTGCCGCCCTACGAGTACGCCCATCCCGACGACCTGCTCGACGTCGCACGCAACTCGGGGCGGCCGCCGCTGATCGTCGCGATGGACGGCGTCACCGATCCCCGGAATCTCGGTGCCGTGGTCCGGTCCGCGGCCGCCTTCGACGCCCACGGCGTCGTGGTGCCGCAGCGGCGCGCCGTGGGCATGACGGCGTCGGCCTGGCGGACGAGCGCAGGCGCCGCTGCCCGGCTGCGGGTGGCCCGTGCGGTCAACCTGTCCAGGGCCCTGGCCTCCTACCAGGACGCCGGCCTGCAGACCGTCGGCCTGGCCGGAGACGGCGACATCGAGCTGCAGGACTACGACGGCTTCATGGATCCGGTGACGCTCGTGGTCGGCGCGGAGGGCGCGGGACTCTCCCGGCTGGTCCGCGAGCGCTGCGACGTCGTCGTCCGGATCCCGATATCCCGCGACACCGAGTCGCTCAACGTGAGCGTGGCGGCGGGGATCGCGCTGTACCAGACTGCGCTGGCACGGCGATCCTCCGGATCGCACCGCGATGACACGCCGGGCCTCGGGACCGCACCGCGGCCAGGTGCCGTACCCCCCTCGAGCTGAGCCGTTACGTCACGACTCGTGCGGAGCCCTCCGGGCCCCGCACGGCGCGACGAGGCCGGGGCCGGACCCGCTACCCCAGCAGCTGGCCGATGGTGTAGATCACCAGGCCGGCCAGGCCCCCGACGACCGTGCCGTTGACCCGGATCCACTGGAGGTCGCGGCCCACCTGCAGCTCGATGCGCCGGCTGGTCTCCTCGGTGTCCCACCGGGCGACCGTGGTGCCCACCAGCGCGGCGAGGTCGCCGGAGAAGCGCTCCACGAGGTAACCGGCGAGGCCGCGAGCCTGGCGTTGCACCAGGTCACGAATGGCGGGGTCGGTCCGCAGCCGCAGGCCGCCCTCCCGGATGAACCCGGCCAGGCGCGCCCGCAATTCCGAGTCGGGGTCCGCGGCGGCAGCGAGCAGAGAGTTCTTGGCCTGGGTCCAGAGCGAACCGGACCAGGCGCGCACCGCGGGGTGCTCGAGCAGCTCCTTCTTCAGCTCCTCGACCCGCGCCGCGGTGGCCGGGTCGGTGCGCAGCGCGTGGATGTAGGCGCGGAGCCGGGCGTCGTAGGCCCGCCGCAGCTCGTGCAGAGGGTCGTCGCCCACCTCCTCCAGGAACTGCCGAACCCCGGTAAAGACACGCTCGAACAGCCGGTCGTCGACCCAGTCGGGCACCCACGACGGCGAGGCGTCGCCCAGCTGCGCCCGGAAGACGAGCCTGTTCTCCTCGAGGAACCGGGCAAGCCCGCGCAGGGCGACCGACAGGACCTCCTGGTGCCGGTCACCGTCGACCACCAGTTCCAGCGTCCGGGCCACGATCGGCGCGGCGGGGGTGCCCTGCATCTTGCGGTCGACGAGCGCGGCGACGGCGGGCTGGATCTCGTCGTCGCGGAGCAGGTCGCCGAGCGCGGTCAGCGCGGCGCCGGCGTCACCGGCCAGCCGCTCCGCCCGTCCCGGCGCGGACAGGAAGGTGCCCAGCCGGCCGGGCACGTCCATGGAGTCGAGCGTGTGCTCGACCACCGCCCGGGTCAGGAAGTTCTCCTGCACGAAGGCACCGAGGCTCTCGCCGATCTGGTCCTTCTTGCGCGGGATGATCGCCGTGTGCGGGATCGGCAGCCGTAGCGGGTGCCGGAACAGCGCCGTGACGGCGAACCAGTCGGCCAGCGCACCGACCATGGAGGCCTCCGCGGTGGCCCGCACGTAGCCGACCCAGGTCACGCCCGATCCGAAGAGGACGCAGGCCAGGAAGACGGCGGCGGCGACGACGAACAGGCCCGTGGCCAGTCGCTTCATCCGGGCGAGGTCGCGGGCGCGGCCCGGGTCGTCCAGGGAGCCCGCGAGCGGGGCGAGAGGTCGGGGTACCGGCACCCCTACCAGCCTAGGGTCGTGGGCTGGGAAAGCCGGCGGACGGGAAGCCGCGGTGACCCCGGCGCCGGAGGGGTTCGGGCCGGGGTCACCGCGGGGTCCTGGCGGTCAGCTGGTGCTGGCCAGCGTCACGTTCACCTTTTCCGTCGTGCTGCCACGGCGGACGGTGAGCGTCACCTTCCCGCCCGGCGTCGAACTCCGGACCGCGGCCGTCAGCTCCGTCGAGGTGGTGACGATCCGGGTGCCGACCGCAGTGATCACGTCACCGGTCTGCAGCCCGGCGTCGGACGCGGGGCCGTTCGCCTGCACCTGGACGATCTGCGCCCCGGTGCCGGCCTCGGGGCTGCCGCCGGCGGTCGCCGTCCGGGCGCTGACACCCAGCACCGCGTGGGTCGCCTTGCCGGTCTTGACGATCTCCTGCCCGATCCGCTTGGCGGTGTTGCCCGGGATAGCGAAGCCGACCCCGATGTTCCCGCTCTGCTGGCTCTGGCCGCCCAGCCCGCTGGAGGCGACCGACGCGATAGCGGTGTTGATGCCGACGACCTCACCCGCAGCGTTGACCAGCGCGCCGCCGGAGTTGCCGGGGTTGATGGCGGCATCGGTCTGGATCGCGTCGATGACGGTGGCGTCGTTCTGCGTCGACCCCGTGGCCACGGCGCGGTCGGTGGCGCTGATGATTCCGTCGGTCACCGTGTTGGTCAGGCCCAGCGGGGCGCCGATGGCGATGGCGAGGTCGCCGATCTGAACCTTGTCGGAGTCGGCGAAGGTCGCCGGCGTGAGCCCGCTGGCGCCCTGGAGCTGCACGACGGCGAGGTCGGAGGACGCGTCGGTCCCGACCACCTTGGCGTCGTAGAGCTTCCCGTCGGCGGTGCGTACCTGGACGGTGCCGGTCCCGGAGCCCTCCAGGGTCACGACGTGGTTGTTGGTCAGGACGTACCCGTCGGAGGAGAGCACGACACCGGAGCCGCTCCCGGCGCCCTGCCCGTTGGTCACGTAGAGGGTGACCACGCTCGGCGCCGCCTTGGCGGCGGCCGCTGTGGCGGCGGTGGCGTTGTTCGGGTCCTTGATGACGACGCTCTGCGCCGCGGCCGTGCCCCCGCCGGTCTGGGCGGCGGGGCGGTCGAGGACACCCACCACGCCGGCTCCGACGCCGCCACCGATCACCGCTCCGGCGACCAGGCCGGCGACGCCGAGGGTGAGCCGGCCGGGACGCCGGGCCGGCGCGGCGGGGGGAACCTGGGTCGCCCCTCCGGGCAGCCAGGCACCGTTCGGGACGGCCGGCTGCGGCGCCGTGGGGTCGTGGTAGCCGCCGGGCTGCTGGAACCCTTCGGGCTGGTGGTAGCCGCCGGGCTGCTGAAACCCGCCGGGCTGCTGAAACCCGCCGGGCTGCTGAAACCCGCCGGGCTGCTGGAAGCCGCCCTGCTGCTCGGCGCCCGGTCGGGACCAGCCGGCCGACGGGTAGCCCGGATAGCCCGGATAGTCCGTCGGTCCTGGGCCGGGCCGGAATCCCTGGCCGGGCTCCGGCGACTCGCCGTGGGTGGGCGTCGGGTAGTCCAGGCCCGGCTGGGTGGGTGCCTGGGACCACGTGTCGGCCGGGGTCGCCGGGGAGGTCGGCGCCGTCCCGGTCGAAGGCGGAACCTGGGCCGGGGCCTCGGCATCGCCCTCGTGCGCGTGGGGCGGGTTCTCGTGCTCGCTCACTGCTGGATGTCCTCCCTTCGCGCCGCCACCCGGCGGACGCGACCCTCACACTGTGGGTGCCCGACGTAGCTGGGGGCTGGAGGCTCCCTGTGAGTGAGCTGAACGTGTCGGGGTTTCGGTACCGCAGCGGTGCAGTGCCCCGGCGAGTCCGCGTGCAAGCGGCCGAGGTCCTGGGTAGGTCCCGCGCGACGACCGGTGATCGGGGCTCGTGGCCGGCCATCCGCCCGCGACTCCGGAGTGCGCCGGTCATCGTCAGCCGTATCTCCTGGAGGTTCTTCATGCCCACGCGCGGTCCGATCGCTCGGTTCCTGCTGGCGCTCGGACTGGGCTGCGGCGGCATGCTCGCCCTCGCGGGCGCCCTGGAGTTGCGCGGGGCGGGACTGGTGGCCGTAGCCGTGACCGGCGGGGTGGCGGCGGCCCTTGCTGCAGGGGTGGCCCGGGAGTCCGCGGGGGCCCAACGGCGGGCGGCCGTGACAGTAGCGGCGCAGGCCGCCGGGTGGACGGTGGCCGCACTGCTCGTGCTCGCCGGTGTCGCCGTGGTCGGCGGCGGTGTGGTCGCCGCGATCGTCACCGTCGCCGGGATGGCCCTCGCCCTCGCCGTCGCGCTCCTGCGGATGCGGCGCCGCAGGGCAGCTGCCCCGTCGGCCGTGCCGCGCGAGGAGGACGCGCCGCCGCAGCTGCTCCCGGTGGCGAACGTCCTGCCCACACCGGCGCTCGGGCGCGAGTGGCTCCGGTCGACCGCGGCCCTGTCCGGGCGCCTCCAGCCGGGGGTGCGCGCCTCCATCGTCCGGTGGCGGCAGCAGACCCTGGACGAGCTCGAGCGCCGCGACCCCGCCGGGTTCGCCCGGTGGCTGG
>JAODNJ010000546.1 GCA_025465155.1 Frankiales bacterium
GACTACGACCCGATGCTGGCCAAGGTGATCGCCTGGGGTCCGGACCGGGAGACGGCGCGGGCGCGGCTGGATGCGGCGCTCGGGCAGACCGCCGTCCTCGGGGTGTCGACCAACACCGCGTTCCTGCGCGCACTGCTCGCCGACCCCGACGTCGTCGAGGGCCGGCTGGACACCGGGCTGATCGAGCGGCGGGGGAACGCGCTGACCGCCCTCGCCCCGCCGTCGCCGGTCGTGTTCGCCGCGGCGGCGATGGCCGAGCTGCTGGAGTCCGAGCCGGACGGCGCCGTCGTCGACCCGTGGGACGTCCCCGACGGCTGGCGTCTCGGGGAGCCGGCCTGGACGGTCCGGCGGCTGCAGGCGGCCGGCGGTGAGCCGGTGACCGTGCGGCTGCGCGGCCGGTCGACGTCGGCAGAGGTCCGGATCGGGGACGGCGAGCCGACGGTGGCATCGGCGTCCCGCACCGGCGACCGGCTGACGGTGACCCTCGACGGGCTGACCGGCTCCTTCGCCGTCGCTCATGTCGGTGGCACGGTCTGGCTGGCTGCCGACGGGCGGGCGTTCCCGCTGCGCGAGCACGAGCGGCTGGCCTCGGCGGCCGGAGCGGCCGAGAGCGACGGCGCGGTCACCTCGCCCATGCCGGGCACGGTGACGGTGGTGCAGGCGTCCCTCGGCGATCGGGTGGAGGCGGGAACCCCGCTCCTGGTCGTCGAGGCGATGAAGATGGAGCACGTGCTGACCGCCCCTGTCGCAGGGGTCGTCGCCGAGCTCCCCGTGACGGCCGGACAGTCGGTCCGGCTGGACGAGCGCGTGGCCGTGGTGACCCCGACGGCCGCCGACGAGGGGAAGTGACGCAGGTGCTGGACTACCGGCTCGACGCGGAGACGGAGGCGCTGCGGAAGACGGTCCGCGAGTTCGCGCTCGAGGTCGTGGCCCCGCAGATCGGCGAGTTCTACGAGCGGGACGAGTTCCCGACCGCGATCGTGCGGCAGATGGGCGAGCTGGGACTCTTCGGACTGCCCTTCCCGGAGGAGTACGGCGGCTCCGGCGGGGACTACTTCACCCTGTGCGTGGCACTCGAGGAGCTGGCGCGGGTGGACAGCTCGGTGGCGATCACCCTCGAGGCGGGGGTGTCCCTGGGGGCCATGCCGATCTACCGGTTCGGCAACGAGGAGCAGAAGCAGGAGTGGCTGCCGCGGCTGTGTGCCGGTGAGGCACTGGGCGCGTTCGGGCTCACCGAGCCCGGCGGCGGTTCCGACGCCGGCGCGACCAGGACGACGGCGCGCCTGGAGGACGGCCACTGGGTGCTCAACGGCTCGAAGGCGTTCATCACCAACTCCGGCACCGACCTGACCGAGCTGGTGACAGTCACCGCGGTGACCGGCACCCGGCCCGACGGCGGCAAGGAGATCTCGGCGATCCTGGTGCCCTCCGGAACGCCCGGCTTCGTCGTCGGCCAGCGGTACTCGAAGGTGGGCTGGAACGCCTCCGACACCCGCGAGCTGGCGTTCACCGACTGCCGGGTGCACGAGGAGAACCTGGTCGGGGAGCGCGGCCGGGGCTACGCGCAGTTCCTCGCCATCCTCGACGAGGGCCGGGTCGCCATCGCCGCCCTGGCCGCGGGTCTCGCGCAGGGGTGCGTGGACGAGAGCGTGAAGTACGCGGCTCAGCGGGAGGCGTTCGGCCGTCCGATCGGCCAGAACCAGGCCGTGCAGTTCATGATCGCCGACATGGAGGTCCGCGCGGAGACGGCGCGACTGGCCTACTACCGGGCAGCCGAGAAGATGCTGCGCGGCGAGCCGTTCAAGCGGGAGGCCGCCGTGGCGAAGCTCTACAGCTCCGAGGCGGCCGTGGAGAACGCCCGCTACGCGACCCAGGTGCACGGCGGCTACGGGTTCATGAACGAGTTCCCGGTCGGCCGCTTCTACCGCGACGCCAAGATCCTGGAGATCGGCGAGGGCACCAGCGAGGTGCAGCGGATGCTCATCGCGAGGTCCCTCGGCGTGGGCTGAGGCGGCGCGGTGGGAACCGACCGGCCCTGAACCGCCCCGGTATCACTTTAGTGTCTTAAGTCCAGATTCCCGGACGGCCTTTGGCAGCTCGTGCCGGACTCTGCGCGGGGTAGGCGGGCCGCGTGGGAGCGGTGGGACCCCGAACGTGAAGCCGCAGGTCACAGCGGCGTGTCGGCCGAATTGCGGCGGTCCTGGCGGCGGGGTGCGGCACTCTCCGCTGCGGCTCCCGCCGACGGTCGGCGGCAGACCCCTGGAGAACCTGTGCCCGTGTCGCGCCCGCGCGCATTCCTTTCCCGGCCGGCGTACCGCCGCCTCGCCGTCCGTGGCGGGCTGGCCGGCGCCGGCCTGCTCGTCGCGGCGACGGGACTGTCGCCGGGCGCCGCGGACGAGGGGACGGCGCCGGGCCGCGGCGCTGCCGGCGTCCCGGACTCCGCGGCCGACCCCGTGGCCGTCCCGTCGGCCGGCCCTCTGCTCGCCGCGCCGTCGCTGGCCATCGCCAACGCATCGACGTCGATCACGCCGTCCTTCGGTACCGGCAAGCAGTTCGACGTCACCGTCGCGCCGCCGGCGGGCAGCGTTCCCGCCGGACTCGACCTGTCCGGCGCCGTCTTCGCCTTCAAGGACGCGCAGGGCGTGGAGGCCGGGACGTGCACCACCGACCAGAGCGGCAGATGCAGCGTCGCCACCGCGGGCGGTCCCGGCTGGTTCCCGTGGGCCACCACCCCCGCGCTGCTGCCGTCCGGTGTCTACACGGTCTGGCAGAAGTCCGCCTCGAAGGGCCTGGCGGCCGCTGATGGCCTCCTGTACACGCTCACCCTGGGTTCCCAGGGACTCGCGACAACGAGTGTCGCCGATGCGTCGCTGTTCGGGCACTCCCTGAAGGTCACGGTGGCCGACGCCCACTCGGGGCACGCTGTTGCCGGTGCCGACTACAGCCTCACCGGGCCGGCCTACGCCCTCGACCCGTCCGCCACGGTCCCGGGAGACCCGTCCACGTCGATCCAGGGCCTTCCGTTCCCCGGGGGGCCGCCGATTCTGACTGTCGCCGCGGGCACCCGGACCTGGGGTCCGGCCACGAGCGGCCCCGACGGCACCCTGACCTTCGGCGGAGCCCCGGACGACTGGTTCGCCCCGGGTGCGGGCTACACGCTGGCCCCGGGCGCCGCGCCGTCCGGGTATCAACCCGACACCGCCGG
>JAODNJ010000445.1 GCA_025465155.1 Frankiales bacterium
GCGGCATGATCACGCCCATGTCCGATGACGCGCCGAGCCGCCTGCCCGCGGGGCTCTTCACCACCATCGACCACGTCGGCATCGCGGTGCCCGATCTCGACGAGGCGATCGCCTTCTACGCCCAGGCGTTCGGCGTGCAGTCCGTGCACGAGGAGACCAACGAGGAACAGGGCGTCCGCGAGGCGATGCTGGCCGTGGGCGACGGCGAGACGCGCATCCAGCTGCTGGCGCCGCTGACGCCCGAATCCACGATAGCGACGTTCATCGACCGCAACGGCCCCGGCCTCCAGCAGCTGGCGTTCCGGGTGGACGACGTGGAGGCGGTGGGCGCGACCCTGCGCGAGCGCGGCCTGCGGCTGCTCTACGACGCCCCGAAGCGTGGCACGGCCGACAGCCGGGTCAACTTCGTACACCCCAAGGACGCCGGCGGCGTCCTCGTCGAACTGGTCCAGCCGGCCGCGTCGTCAAGCCACTGACCCGGCTCGCGCGCCCGGTTACCCATCGGTAACATCGTTCTCCACCGCACTGCACTACCGAGCCGACGAAGACCCGGGAGCACCGCGTGAACGAGATCAGGGACGCCATCCTCGCCGATGACCTGGAGGCCGTGGCCGGGCTGAAGGTGCCCGAGTCCTACCGCGCGGTCCTGGTGCGCAAGGACGAGCAGGACATGTTCGAGGGCCTGCCGACCAAGGAGAAGGACCCGCGCAAGGCCCTCCACGTCGAGGAGGTGCCCACCCCCGAGCTGGGCCCCGGCGAGGCGATCGTCGCCGTCATGGCCTCGGCGGTGAACTACAACACCGTCTGGACGTCGATCTTCGAGCCGGTCTCGACCTTCGGGTTCCTCGAGCGCTACGGCCGGCTGTCCGAGCTGACCAAGCGGCACGACCTGCCGTACCACGTGGTCGGCTCCGACCTCGCCGGCGTGGTGCTGGCCGTCGGCCCCGGCGTGCAGAAGTGGAAGGCCGGCGACGAGGTCGTCGCGCACTGCCTGTCGGTCGAGCTCGAGGACCACATGGGCCACGACGACACGATGCTCGACCCGCAGCAGCGGATCTGGGGCTTCGAGACCAACTTCGGCGGCCTGGCCGAGCTGGCGCTGGTCAAGAGCAACCAGCTGATGCCCAAGCCCGCCCACCTGTCCTGGGAGGAGGCGGCCGCGCCGGGGCTGGTCAACTCCACCGCCTACCGGCAGCTGGTCAGCCACAACGGCGCGCAGATGAAGCAGGGCGACGTCGTCCTCATCTGGGGCGCGTCGGGAGGCCTGGGCTCCTACGCCACCCAGATGGCGCTCAACGGCGGCGCGATCCCGGTGTGCGTGGTCTCCAGCCAGGAGAAGGCCGACATCTGCCGCGCGATGGGCGCCGAGCTGATCATCGACCGCACCGCCGAGGACTACCGGTTCTGGAAGGACGAGGACACCCAGGACCCCAAGGAGTGGAACCGGTTCGGCAAGCGGATCCGCGAGCTGACCGGCGGGGACGACGTCGACATCGTCTTCGAGCACCCCGGCCGGGAGACCTTCGGCGCGTCGGTCTACGTGGCCCGCAAGGGCGGCGTGATCGTCACCTGCGCCTCGACCAGCGGCTACATGCACCAGTACGACAACCGCTACCTGTGGATGAACCTCAAGCGGATCATCGGCTCGCACTTCGCCAACTACCGCGAAGCGTGGGAGGCCAACCGGCTCATCGACCGCGGCCTGATCCACCCGACGCTGTCGAAGGTCTACCCGATGGAGGAGGTCGGCCAGGCCGCCTACGACGTCCACCGCAACGCCCACCAGGGCAAGGTCGGCGTGCTGACCCTGGCCCCGGAGGAGGGCCTCGGCGTGCGCGACCGGGCCAAGCGGGAGAGCCACCTGGACGCGATCAACCGTTTCCGTGGGGTCTGAGCGGCGGCTGAGCCGGAAGGGGCCTGGGAACCGTCGCGGGACACCCCCCGACACGCCGAAGGGGTCGCGACCGTCTGGAAGGATGGCCGTATGAGTGACCCGCTGTCGATGCACCAGTCCCAGCATTCATTCGACGTGGTGCTGCGGGGCTACGACAAGAGTCAGGTAGCAGAGACGGTCGAGCGGCTCGAGGCCGACTTCCGGATCGCGCTGGCCGACCGTGATGCCGCCAACGCCCGCTCCGCGGACATGGCCGGCCAGCTGCAGGCGATGCACGCCGAGATCGAGCAGCTGCGCCGCAAGGCCGCCACGGCGAGCGCGCCGACCTTCGAGAACATCAGCGAGCGCATCCAGCACATGCTGCAGCTGGCCGAGGAGGAGGCGTCGGAGATCCGTCGCGCCGCCGAGGCCGACGCCCACGCCGTGCGCGAGCAGACGGCGGCCGAGGAGCGCGCCATGCTCGAGCGGCACGCCGCCGGGCAGGCCGAGGTGGAGCGGATGCTCGCCGAGGCGCGCCAGAACGCCGAGCAGATCGCGCAGAAGGCCCAGATCCGCGCCGACGAGCTGGTGGCCAAGGCCCAGGAGCGGGTCGCCCGGCTCGACGCCGAGTCCCAGGCCCGGCGGGCCAAGGTCGAGGAGGACTTCGACATCGCCCAGCGCGCCCGCCGCGCAGAGGCCGCGCGTCAGGACGAGGAGCGCGAGCGGGTCTCCACCCAGGCGGCCCGCCAGCGGGTGGCCGCGGCCGAGCAGCACGCGGCGCAGCTCGTCGCCGAGGCCGAGGCCCGGGCGGCGGCCATCCGCGAGGTCCGCGACGAGCTGACGTCGCGGCTGCACCAGGCCCGCCAGCTCCTGGGCACGCTGCCGGACCTCTCCGACCGCGGGCGGGCGGCTCCCCAGCAGGCGGGCGCCCGGCCGTCCGGAGACGCGGGGCAGCGCGACGGCAGGCCCCGCACCGCCGAGAGCGAGGTCGTCGCGGCGCGCCAGGCCCTCCGCCCGGAGGCCGCTCCCCCGACCCAGCCGGCGGTCCAGCCGGCACCCGGCCGTTCCTACGGTGAGGCCGAGAGGCCGCAGCCGTCGCCGCGCTCCACGGAGAACTCCGGTGGCCGCCTGCCGACCCCGCCGCGTCCGGCACACACGCCGAGCGGGAGCACCGCGACCGGGGAGCGCGAGGTGCAGGGCCCGCCGACCCGGGTCCAGCCCGCGGTGACCCCCCAGACCCAGGCGCAGCCCGCCGTCAGTCCCCCCACGCAGGTCCAGCCCGCAGTCGGCAAGCCGACCCCGGCGCAGACCGGCGGCCAGCCCGTGGGGCCTGCGCGACACTGATCCGGAGCGCCCCGCACCGGTCAGGACACCGGCGGTGCTCGTCGGGGGGCCCGTCGGCGGCTGCTGACACTGCTGGCCCGGGATCGCCGCGCGGTCCGGCGTCGGGATCGCGGCACTGCCGGTCGTCGCGGGCGGGATCGGAACCCCGTTGCGCCGGCGAGCGGTCGTCGCCGTGACCGAGGTGCTCCCGGGGTTTCGCTGTCGTCCGGTGGCCGGGTAGACCTGACGACAGCCGGCCGTCCTCCGCCCGCCCGCCGGGCGGCCCGCCTTCCTGGAGGTCCGGATGCAGCGAACCGTGCGCGCCGTCCTCTCGGCCGCAGTGGCGGCGGCTGCCGTGTCGCTCGGCATGCCGTCGGCCGCCGCTGCCGATACCGGGATGCTGCGTCTGGCCCATCTCTCCCCCGACACGCCGGCGGCCGACGTCTATGTCGACTCGGTATCCGACCCCGCCGCGCGCCTGACCGTGCCCGGGGTCTCGTACGGGACCGTCTCGGACTATCGGCAGGTCCCGGCCGGGATCTACACGGTGGCCATGCGCGCCGCGGGCGCCGCACCGACCACCCCACCGGTGCTGTCCACCACGGTGCAGGTGACGGCGAACAGCGCACGGACCGTGGCGGGCGTCGGGCACTTCTCGGCTCTCGGGCTGACCGTGCTCGACGACGACCTGGCTCCGCCGCCTCCCGGACGGGCCCGGATGCGGGTGATCGCGGCGGCCGCCACCGCACCGAAGGTCGACGTCTCGATCACCGGCGGCCCGCCTGCCGCGACGGCCCTGCCCTTCGGGAAGGCCGGCGGTTACGTCGACGCCCCCGGGGGCCCGACCAGCCTGACGGTGACGCCGTCCGGCGGCGCCCCCACCCGGCTCCCGGTTCCCCTCGCCGCCGGCTCCGTCTACAGCGTCCTGCTGCTGGATCGGCCGGGCGGGGGGCTGACCGTCCGGCCGGTGCTCGACGCGGCCGGCACCGAAGTGATGCCGGTCGGCGGCGTCGCGACCGGGGCGGGGGGAACCGCGGGTCGGCCCCCGGCGGCGGTCGTCGCCGCGGTGTCGACCGGCGTCGCGGTCGCCGCCGTCGCGGGCCTGCTGCTGACGCTGTGCCCGCGGGTGCCGCGTTCCCGCGGGCTCCGCCGCGGCTCCCCGCCACGGCACGGTGGCGGCTCGCGGCCGTGCTGACCAGGAGGGCACGGGACCGCCGGCACTCGCGTCGGCGCACGGTCCGGCTGGCGCTGACGGCCATCGCCCTGGTCGCCTCCGGAACCGCCGTGCTCGCCCACTCCGTCACCCCGCCGGGCCCGGCGCCCGCACGCCGTCCCGGGACGGTCGTGGTGGCCGCCGCCACCACGACGGCGGCCGCCTCCACGCCGACGTCGGTGCGCGTGCCGGCGGTCGGGATCAGCAGCGGCCTGGTGCCGCTCGGGGTCGACGCCGCCGGCGCCCTCGTTCCGCCCAGCGACTTCGGCCGGGCCGGTTGGTTCGCCGGCGGCCCCGCCCCGGGTGCGGTCGGACCCGCCGTGATCGCCGGCCACGTGGACTCCACCGCCGGACCCGCGGTCTTCTTCCGGCTCCGCGATGTGGTGGCCGGCGACGACGTCCTGGTCGGTCGGGCCGACGGCTCGACGGCGCGGTTCACCGTCACCCGGGTCACCCGCGTCGCCAAGTCGGCGTTCCCGACCACGGACGTCTACGGGCCGACGCCGGACGCCCAGCTCCGGCTGGTGACCTGCGGCGGCGCCTTCGACCACTCGGCGCGCAGCTACGTGGACGACGTCGTCGTGTTCGCCCGGCTGGCGACGTAACGCCGCTCAGCGCCGCCGGTTGCGCTCCCTCCAGCAGACGGTGTGCCAGTGCCTGCGCTGGTCGGCCGCGGACTCGGTGTCCCACGGGTCGAGATCGGAGTCGCGCGGAAAGGCCGGCCACGAGACGACGTGCGGCGTCGCCGGGCGGATCTCCTGGTCGCAGCCCGGGCAGCGGTAGGGCTTGGTGCTGGCCGCCCCGGTCAGCGACCGGACCACCCAGTCGCCGTCCGGCGCCTCCTCGACGGTGTCGCGGCGCGGCGGCCCCGGGCGGCCACCGAGCCGTACCCGGGCACGCCCGCGTCCCCTGCCGCGCGGCACTCGGCGGCTCTCAGCGGGTCGCGTAGTCCCGGAACCCGCGCCCGGTCTTGCGGCCGAGGTACCCGGCGGTGACCAGGTGCTCGAGCAGCGGGGCCGGGGCGAAGCCGGGCTCACGGAACTCGGTGTAGAGCTCCCGCTCGATCGCCAGCGACACGTCGAGGCCGACCACGTCCAGCAGCTCGAACGGCCCCATGGGATAACCGCAGCCGACCTTCATGGCCGCGTCGATGTCGTCGGCCGTGGCGTAATGGGCCTCCAGCATCTTCACCGCGTCGTTGAGGTACGGGAACAGCAGCGCGTTGACGATGAACCCGGCCCGATCGGTGCACGAGACGGCGTGCTTGCCGAGCTGCGCACACACCGCGTGCGCGGTCGCGGCGGCGTCCGGGGCCGTGGCGATGGTGGACACCACCTCGACGAGCTTCATCACCGGAGCCGGGTTGAAGAAGTGCAGGCCCACGACGTCGGCCGGCCGCTCGCTGGCCTTGGCGCACTCGATGACCGGCAGGCTGGAGGTGGTGGTGGCGAGCACCGCCCCGGGCTTGATGATCTCGCCGAGGTTGGCGAACAGCGCCTGCTTCACGCCCAGGTGCTCGACCACTGCCTCGATCACGAGGTCGACGTCGGCGAGGTCGTCCAGCGACGTCGTCCCGGTCACCCGGCCGAGCACGTCGTCCCGCCCGGCCTCGTCCAGCCGCCCGCGGGCGACCTGCTTGTCCAGCGACTTCGTCAGCGCGTTCTGCACCGCTTCGACCTTGTCGAGGGTGCGGGCGACGAAGGTGACGTCGAAGCCGCCCTTGGCCACGACCTCGACGATTCCGGTGGCCATGGTCCCGGAGCCGACGACACCGACCTTCGACACCGGGCGCGCGCCCTCCGTGGCCGCGTCGCTCGACCGGGTCAGGGCGTCGGCGACGGCCTCGGCGGAGTCCCGCTGCGCGTAGGTGTAGAAACCGCGGCCGGTCTTCCGGCCCAGCAGCCCCGCCGTCATCATCTGCTTGATCACCGGGCTCGGGGCGTGCAGCCGGTTGCGCGACTGCTTGTACATCGTGTCGAGGATCTCGTACGCGGTGTCGATGCCGATGAGGTCCATGAGCGCGAGAGGCCCCATCGGCAGCCCGCAGCCCAGGCGCATGGCGGCGTCGATGTCCTCGCGGCTGGCGTAGCGGTTCTCGTACATGGAGACCGCGTGGTTGAGGTAACCGAACAGCAGCGCGTTGGCGATGAACCCGGCGCGGTCGCCGATGGTCACGTCGACCTTGCCCAGGCGCTCGGCCAGCGCCTCGACGTCCTCCACCACCGAAGGCTCGGTGACGACGGTCTGGACGACCTCGACCAGCTTCATGACCGGCGCCGGGTTGAAGAAGTGCATCCCGATGACCTTGCTCGGCCGGCCGGTGGCGACCGAGAGCTCGGTGACCGAGAGGCTCGAGGTGTTGGTGGCCAGGATGGTGTCCGGCGGGCAGATCTTGTCCAGCGCCGCGAAGATCTCGGTCTTCAGCTCCATGCGCTCGGGCACGGCCTCGATCACCAGTTCGGCCGAGGCGAGGTCCTCCAGCGACGTGCCGAACCGGATCCGCTCGAAGATGGCGTCCCGCTCGGCCGGGTCGAGCTTGCCGCGGCTGACCGCGCGGTCGGTCGAGTGCTCGACGTGGCCGCGCCCCCGGGCGAGCGCGTCGTCGCCGATCTCCACGGCCGTCACCGACAGCCCTGCCCGCGCGAGCACCTCGATGATGCCGGCACCCATGGTGCCCAGCCCGACGACGCCGACCTCGCTCAGTTCCCTGGCCACGTTGCCATCTCCTCCCGTCGAGCGGTCGCGGGAAGTCTCTCATCCGGCAGCGGCCACCGCCCCGTGACCCTACCCGTCGGTAACCCCGTGCCGACGGGCGAGACGACGGTCCCCATCGTCTCCAGCGGTCCGGGAGGGTTGCGGTCCAACAGCCCGATGGACGCCGTGGACGCCGACCGCCCGAACGTCACGACGCCGTTCGACGGCACCCACACCGCCGGACCGCAGGGGCTGAACGCCCACGGCAAGGACCACTCCCGGCTCCCCTGGTACAAGGCCCTTCGTGGATGCCCTCACACGCGGGGCACGCCTGGGAAGGGGCCGGGCCAGGGAGGGGCCGTCACTCCTCGGCGGTCAGAACAGGCGCTGGGAAGGGTCGTCGGTGCCCTTGAGGACGGCATAGTCGACGGTCACGCAGTCGATGCCGCGGTCGGCGGCCAGCACCCGCGCCTGCGGCTTGATCTCCTGTGCGGCGAAGACGCCCTTGACCGGGGCCAGCAGGGGGTCGCGGTTGAGCA
>JAODNJ010000456.1 GCA_025465155.1 Frankiales bacterium
CCTACGAGCAGATCCTGCCGGTGCTGGAGGCCTACTACACCAGCCTGCTCATCCAGTCTGGGTATGACCACACCGACGCCACCGACAAGAAGGCGGCCGCGGTCAAGGCGCAGATCGACGCCTACAAAAAACTGGTCGGCACCCAGCCGGACGTCATCACCGGTGAACAGCAGATCGCGGCCGCGACCGGCGAAACGACGGCGCAGACCACGGAGGCAACCAAGGCTCTCGAGGAGTGGCGTAAGCAGCTGCAGGACGTCGGCAGCTCGTTCGTTGAGCCGCTGTCCACCTACAAGGATCTCCTCAGCCAGAAGCAGCAGGCCGAGCAGGAGTCGGCGCAGGCCACTGCCGACGCCACGAAGAGCTCCAAGGACTCGTGGAAGGACTACGTCAAGGAAGCGTCGGTGTCCCTCGACGAGTACGCGACGAAGCTCGAGGAGCAGCTCACTGCGCAGGAGAACTGGCGCACCAACCTCGTCACCGTCACCAAGCGCGGTGGCCTGGAGGTGGGGCAGGCCCTCGCCGCGATGGGCGTGGAGGGCGCTGGCATCACCGCGCAGATGGCGAACGCCACCGGCGCCGACTTCAAGCGGCTCAAGAACGACATGATCCGCGACGCGCGGCTCGGCGGCGCCGGGGCGACCGCCGAACTCGACAACGCCATGAAGATCCAGGCTGGGGTCACCGCCAGCGGCGGCAAGGCAACCGCGCAGGCGCTGGCCAAGCAGCTGGGTCTCGGCGTCGACCAGGTCGCGGCGATCGCGAAGCAGTACGGCATCAAGCTCGCGGCTGGTATCAACCCGTTGCTCACCGCGCTGGGTCATCCGACGGTCGCCGGCTACCACGTCGCCGGGCGCAATGGTGGGCCCGGCGGCACGCAGACGAAGAACGCAGACGGCAACCTGTACGAGCAGCACCAGGCCGAGATCGCGCCCGGCGGGGCGATGCGGGTGTGGGCGGAGCCGGAGACCGAGGGCGAGGCATACATTCCGCTGGCCCGGTCCAAGCGCGCAAGGTCGCTGAGCATCTGGCGGCAGACCGGGAAGCACCTCGACGCCCCGGAGGCGCAGCACTTCGCGAGCGGCGGGTTTGCCACCGCGACCGACGTGCCCCACCCGTCCTCGACCGCCCCGTACCGGATGCCGATCTCCACCGCAGGGGACGCGGCGATGGGCAAGGAGTACGCCGAGACCACCAACTGGGTGCGGGAACACGGCCCCATCGGTGCCGCCCTGTCGTGGGCGAAGTCGCAGGTCGGCAAGCCCTACATCTGGGGTGGGGTCGGCCCCGAGGGATACGACTGCTCGGGGTTCATGTCGGCGATCACCAACGTGCTGCTCCGCCGAAACCCGTACTCCCGGGTGGGTGCAACGGCCAACTTCCCGTGGCCCGGGTTCACCGCCGGCAACGGTGCGTTCACGATCGGGTCGACGTCGGACGCGGGCGGTGGCATCGGGCACATGGCCGGGACGCTGATGGGTGTCAACGTCGAGTCCCGCGGCGGGCAGGGCGTGGTGGTCGGCGGGTCGGCGCGGGGCGCATCGAACAGCCTGTTCCACACCCGCGCTCACCTGGCCATGTACGGCGGCGGGGTCATCACCGAGCCCGTGGTCGGCATCGGCGCCCGAACCGGCAACTCGTACTCCTTTGGGGAGCGTGGGCCGGAGACGGTGACGCCGAGCGCGGCCGCCGCGATGCCCGGCTACGGCATGGGCGGCGGCGGTGGCGGCGGCACCCGAACCAGCGTCAGCGTCCCGGCACCCCAGGTGAAGGTCTACCTGGACGGCAAGGAGTGGCGGGGGATCGCCCGCGTCGAGGCCACCGTCGTCGTCGATGGAGTCTTGACCGAGATCCACGACACCGTTCACTACGCCGGGGGGTGAGCGGTGGCAGTCAGCAACGACGAGCTGTTCGCATGGGTGCAGCAGACGAAGACCGACCTGCTGGGGGTCAGCCATGCCATGGGCGCCCTCGACCTCGAGGAAGCTCGCGACGTCGCCGCCCGCCTGTTCTCCTACCTCGCCGGTCTGGCGATCGTCCAAGACGCGCACATCGACCACTTCAACGCGAACGCCCACCTGCTCCCGGAGATGACGCTCGAGGAACAGCCGATCGCCCTGCTTGCCTGGATCGAGGCGCTACCCCTCGGCACCGAGAGTCTGGCGCGGATCGTGCTCGAAGGCCCGCAGACCGGCGAACTCGAGGATCACTAACCGGGACCGGCTGCGCTCCTACGAGTCCCACCCGGGGGGCCCCTCTACGAGGACGAGCCGGCCGGTCTGGGGTCGTAGTACTGACGTCGATCACGAGTGCGGATGAACGCTGCACCGTCGAGTACCAGGTGCCGCAGCTTGAGATTTCGGGCCAGCACCTTGCATCCGAGCCATCCACCGGTTGCGACCGTGGCGCCCCCATCGGCCAGCGCCATCTCAAGGGCCGGCTCGAGGTCGGTGTCGTGGGCAGCAAGTACAACGACGTCGTAGTCACCGCTGGCGGCGAGCTTGACGAGGTTCAGCGCGACCAGGACGTCGACGCCCTTCTCTCGAGGCGGCACGTTAGGACGGTTGGTGTAGCGGAGCGTTCGATACACCAACTGCAGTCGGCGGTCTCGGGTCCACTCAGACTTCTGTCGCTGGGTAGCGCGGTAGAGCTCAGGCTGCTGCTTGTTGCTGGGGGCTCCGCGGAAGGCGTGCACCGTGGCCAGCTCGGCCTGTTCGTCGGGATTCAGCTCGTTCCAACGCGCCGTCAGCTCCTCCGCGACCTTCACCGGATGGACAAGGGTCTCGTGTGCCGGCGTGCCGTGTGGGGCGAAGGTGTCCCGAGCGGTCAAGTGGATGTTCTGGTAGTCGATGATGACCGCTAGGCGCTTCAAGCCAAGCCCCCGAAAGAAAAAGCCCCGCCAGTCCCGGAGGACGGCGGGGAGCAATGACACAAGGTTATGTGCATACGTAACCAGGGTCAACCGATGGGATCGGGATCACTCTAGCGAGTTGGGTGTGTCGTCGCCGCAGACTTGCCCAAGCTCCAGTGCGCGCTTCGTCGATGCTCAACTGAACATCAAATGCCCAGGTCGCCCCGGCTGCGGAGCCTCCGGTCACAGTGTGCCAGAGGGAGATCATCGGGCCGCCGAAGCCGTTGTCCCGATCGGCACTGCCTCCCCGACGGCCCCGCCCCCGGGCCTGCCGGAGCGGGACCGCGCCCGTCAGTCCCCGTCGACGCTGGCAGGCGCGATCAAGTCCGCAGTGTCGATCAGGGCCCGACCGAGCCGCCGCGCTTCGTCCGCAGGGAACTGCACGGACCAGTCGGAGAACCGCCAGTCGTCGGACAGCAGGATCTCCGGGTCCACCTCGTCGGCCTGGTCGTGGTACGGGGTGATGGTGAGCGAGACCTGCACGCCAGGGGTGAGCGACATGCCCGTGGCCGCGGTGAGCGGCTCGCCGGCGTGGTTGCCGTCGCAGTCCTCGTTGGTGCACCAGGGAGGGCAAGCGGGGCCGGTCACCCGGGGCACGCTAGCCCGGGTGTCGCTGACGCGACAGGACCCCCAGCCCGGGGCCTCGGGTGGGGGTCCTGTCCATGATCCGCCTGGGGCCTCAGGCGGAAGCTGTCACGAGGCGGGGATCAGGTCGTGGTCAGGGCCTCGGTGACCATCTCGGTCAGGGCCTCGGCCAGCGCCCGCCTGCGGTCGTGCTCGGACAGTCCGACCCAGATCGCGATGGTGTCCGCGTCCGGGAAGATCGTCCAGGTGCGGCCGTGAGGCTTGCTGTTCAGCTCGATGATGAGCAGCTCGCCGATTCGGTACTGGAGGCACGGCCGCTCGGTAGTGTTGATCATGGGTCTCTCGCCTTTCTAGGACGGTGAGGGATCAAGGCCCCGTTCGGTGTTGCGAGCACCGGGCGGGGCCGCCTTCGTCGTAGCGGGCGCTACGGCGACGTCTCTTGAGTGCGATCTCCGGTCAGGAAGCGCTCGACCTCGTCCAGGTCGACGCCGCCCTCGGGGGTGACTGGGGCTTCGGTGCGCACGTCGGTCAGCCAGTACAGGCCGTAGTCGAGGGCCCGTGGGTCGCGGCGCCTGGAGCGGACGAGCTTCAAGCCCTGGCGGTGGGCCATGCGCCGGAGTCGGTTCCCCCGAACCTTCTCGTTCTGACTCGTAGCCATGCCCGGAAGTATACCCGGAGTGATGCTGGAAGGTAAGCTAGACACGCTTTATGCCTCTGTACTGGTCGCGGCTGATGTACTCCTGCAGGCTGCTGGCGGTCACCCGGGTGCCACGCTTGCCGACCACCCGGCGCACGAGCTCGCCTTTGGCGATGAGCTCGTAGACGGTGGCCCGGCTACACGACAGGCGGGCAGCCGCCGTATCCAGGTCCAGGAGAGTCGGCTGGACGCCGGTGCGGGTGGCCCTCGCCCGCCTCGTGTTCGGCTTGCGGCCTGCCCAGGCGGCCTCGAGCTGCACACGGTAGGGAAGCAGTACGGGAGCCAAGGCAGCGATCTCGTCGTCGGTCACGCCCCCATGCCTACCGGACCGACCCCCCGTCGCAGGTCGCTTCTGACAGTCGATCTGTGGTCGCACTGTGGTCGCGCACTGCGCGCCAACCGGGGACAGATCGCGACACTCACCGACAGATTGAGCGGCCCTGACCAGCGCGAATAGCATCATGCGACACCGTCCGACAGGTCCACGCTCGCACTTTTAATCCGCGGGTTGAGGGTTCGATCCCCTCGGGGCCCACCTTCTCCGATGTGCTGCTTCGGCTGAGGCTTGACGCCGGAGCTGTGGGTGATGCTTGACGGTGTTTCGGCTGATGCTTGACACCTACTTCGGCTGATCCTTGACGCTCCCTCGATGAGGGAGATGAGCGTG
>JAODNJ010000485.1 GCA_025465155.1 Frankiales bacterium
CAGCACCGGGCGGCCGGCCTGCTCGAGGGTGTCCGCGGTGAGGAGGAGCAGATCGGCGTCGGCCCCGAAGGCAGGCCGGGCCCGCGCCCGCAGCCGGGCCAGCTCCCACGCCGGCCCGGCGAGCTCCGCGCCGACCTCGCCCCGCAGCCGGGCCACGCCGGCCAGCACGTCCGTACCCGAGGCCAGCAGCTCGGTGGCTCGCCACACGGCGACGGCGCCCTCCGCCGTCCGTAGCCGGCGGAGGGTGGAGAGCGCGGCGTCGGCCGGGGCCGGGTGTGCTGCGTCGGGCACGCGACCAGCCTCCCCGACGACGGTCGGGGCCACGCTCGCGGGAGGGGCGACCGTTCCGTCCGGTGTCCGGGTCACTCCGGCCGGACGACCAGCAAGCGGTTTCCGTCCGGGTCCCGGAGGAAGAGCTGCGGTGGCAGGGGTTCTCGACGGTCACGTCGTGGGACACGAACCCGGACCGCTGTCTTCCCTGGCGGTCGACGCCGGCGTCGACTGCCAGGGAAGTCGAGCGCCCGGTCCTGGTCGGACACGGGGACGTAGACGGTTCCGACCGCGGTGATGCGGATCGAGGACGGGTGATCGGTGATGCCGGGACGGATCGGGCGGGTGGCTCCGGCTCATCGCTGGAGCAGCGACCGGCTGGCCAGGGCCGACGGGAATCCACCGCCCGGGGGACCCGGTTGAGCGGCTGGCACTCTCATGGGTAGAGTGCCAACCGACACGGGCTGGAGCCTGACCCCCGCGACGGCAGGCGTCCGGTACCCGTGCCACAGCATCAGCAATTCACCTGCCGTCCGATCCCGAAGGGGGCGTCACCGACGTGACGACCGCTACCAAGGTCAACATCAAGCCGCTCGAGGACCGTGTCGTCGTCCAGGCCAACGAGGCCGAGACCACCACCGCCTCAGGTCTGGTCATCCCGGACACCGCCAAGGAGAAGCCGCAGGAGGGCACGGTCGTGGCCGTCGGCCCCGGTCGCGTCGACGACAACGGCAACCGCGTCCCGCTCGACGTCTCCGTCGGCGACGTCGTCATCTACTCCAAGTACGGCGGCACCGAGGTGCGCTACGGCGGCGAGGACTACCTGGTCCTCTCCGCCCGCGACCTGCTCGCCGTCGTGGAGAAGTGACCTCTCTCCGCAGCTAGAGCACGAGCTGTCCCGACCGCCCCGGCGGCCCGATTCCCCGGGTCCCGGGGCGGTCGTCGTCTCGGGTCCGTCCCCCTGACCCACCCACCCGCTCCATCTGAGAGGTCTGGCATGGCCAAGATCATCAAGTTCAACGAGGACGCCCGGCGCTCCCTCGAGCGCGGCGTCGACAAGCTCGCCGACACCGTCAAGGTGACCCTCGGCCCGCGCGGCCGCAACGTCGTCCTCGACAAGAAGTTCGGCCCGCCGACCATCACCAACGACGGCGTCACCATCGCCCGCGAGGTCGAGCTCGACGACCCGTACGAGAACCTGGGCGCCCAACTGGCGAAGAACGTCGCGACGAAGACCAACGACGTCGCCGGCGACGGCACCACCACCGCCACGGTGCTGGCCCAGGCGCTGGTGCACGAGGGCATGCGCAACGTCGCCGCCGGCGCCAACCCGATGGACCTCGGCCGCGGCATGCGCGCCGCGGTCGACGCCGTGAACGCCGCGCTCGACGCGGTCGCGATACCGGTCGAGAAGCGCGATGCGATCGCCGGGGTCGCCACCATCTCGGCGCAGGACGCCGAGGTGGGCGAGCTCATCGGCGAGGCGATGGAGCGCGTCGGCAAGGACGGTGTGATCACCGTCGAGGAGAGCAACAGCATGTCGACGGATCTGGACGTCACCGAGGGCGTCCAGTTCGACAAGGGCTACCTCTCGCCGTACTTCGTCACCGACCAGGAGGCCATGGAGGCCGTCCTGGACGACGCTCTGGTGCTGCTGGTCAGTGGCAAGATCGGCGCGCTGACCGACCTGCTGCCGCTGCTGGAGAAGGTGCTGAGCACCGGCGGGTCGCCGCTGCTGATCGTCGCCGAGGACGTCGAGGGCGAGGCGCTGTCCACGCTCGTGGTCAACTCCATCCGCAAGACCCTCAAAGCCGTCGCGGTGAAGTCTCCCTACTTCGGCGACCGGCGCAAGGCCTTCATGACCGACCTCGCGGTCGTCACCGGCGGCCAGGTGGTCAGCGAGGACGTCGGCCTCAGGCTGGACTCGGTGGGCCTCGAGGTGCTGGGCACCGCGCGCCGGGTGACGGTCACCAAGGACGACACCACGATCGTCGACGGCGGTGGCACGAAGGAGGCCATCGCCGACCGCGTGGCGCAGATCCGCCGCGAGATCGAGGCGACCGACTCCGACTGGGACCGGGAGAAGCTCCAGGAGCGGCTGGCCAAGCTGGCCGGCGGCATCGGCGTCATCCGGGTCGGCGCGGCCACCGAGGTGGAGCTGAAGGAGCGCAAGCACCGCATCGAGGACGCCATCGCCGCCACCCGCGCGGCGGTGGAGGAGGGCGTGATCCCCGGCGGCGGTTCGGCGCTGGTGCACACGGCGTCCGCGATCGATGCGCTGGAGCTCTCCGGCGACGAGCTGACGGGTGCCCGCATCGTCCGCCGGGCGCTGGACGCGCCGCTGGAGCGGATCGCGGCCAACGCGGGCTACGAGGGCCGCGTCGTCGTCAGCAAGGTCCGCGACCTCGGAGCAGGTCAGGGCTTCAACGCCGCCACCGGCGAGTACGGCGACCTGGCCGCCCAGGGCGTCATCGACCCCGTCAAGGTCACCAAGGCTGCCCTGGGCAACGCCGCCTCGATCGCGGCGATGGTGCTCACCACCGACTCCGCCGTCGTCGAGGCACCGGAGGAGGACCACCACGCCGCCGCGGGGGGGAACCATACCCACGGCCACTCGCACGGCGGGCACGGCCACAGCCACTGAAACAGGGCCTCCCTGCCCCCAGCCCTCGCACGCCCGGGGCGGGACCGTGCAGGGAGGCCGCTCCAGCACGTGAAGAGGGCCGGTCCAGCAACTGCTGGACCGGCCCTCTCGGTGGTATTCGGCGGCTCAGACCCCGGCTGCGACCGCGGCGGGCTCGGCGGCGATGAGCCGTGCCCGCTCCTCCTCGCTCATCCCGCCCCACACGCCGTAGGGCTCGCGCACGGACAGCGCGTGCTTGAGGCACGCCTCGATGACCGGGCACTGGGCGCACACCGCCTTGGCCGCGGCCTGACGCCGCGCCCGCGCGGGCCCGCGCTCGCCGTCGGGATGGAAGAAGAGCGAAGTGCTCTCGCCACGGCACGCACCGTGCAGCTGCCAATCCCAGACCTCGGCGACGGGAGTGGGAAGTCTGCGGATGTCGGCCATGTCGTCCTCCTGGGCTCGGGGTGCGAGCCGGAGGGGGGCTGTCCGGCTGCAAGGGGCCGATGCCCGAGGCCTTACAGGGTCAAACACCGCAGATCCGCGCATTTTCCGACACTTCTCCGGATTCCGCCTCCTCACCCCGGTGGGTGAGGGCGTCTGTCGCGGCCGCCCGTTGTCGATCAATGTGGCTACAGGTCGTTCCGAACGACCAGGTCAGGGACCGCCCGGGCGGCGTGCCGCGACCGAGCGACGGGGAAGACCGAGGAGCAGGCGTGATCGACGACAGGATGCGTGGGCCGGGTCAGGGCACCACGACCGTGTGGGTGTACGACGAACGACGCCGGGTCCGTGACGACGTCGCCGCGCGGCTGGTCGCGCTCCCCTTCGTCAGCCGCGTCGAGGTGGTCGGTGACTCCTCGTCGCTGCTCTCCCGGCTCGCCACCCGCCAGCCCGACGTGCTGCTGGTCGGCACCCAGCGGGCCGTCGACTCCGGCCTGACCGCCGCCACCCAGGTTCTCCGCGCCCACCCCGGTCTGCCGGTACTGGTGCTCGGTGCGCCGGACGACGCCGAGACCGTGCGCGCCGCCGTGGCCTTCGGGGCCCGCGGCTACCTGCGCTGGGACGCCACCCCGATCGAGATGGGCCTCGGCCTGTCCCGTGTCGGCTTGCGCGCCGACGGCCGCATCCCGCAGCAGGCCCAGGCCCAGCTGGCCTCCGTGGGCGCCTCCGCGTCCTCGTGGAACGGCGCCGCCCCGCTGGCCGGCTCGCAGCCCACCACGGTCCGCTCGACGGTGCGGGAGCTGGCGCCGATCAGCCTGTCCATGCGGGAGATGCAGGTACTCACCGGCATGAGCCAGGGCAAGAGCAATGCCCAGATCGGCCGCGAGCTCTACCTCTCCGAGGACACCATCAAGACCCACGCCCGGCGACTCTTCCGCAAGCTCGGCGCGAAGGACCGGGCCGAGGCGGTCGCGACGGGTTTCCGCCGCGGCATGATGACCTGACGCCAC
>JAODNJ010000501.1 GCA_025465155.1 Frankiales bacterium
CGTGCGTCAGGTCGTTGCGCTCCATGACCGCGCTGACCAGCTCACGGGTGGCCTCGAGCACCTGCTCCCGGTCGTCGGCGTCGACCTGGGTCGCACCCCGGATGGCTCGGACCGCCATGCACTCTCCTTGCTCGCTCCAGGCAGCCCGGGTCGCCGGGAGCCTCTTCGAGTCTAGGTGCGCACCCGACGCCTCCCCGCAGGAACGTCGTCAAGGGCAGTGGCTTGCCCGATGTGGGGGCCTATCCCAACGGCACACGTCCTTGTGCTCGGGGGCGCCTGCAGGTGTCCTGAGCCGCGAGAACCGGTCCCGCTGCGGGTGTGCCGGTGGTGGCTCCGCGGGTCCGACGGGCCGCACTCCAGGCGAACAGGGCGGCAAGATCCGCGTGGTCGGCCGGCGTGAGCTGCGTCGAGCAGCCGACGGCCACGTCGACGCCCATCACGGGCCGGTCCGCTCAGAGGCCGACGAGCTCCTTGAGCGCCCCGACCTCCTGCCGGGTCAGCCGGCGGATGGACCCCACCCGCATCCGCTCGAGCTTGACCGGCCCGACGGCGGTCCGGGTCAGCCGGGAGACCGGCAGGCCGACGTGGTCCAGCAGCCGCCGGACGATCCGCTTGCGGCCCTCGTGCAGCACGACCTCGACGACGGACTGGCCGGCGTGGGTGTCGACGACACGGAAGGAGTCGACGGCGACCGGACCGTCGTCCAGCTCCACCCCCGCACGCAGTCGCTTGCCCAGGTGGCGGGGCACCGACCCCGACACCTGCGCGAGGTAGGTCTTCTGCACCTCGTAGGAGGGGTGCGCGAGCCGGTGCGCCAGCTCGCCGTCGTTGGTGACCAGGAGCAGGCCCTCGGTGTCCTGGTCCAGCCGCCCCACGTGCACGAGCCCGGGCGCGAGGTCACCGATCATGTCGCCGACGGTCGCCCGCGCGTGGTCGTCGCTCATCGCCGTGATCACGCCCGCGGGCTTGTTCAGCGCGTAGGTCACCCGGTCGTCGCGCAGCTCGATGCGGGCGCCGTCGACGGCGATGTGGTCGCGCAGCGGGTCGACCCGCATGCCCTGAACATCCACCGTGCGGCCGTTCACGCTGATCCGGCCCTGGTCGATCATGTCCTCGACGACCCGCCGCGAGGCGACCCCGGCCCGCGCCAGCACCTTCTGCAGCCGCTCCCCCTGGCGCTCGTCCTCGTCTGCCGCGTCGTCCCGGTCACCGGGGTGGGCGGGCGCCAGCTCCATGTCCTCCGACCAGCCCTCGCCGCCCCGGGTCGTCGGGGCGTCGTCGGGCATCGCACCTTCGAGCATGGCACCTTCGGGTCGCGTGTCGTCGGGGAGCTGGCCAGGCCGGGCGGTGTTCATCCCCACCAGTCTCCCACCCGCCGGACCAACCACCCGCGGCTCGTGGGGTAGGAAGCTCGCGTGACCGAGTGCCCCGAGGCGGCCCAGGCTTCCCCACCCCCCGCGGTGCGCCGCAGCGGGCTGCTGTTCGGCGGTGTCGCCGTCGTCGCCCTGGCCGCGGCCGTGGCGCTCTACGCGGCCGGCGGGCCGCCGTACGGCGTCAACATCGGCGGCGGCTTCCTCTACCTGCTCGGGCTGCTCGCCGGGCTCGTGGCGTCGGTGCTGCTCTGGATCACCTGGTCGGAGGTGCGTACCCGGGTGTCCACCGGCCGGCTGCGGTGGGGCGTGGGGACGGCGGCCGCCTCGTTGCTCCTGGTCTCGACCTGCGTCGTCGTCTCGCTGTCCCGGGTGGCCGGCGGGCAGGCCCAGCTCGTTCTCATCACGGTCACCGCCGTGGTCCTCGGCGGTGCCGTCGCGGCGGTGCCTCGGGGAGGAGGCTGACCTGATCAGGCGTCGGGATGCTCGTCCAGCACCGCTGAGGTCTCGGGGAGCAGCGGCGCGAGCTCGGGCAGCTCGTCCAGCCCCGCCAGGCCGAGCCGCTCCAGGAACAGCGGCGTCGTCGCGTACAGCCCTCCCCCGCTGTCGGGATCGGTGCCGACCTCCTGCACCAGTCCGCGGCCCAGCAGGGTGCGCATGACGCCGTCCACGCCCACCCCGCGGATCGCCGAGATCCGGGCCCGGGTCACCGGCTGCCGGTAGGCGATGACGGCCAGGGTCTCCAGCGCCGCCTGGGTGAGCTTGCTGCGGGCACCGTCGACCAGGAACTGCCCGACGACGTCCGCGTGCTCCTCGCGGGTGTAGAGCCGCCAGCCCTCCCCCACCCGGCGCAGCGTGATGCCGGCCCGGCGGTCGTCGTAGTCCGCGGCCAGTTGGGCGAGCCCGCGGCTCACCTGGTCCGGCGGGCAGTGCAGGGCGGAGGCGAGCGTCCCCTCCTCCACCGGGTCGTCCATCACGAACAGCAGCGCCTCGAGGCGCCCGCGGAGGAGGTGGTCGTCGAGCTCGAGGACCGGCTCCGGTTCAGGGTGAAGGTCCGCCTCTTCGTCCACCGCCCGGGCCTCCGGCTCGTCCCGGACGACGGCGATCGGCGGCGGCTCGACCACGGGCGCCGGCCGCTCCGCCACGCGCGCGGCCAGGTCCGCGGCGGCGCCGTCCCACGCCGCCGGATCACCGTCCGCGGGGGACTCACCGCGCTCTGCCGCCTCAGCCCGGCTGGCAGCGAGCTCGGCGGCCAGCGAGTCCCACGAGATCGGGGCGCGGGCCGCCGCGGGCGGCTGCCCCTCGTCACTCACCGGTAGTCCTCCTCGATGTCGTCCTCCTCGATGTCGCCCTCGTCCCCTGGCACCCCGGACTGCGGGGGCAGGTCTCCTCCGGTCCATCGCACGTGCAGCTCGCCGAGAGGCGTCAGCTGGTCGAAGACGACGCGCCGCTGCCGGTAGAGCTCCAGCAGGGCCAGGAACCGGCTGACCACTTCGAGGGTGGATCCGCAGTCGGCGGTCAGCGCCCGGAAGGTCGCTCCCCCGGAGCGGGCCAGGTGGGTGCGGACCAGGAGCAGCTGCTCGGCGACGCTCACGGCCGGCGCGTGCAGGTGGGAGAGGCTGACGACTGCCGGCTGCTTCGGCGCGAGCACCCGGGCGGCCAGCGCCGCGAACTGCGCGGGCGTCAGGTCGATGAGGACCTCCGGCTCCAGCTCCCGGAAGCGCGGGTCCGGTCCCGTCTCGCGCGGGAAACGGCACGCGGCCTCGGCCTCCCGGGCGCGGAGGAACGCGGCGGCCTGCTTGTAGGCCTTGTACTGCAGGAGCCGGGCGAAGAGCAGGTCGCGGGCCTCCAGCAGCTCGAGGTCGTCCTCGTCGTCCACGTCGGCCGCCGGCAGGAGCCGCGCCGCCTTGAGATCGAGCAGCGTGGAGGCGACGACGAGGAACTCGCTGGCCTGGTCCAGGTCCAGCTGGTCACCGAGGGCGCGCAGGTGCGCGATGAACTCGTCGGTGACCGTGGAGAGCGCGATCTCGGTGACGTCGAGCTTGTGCTTCCCGATCAGCTGCAGCAGCAGGTCGAACGGGCCTTCGAAGTTGGTGAGCCGGACGGTGAACCGCCCTGCCGCGGCCGGCGCCGGACCCGCGGCCGGAAGCACCGTGGGCCCCGCCTCCGGTGTCGTGCTGGCCACGGGCACCAAGGGTAGGCGACCAGTGGTCAGGCGCCCCGGAGCCGGCGGACCAGCACCGAGTCCTCGCCGTGTTCGGCGAAGTCGGCCAGCAGGACAGAGACCGCCTCGCGGACCATGCGGCCGCGGTCGGCCGCCAGGCCGTGCTCGGCGCGCAGCGACAGCCGGGCGCTCTCCAGGGCGACCAGCTCGTCCGCGGAGATGTAGACGGTGATCTTCTCGTCGTGCTTGGCACGGTCCAACCGCCCCCGCTGGGGGCGGCCGCGGGTCGGCACCCGCGGCACGTCCGGCTGGGCCGCCGGGGCGCGGAACGCGGCCAGGTCGTCCTGGCCGGGTGCGGCACCGCCGGGCACCAGCGTCAGCGGCATGCCGGGAAGGGCGTCGTCGTCGCCCCGCCGCGTGGTGGACGTACCGCGAAGCGACGGCGAGCTGGTGGTCGAGCTGATGCTCGGCAGCTCGGTGACCTCCGGCACGGGCGGGGTGTCGGTGCGCCGGAAGAGTTCGGACGCACCCGGGAGCACGGGCCGGCGAGTCACGCTTCCTCCTCGCTGGCGCTCGTCGAGCGCGGGACTGGTCGTGCGCTGTCCATTCGTTCCCTCGCAAGCTCGGTCACAACGCCAGCACCTCCTTGGCGAGGTCGCGATAGGCGGAAGCGCCGGCGGAGGTGGGCGCCCAGGTGGTGATCGGCTGCCCCGCGACCGTCGTCTCCGGGAAACGGACGGTGCGGGTGATCACCGTCTTGAACACGGTGTCGTCGAAGGCCTCGACCACTCGGCTGAAGACCTCCTTGCAGTGCACGGTCCGCGCGTCGTACATCGTCGCCAGGATCCCGGAGATCTCCAGTGACGGGTTGAGTCGCTCCTTGACCTTGTCGATCGTGTCGACGAGCAGGGCGACCCCGCGCAGGGAGAAGAACTCGCACTCCAGCGGGATGATCACGCCCTGGGCGGCGGTCAGCGCGTTCACCGTCAGCAGCCCGAGCGAGGGCTGGCAGTCGATGAGGATGTAGTCGTAGTCGTTGCGCACCGCGGCCAGGACGCGGAGCAGGGTCTGCTCGCGGGCCACCTCGCTGACCAGCTGAACCTCGGCGGCGGACAGGTCGATGTTGCTCGGCACCAGATCCAGCCCCGGGATGTCCGTGGGCACGGTGACGTCGGCCAGCGTGGTCTGCCGCTCCATGAGGGCGTTGTAGATGGTGCGCTCCATGTTCTGGGCCGGCACCCCCAGCCCCACCGACAGCGCCCCCTGGGGGTCGAGGTCGATGAGCAGGACCCGCCGGCCGTACTCGACCAGCGCCGCGCCGAGGTTGATGGTCGACGTCGTCTTGCCGACGCCGCCCTTCTGGTTGCACATCGCGATGATCCGGGCCGGACCGTGCTCCGTGAGCGGCGGCGGCTCGGGAAGGGGGCGCTGCCGGGCCTTCGCAGGATCGGTTCGCGAAGCGGCCGCGCCCATCTCCGGGTCGGTGTCGTGCGGGCGCGCGACGGCAGAGCTTGCCGCGTCCGCTCGGGTCGCCATGGTGTCCGTTGCCTCCAGGTCTGCCCCGTTCCGGCCTGCGCCGGGTGCGGTCAGCCGTCCTGCCCGCTCGGGTGATCCACACGCTAGGGAGCTGCAGTGCACCCACCAAGGAGGCACGCCGCAGCCACGCCGACCCTGGCGATGTGTGCCAACGATTCCGGCGACTTGAGCCGAAAACGCTGTGGCTTCCCTACAGGACTGCGGGCCTCGATAGGCAGGTCAGCACTGTGACGGGCCGGTCAGGTCAGGGCCCGGGGGTGCGAGCTGGCGTACACCTCGCGGAGCCGGTCCACGGTGACCAGCGTGTACACCTGCGTGGTCGTGACCGAGGCATGGCCGAGCAGTTCCTGGACGACCCGGACGTCCGCGCCGCCGTCGAGCAGGTGGGTCGCGAACGAGTGCCGCAGGGTGTGTGGCGACACCGCTCCGACATCCACCCCGCCTGCGTCCCCTGCCCGCTCGGCGGCGGCCCGCAGGATGGTCCACGCGCTCTGTCGCGAGAGTGCTCCCCCGCGGACGTTGAGGAACAGCGCCCCCCCGCGCACCCCCTGCGTGCCGGCCGCCGCCAGAGCGGGCCGGCCCCGGACGAGGTACTCCTCGACCGCCCGGAGCGCGTAGCTGCCGACCGGCACGATCCGTTCCTTGCCGCCCTTACCGGCCAGCCGCACCGAGGCCTGGCCCCTGTCGAGGTCGTCGACCGCCAGGCCGACGGCCTCGGAGATGCGGGCCCCGGTGCCGTACAGCAGCTCGAGCAGCGCCCGGTCGCGGACCCCGCGGGGGCCCTCGACCGTCCCGGCGGCCTCGATCAGCGCGACGACGGACTCCACCGGGATCGCCTTGGGCAGCCGGCGCGCCGGCGTCGGCGGCCGCACCTCGTGTGCGACGTCGTCGGTGACCAGGCCGTCGAGCAGGGCGAACCGGTGCAGGCCCCGAACGGCGACGACGGCGCGCGCGGCGGATGTGGCCGACAGCGGCGGGTGCTCGTCGTCCCCTTCCCGCAGGGCGGCGAGGAACCCGGCGACGTCGGACTCCGCCACCTCCGCGAGTCCGCGCACCCCCGCGGCGGAGAGGAACTCGGCGTAGCGGCGCAGGTCGCGGCGGTAGGAGGAGATCGTGTTGCCCGCCAGACCGCGCTCCACGGTGAGGTGGTCGAGGTAGCCGGTGACGACCCGTTCGACGTCCGGGCCGGCGCCGGCCCGGTTCGGCAGCGTGCTGGTCAGAGAGCGGCCTCCTCGAGCGGTACGGCCGTCATCCCGTGCGCCTGCGCCACCTCGGCCAGCACGACCTGCCCCGCGACGACGTTGACACCGTGCGCCAGTGCGGGGTTGGCGCGGACGGCCGCGGCGGTGCCCTCGTTGGCCAGCTCCATGACGTACGGGAGCGTCACGTTGGTCAGGGCGTGGGTCGAGGTATTGGGGACGGCGCCCGGCATGTTGGCCACGCAGTAGAAGATCGACTCGTGCACCGGGAAGGTCGGGTCGTCGTGAGTGGTCGGGCGGGTGTCCTCGAAGCAACCGCCCTGGTCGACGGCGATGTCCACGAGCACCGACCCCGGCTTCATCCGTGAGACCAGCTCGTTGCTCACCAGCGTCGGCGCCTTCGCCCCTGGCACCAGCACCGCACCGATCACCAGGTCGGCGTCGAGCACCGCGCGCTCGACCTCGTAGGCGTTCGAGGTGACGGTCTGCAGATGGCCCTGGTAGATGCGGTCGGCGGCGCGCAGCTTGTCGACGTCGCGGTCGAGGACGATCACCTCGGCCTGCATGCCCAGCGCGATGGCGGCGGCGTTCATCCCGGACACCCCCGCACCGATCACCACGACCTTTGCGGCGTAGACGCCGGAGACGCCGCCGAGCAGCACCCCCCGGCCGCCGTGCGCCCGCTCGAGGGAGTGCGCCCCTACCTGCGGCGCCATCCGCCCGGCCACCTCGGACATGGGCGCCAGCAGGGGCAGCGCTCCATCCGCGGTCTGCACCGTCTCGTAGGCGATCGCGGTGGTGCCGGACGTGACCAGCGCGTCGGTGCACTCCTTCGAGGCCGCCAGGTGGAGGTAGGTGAACAGCGTCTGGCCGGCACGCAGCCGGCCGTACTCCTCGGCGATCGGCTCCTTCACCTTCAGCAGGAGCTCGGCGCCGGCCCAGACGTCGTCGGCCGAGGGAAGGATCTCCGCGCCTGCGGCCGAGAAGTCCGCGTCGGGGATCGAGGAGCCCTCCCCCGCTCCCTGCTCCACCAGCACCGTGTGCCCTGCACGCACCAGCTCGGTCACCCCCGCAGGGGTGAGCGCGACCCGGTACTCGCGATTCTTGACCTCTCGGGGAACCCCGACCCGCATCGTCGCACTCCTCGGTGTCCGGTGGAACGGCGCCCGTGGGTGACGGGAGGCGCCCACCCGCTCATGGCCGGTCCGGTCGGAACCCGCCTCGGCGGAGTCTAGGTCCGACCCCGCCGCCGTCCCCTGCACCCCGAACCCGCCGCGTCCGGTGTGCGCCCCGCCCCGATCGGGCGGGTCGGCTTGAGGCGGGCGACTCCGCTGCCGATGTTCCCCGGGAGCACGGGAGGCGATCGGCCTCCCCGGAGACGGGAGGCCGATGGCCGGCACGCGCGGGACCGGTGCGCGCACGCGGGGGCAGACCCACCCTCGCCCGGGCTCCCGGCCGCGGCGCCGCCGCCGCGCCGGCCTGGTCCCCGTCCTGGGGGCGGTCGTAGCCGGCCTCCTCGGACTGGCCTTCGTCCCGGGCCCACCCGACGGCGAGGGCGCCCGCGCGGTCGACGCGGCCGCCGTCGGGCCCGTCGTCCCCGCGAACGGCTTCTCCAGCTCCGGCGGTACCGGCGCGATCATCGTCCCGGCGCCGGCCGTCGCGGCGCCGCCGTCGATGGTGGTTCCGCGGCCCGAAGTGATCCGACAGGCGATCGTGCCGCCGTACGTGCCGGTGGGAGCGGCGCCCACGCTGCGCCCTCCCCCGGCCAAGTGTGGCGGCTACTCCACGCCGCGGCGGATCACCCCGACCGTCGTCGCGGGGGCGGGCTCGGCGACGGTCACGTTCCCGTCGGACACCTCCGCCGATGTCCAGCGCTACCGGGTCCAGGCGGTCAGCCAGCGCCTGGTGACGGGCACGCAGCCGCCGCACGTGGTCGGCACCGCCCCGCAGCGCACCGGTTGCGGCGACGTGTCGCTGACGCTGACCGGGCTGACGTCGGGCGATCACTACGTCTTCTGGCTGGAGGAGCAGCAGGTGGACCCGGGCAACGGCCGCACCCTGTTCGTGCAGGTCGGCTCGTCGGAGCCGGTCGCCATCGGCTGAGCCGGAAGGGTCAGGTGGCGTCGACCGGTCGCAGCCGCCGGGGCGACGCCCGGTACTGCGCCGCCGCCAGCAGACCGATGACCGCGGCGGAGTTGCGGATGTCGCCGTCGAAGACCCGCTGCACGGCGTCGTCCAGCGGAACCCGCTGGATCTCCATGTCCAGCTCCTCGTGCTCGACGGTGAACCCCTCCGGGCTGACCACCCGGGAGAGCCCCTCCGCGAGGTAGATCAGCACCAGCTCGTCGCAGAACCCGGGCGTGCTGTACGTCGTGGTCAGCAGCGACCACCGCTCGGCGGCGAGCGTGACCTCCTCGGCCAGCTCGCGCTTCGCCGTCTCCAGCGGGGCCTCGCCGTCCTCGTCGCGCAGGCCGGCGGGCAGCTCCCACAGGTAGCCGCCGACGGGGTGCCGGTACTGCCGCAGGAGGACGACGTTGCCGTCGTCGTCGAGCGCGACGACGGCGACCGCGCCCGGGTGGCGGACCACCTCGCGAACGCTCGTGGCGCCCCCGGGCATCGCCACGGTGTCCCTGACCAGCGTGATCACGCGGCCCTCGTACACCGGTTCGCTGGCCACCACCTCGTACTCACCCGGGCGAGCCGGCTCGGTCATCAGATGCCGACCTTCTCCGCCTCGTCGATCGGCACGGGCAGCCGGGCGGACTCCGAGTAGTCGATCGCGGCAGCCACGAGGGCCCGGAACAGCGGGTGCGGGCTGGTGGGCCGGCTCTTCAGCTCCGGATGCGCCTGTGTGCCGACGAAGAAGGGGTGCACGTCGCGCGGCAGCTCGGCGAACTCGACCAGCAGCCCGTCGGGCGAGGTGCCCGAGAACACCAGCCCGACCTCCTGCAGGCGGTCGCGGTAGGCGTTGTTCACCTCGTAGCGGTGCCGGTGCCGCTCGCTGATCTCGGTCGAGCCGTAGGCCTCCGCGACCACCGACCCCTTCTGGAGGCTGGCCGGGTAGCTGCCCAGCCGCATGGTGCCGCCCATCCCGCGCTCGCCGGAGATGACGTCGACCTGGCTGGCCATCGTGGCGATGACGGCGTCGGGGGTGTCGGGGTCGAACTCGGCGGAGTTGGCCTTCTCCAGGCCGGCCAGGTCGCGGGCCACCTCGATCACCATGCACTGCAGGCCGAGGCACAGGCCGAGCAGCGGGATGCCGTTCACCCGGGCGTAGCGGACCGCGCCGAGCTTGCCCTCGATCCCGCGGACGCCGAAACCGCCGGGGATCAAGACGCCGTCCACCCCGGACAGTGCCTGCGCGGCGCCCTCCGGCGTCTGGCAGTCATCGGAGGGCACCCAGCGGATCTCGACGCGGGCCCGGTGGGCGAACCCGCCGGCGCGCAGCGCCTCGGTCACCGACAGGTAGGCGTCCGGGAGGTCGATGTACTTGCCGACCAGCGCGACGGTCACCGTCTGCCTGGGCCGGTGCACCCGCTCGAGGAGGTCACCCCACACGGTCCAGTCGACGTCGCGGAAGGGCAGCCCGAGCCGGCGGACGACGTAGGCATCGAGCCCCTCGCGGTGCAGCACCTTCGGGATGTCGTAGATGGACGGCGCGTCGGCGCAGGAGATGACGCCCTCGGCATCGACGTCGCACATCAGGCTGATCTTGCGCTTGAGCGCGGTGCCGATCTCCCGGTCCGAGCGGCAGACCAGCGCGTCGGGCTGGATGCCGATGCTGCGCAGCGCGGCGACCGAGTGCTGGGTCGGCTTGGTCTTCAGCTCGCCGGACGGCGCGATGTAGGGCACCAGCGAGATGTGCAGGAAGAAGCAGTTGTCCCGGCCGATCTCGTGCCGGACCTGGCGGGCGGCCTCCAGGAAGGGCAGTGACTCGATGTCGCCGACCGTGCCGCCGATCTCGGTGATGACGACGTCCACGCGGTCGCCGTCCTCGCCCGACCAGCGGCTGCCGCCGGCCAGGATCCGGGCCTTGATCTCGTTGGTGATGTGCGGGATGACCTGGACCGTGTCACCCAGGTACTCCCCGCGCCGCTCCTTGGCGATCACGTCCGAGTACACCTGCCCGGTGGTCACGTTGGCCCGCCCGGAGAGATCGGTGTCGAGGAACCGCTCGTAGTGACCGATGTCGAGGTCGGTCTCCGCACCGTCCTCGGTGACGAAGACCTCACCGTGCTGGAACGGGTTCATCGTTCCGGGGTCGACGTTGAGGTAGGGGTC
>JAODNJ010000550.1 GCA_025465155.1 Frankiales bacterium
GAGCCCCCCGGGGACTGCCCGGCGGCTCAGCCCTCCGGCGGCAGTGGCTCGGCCAGCCAGCGCCGCGCCTCTGCCGCGCGGCGACGCGAGCGGCGGAGGGCGAGCGCGCACAGCAGCACGACCGCGACCGTCCCGAGGAGGACGCCGGTCCCCGGGATCGAGCCGGAGTTGAGCAGGAG
This sequence comes from Frankiales bacterium, assembly GCA_025465155.1. Taxonomy (GTDB): domain Bacteria; phylum Actinomycetota; class Actinomycetes; order Mycobacteriales; family Geodermatophilaceae; genus Geodermatophilus. Next base: position 180 of record JAODNJ010000550.1, read on the forward strand.
GAAGGCGACGAACAGCGCGAGCAGCGGATAGCCGACGAGCGCGGAGGCGGCCAGCGAGCGTCGTGACTCGGCCTCGGCGGTCACCTCGTCGCGGTCGGCCTCGCCGATGCTCACGTGGTTCCGCAGGGCGGTCTCGATCCGGATCTGCCGATGCGTGCGCCTGCTCCACGCCGCCCGGGCACCGGAGCTCCGCAGCGGCCACACCGATCCGGCGATCAGCACGAGCACCACCGAGAGCAGCGCCCAGGCGTACCAGGTCGGTGGCGCGTGCTGGACGAGGCTGAGCAGGACGACGACGAGGACGTACCCGCCGAGGACGCCCAGGGACGTGAGGACGAGGGCCCGACGGCGCCCGCGGACGGCCCGGGCCCACGCCGCCTCCTGGTCCGGCCGGACCGCTCCCGGATCCGCGGCTCCCAGGCCGCCGGCGACACCCTCGCTCATGGGCGCAGGCTAGGCCCGGGGCGATGCGCACCGGGAGCACCCGAGCGGGCGACCTCCGGTGATCACCGCCCACCTAGACTCGGTGAACGTGACCCGGGGACCGATGATCGCGCCGAGCCTCCTGTCGGCGGACTTCGCCCGGCTCGCCGACGAGGCCCAGCGGGTGGCCGACGCCGACTGGCTGCACGTCGACGTCATGGACGCCCACTTCGTGCCGAACCTGACCCTGGGCCTGCCCGTGGTGGAGGCGATCCAGCGGGTGAGCCCGGTGCCGCTCGACTGCCACCTCATGATCGAGGCACCCGAGCGGTGGGCGCCGGGCTACGCCGAGGCCGGCGCCCGCAACGTCACCGTGCACGCGGAGGCCTGCACCGACCCCCGCGCGGTCGCCCGCGACCTGCGCGCCGCAGGAGCGCTGGCCGGCCTGGCGGTCAAGCCCGGCACGCCGCTCGAGGCCTACCTCGACGTGCTGCCGGAGTTCGACACCCTGCTGGTCATGACCGTCGAGCCCGGCTTCGGGGGCCAGGCCTTCATCCCCGAGGTGCTGCCGAAGGTGCGCCAGGCCCGCCGGCTGGTCGCGTCCGGCGACCTCACGCTCTTCGTGGAGGTCGACGGCGGCATCAACGCCGACACCATCGAGCAGGCCGCCGAGGCGGGCGCCGATGTGTTCGTCGCTGGGTCGGCCGTCTACGGGGCCGACGACCCGGCCCGCGCCATCGCCGCGCTCCGGGCCCGCGCCGCCGCGGCGTCCCGCAGGTGACGGTCAGCCCGGCCGAGCGCGCCGCCATGGCCCGAGCCCGGGCGCTCGGTGCGAGCGTGCTGGGCACGACCAGCCCGAACCCTCCGGTCGGCGCGGTGATCCTCGCGGCGGACGGAACCATCGCCGGGGAGGGAGCGACGGCGCCGCCCGGGGGCCCGCACGCCGAGGTCCGCGCGCTGGCCGCCGCGGGGGAGCGGGCCCGCGGCGGAACCGTGGTCGTCACGCTCGAGCCCTGCGCGCACACCGGGCGCACCGCCCCCTGTACCGACGCCCTGCTCGCTGCCGGCGTCGCGCGGGTGGTCGCGGCCGTACCCGAGCCCACCGAGCTCGCCGGTGGGGGAGCCGACCTGCTCCGCGCCGCCGGGGTGGACGTCGAGCTGGGGGTCGAGCAGGCGGAGGCCGAGGACGGCGCACTGGCGGCGTGGCTGACCGGGGCGCGCGAGCGGCGGCCGTTCGTCGTCTGGAAGGTCGCCGCGACGCTCGACGGGCGGGTGGCGGCGGCCGACGGCACCAGCCGGTGGATCACCGGCGAGCCGGCCCGCGCCGCGGTCCACCGGCTCCGGGCCCGCTGCGACGCCGTCCTCGTCGGCTCCGGGACGGTGCTGGCCGACGATCCCCAGCTGACCGTGCGCGGTCCGGACGGATCCGACGCCGCGCGTCAGCCGCTGCGGGTGGTCGTCGATCGCCGGGAGCGGGTCCCCGCGACCGCCCGCGTGCTCGACGACGCCGCCCCGACGCACCGGAGCCGTGCAGGAACCCCCGCCGCCGTGCTGGCCGAGCTGTTCGGCCTCGGCGTCCGGCGGGTGCTCCTCGAGGGTGGCCCCACACTCGCCGGTGCCTTCCTCCGGGCCGGGCTCGTGGACGAGGTCGTGATGCATCTCGCACCGAAGCTGCTGGGGGCCGGCCCCTTCCTCGTGGGAGACCTGGGAATCCCCACGATCTCCGGTGCGCTTCCCCTCACGGTCCGTGACGTCACCCTCCTGGGCGGGGACGTCGAGGTCCGGCTGCGGCCGACCCGGCACACTGAGGGTCGACAGCGGGACCAGAGCAACTGACGGACTGGGCGGAGAAGGGAGGGATCGAGTTGTTCACCGGCATCGTGGAGGAGATCGGCACGGTCGAGGTCCGCGAGGACCGGGGCCACGGGGGCGAGAACACAGCGGCTCGCCTCCGTATCCGCGCGCGCACCGTCCTCGACGGCTTGGCGCTGGGCGACTCGATCTCCGTGAACGGCGTCTGCCTGACCGTCACCGACGTCGAGCCCACCGGCGACGGCGCCGGTGTGTGGGGCACCGACGTGATGGCCGAGACGCTGCGCCGCAGCAGCCTGGGCACGGCCCGGGGCGGCGACCCGGTGAACCTCGAGCGGGCGGTCACCGCGCACACCCGGCTCGGCGGGCACCTCGTACAGGGCCACGTCGACGGCGTCGGCACCGTGCTGTCCCGCACCCAGGGCGAGCACTGGGAGGTCGTGCGGGTCGCACTGCCGCCCGCGCTGGCCCGCTACCTCGTGGAGAAGGGCTCGATCGCGGTGGACGGCGTCTCGCTCACGGTCAGCGCCGTGAGCCCCGCTGACGATGCCGAGCCGTGGTTCGACGTCAGCCTCATCCCCACCACTCTCCGGGAGACCACGCTGGGCCGTCGTGCCCCGGGCGACCCGGTCAACCTGGAGGTCGACGTGATCGCGAAGTACGTGGAGCGGCTGCTGGGAGTGAACCGGTGACCCTGCCCACGGTCCGCCTGGACACCATCGAGGACGCCATCGCGGCGATCAAGCGCGGACGGCCCGTCGTCGTCATGGACGACGAGGATCGCGAGAACGAGGGCGACCTGATCTTCGCCTCCGAGCTCGCGACCCCTGATCTGGTGGCGTTCATGGTGCGGTACACCTCTGGCTACATCTGCGTGGCCGTGACCGAGGGGGACGCCGAGCGGCTCGACCTGCCCCCGATGTTCCGGGTGAACCAGGACCGGCGCGGCACGGCGTACACGGTCACCGTCGACGCCCGCGAGGGCGTGACCACGGGCATCTCCGCCCACGACCGCGCGCACACCATCCGCACGCTGGCCGACGCCCGGACCACGTCCGCCGACCTCGCCCGGCCGGGGCACGTCGTCCCGCTGCGGGCGAAGGACGGCGGTGTCCTCCGCAGGCCGGGGCACACCGAGGCCGCCGTCGACCTGGCAGTGCTGGCCGGGCTGCGGCCGTCCGGGACGCTGTGCGAGCTGGTCAGCGAGAAGGACCCGACCGGGATGGCGCACGGCGAGGAGCTGCGGGTCTTCGCCGACGACCACGACCTGTGCATGATCTCGATCGCCGACCTGATCGCCTACCGCAAGCGGTTCGACAAGCTGGTCGAGCGGGTCGCGGAAGCCACGGTGCCGCTCGCGCCGGGGATCTTCACCGCCGTCGGGTACCGCAGCTCCTACGACGAGCGCGAGCACGTCGCCTTCGTCTACGGCGACATCGGCGATGGCGAGGACGTGCTCGTCCGGGTGCACTCCGAATGCCTCACCGGCGACGTCTTCGGCTCGCTGCGCTGCGACTGCGGGCCCCAGCTGCAGGCGGCGCTCCGGGCGGTCGCGCAGGAGGGCCGGGGCATCGTGCTCTACATCCGTGGGCACGAGGGCCGGGGGATCGGCCTCCTGCACAAGCTGCAGGCCTATCAGCTGCAGGACGCCGGGCAGGACACCGTGGACGCCAACATCAACCTCGGGCTGCCCGCCGACGCCCGTGACTACGGCACCGGCGCGCAGATCCTGGTCGACCTGGGCGTGCACACCATGCGGCTGCTCACCAACAACCCGGCCAAGCGCGCCGGGCTGGAGGGATACGGCCTGAAGATCGTCGGCCGTGTGCCGCTGCCCAGCCACGTCACGGCCGAGAACCTGAACTACCTGCGTACCAAGCGCGACCGGATGGGTCACCTGCTCGACATCATCGAGCCGGAGACCGAGGCCGGTCCCGCCGATCGGCCGGCCGGGGTCGCTGCCGACGTGCCCGCCACGGTCCCGGGTACGGAGGACGCATGAGCGGCACGGGAGCACCGGCGGCGCAGCCGGTGGACGCATCGGGGCTCAGTCTCGGCATCGTGGCCACGACCTGGCACGCGGAGATCACCGGGGCGCTGCTCGACCGTGCTGTCGCGGCAGCGGCGGCCTGCGGCATCGACCGGCCCACCGTCGTGCGGGCGCCGGGGGCCGTGGAGCTGCCGGTCGTCGCCCAGGCGCTGGCCGAGCGACACGACGCCGTCGTCGCGCTGGGCGTGGTGATCCGGGGCGGGACGCCGCACTTCGAGTACGTCTGCGACGCGGTCACCGCGGGGCTCACCCGGGTGGCGCTCGACGCCGGCCGGCCGGTGGGCAACGGCGTCCTCACCTGCGACACCGAGGAGCAGGCGCGGGACCG
>JAODNJ010000603.1 GCA_025465155.1 Frankiales bacterium
AATCCCGATGACGAGAGCGAATCCGGCGGCCGGTGAGCTGGCGAACTGCTCGAGCGGACCTTTGATGGTGTCCAGGGTAGACGCCGGTGCGACGCCGCTCAGTGTGTTCATCAGCATATCGATGGCCTGCCGGCCCTGCCCAATCACACCGAGAATCGACACCAACGCCAGCAAGGCGGGGAAGATCGACAGCACGGCGTAGTAGGTCAGTGCGGCGGCGATGTCGGTGCACTGATCTGATCCGAACTCTCGGACCGTCTTTCGCAGAACGTATTTCCACGACGGTTTCTCGAGATCAGTCGGAGAATCGGGTTCGCGCGCGTCGTCGGGGCCGGGTGCGGTCTGTTCTTTTTCATTGGTCGTCTGTGCGGCCATGGCGGGTTCCTCGCGCTTCGGGTCTCGTGCCACGGGCGGGGTCGCAGTGTGCGCAGCCCCGCCCGTCAGCGTGATTCGGTTTTCAGCTGTCGCCCTGCAGGGCCTGTTTCGAGTCGGATGCCTGGTCTTTCACATCTGCCACGGCACCCGTCGCCTCGTCTTTGACGGTGGCGGCAGAGTCGGTCGCCGTGTCTTTCACGGCAGCGGCGGCATCCTGCGCCGGCTGCTTGAGATTGCCGGCGGCTTCTTTCGCGGCATCCGTGACCTGGTCGACCAAGGGCTGGGCCTTGTCTTTCAGGTCGGAAGCGACCTCTTTCTCTTTGCTGGTCGCCGGAACGAGCGTTGCCGCGAGCAAGCCGACGCCGAACGCGATCAGGCCCACGGCGAGCGGATTGCCCTGGGCTTTGGCGGCGACCTTCTGGCCGGCTCCCGCGACGCTGTCGGTCGCAGAGCCAGCGCTCTGCTGAGCGTCGGATGCCGCACCCATCACTCGATCTTTGACACTGCCGAACGCGCCTTTGACCTTCTCGGTCTGGCGTTCGGCGATCTTCGACGGGTCGACCTTGTCGGCCAGAGCATCCACGTTGCCGCTGAGCTCGTACCGGGTTGCTTCGATGTTCGCGCGGATCTCGTCTGGGTTGTCGCTCATCGGTTTTCCTCATTTCGTTTCAGAGTGTCTGGGAATTCTTTGAGGGTGTCCACGGTCTGCGGCGCACCCTTCACCTTCTTCATTTCGCCACGGCCTACAAAAAAGAGGATCAGGCCGATGATCGCCCACACGGCGGCGACGATCAGCGCCGACCACCCGTTGCCGATCAGATACCCGAGTCCCCACCAGGCTGCGATGGAGAGAAACACGAGGGTCAGGTGCCCCGCGTAACCGGCGCCGGCGAACATCCCGGCGCCTTTGCCTGCCTGCGTTGCAGACTGCTTCAGTTCCGCTTTAGCCAGTTCGAGCTCTTGCCGCATCAGCGTGGACAGGTCACGAGTGACCTCACCGAGAAGCTCGCCGAGCGACGTGTTCGCGGCTTTCTGCTCTGACGGTGTGTCTGTCATGCGCGGTCACCCGAATACTCGTCCGCACGCTCGCCGGCGATCGTCTGCTCGTCGAACGAGGCGCCCTCAGGAGAGACATTGATCACCGGTTCGGTCTCGACTGCCGTCGTCGGGGGCACGGGCGGCGTCGGAACGTAGGTCGGCGTGTACGCCGGTGTTGCTGTCGTCGTCGCTGCGGAGGGCGTGTCGGCTTTTTCGTCGGATGCGACGCTGACCAGGTTCTTAGTAAGTCGGCCCGCGACGAGCCCGGCGATCGCGGCCACCGCGATGAATGTTCCCGGCTTGCGGCTGGCGTACGAGCGCACTTCCCTGAGAACGGATCCTGGGTCGCGGTCTTCCAGCCAGCCCGCGATGCTTCCGGCCCGCGTGGCGGCCTGCTGCACGAGGTCAGCAGCGACACCGCCACCGGATGAAGAGTCTGCCATGTTGCCCAGTTCTTCTGACACCGACCGAAGCCCGGACGCGACCCGCTTCTGCTGGGTGGCAGCCTGATCTTTGAGCTCACTCTGCGTCTGAGCCAGCAGATCTTTCGCCTGAACTTTCGCTTCAGACGCGACCTTGCCGGCCTCCGCCTTTGCGGTACCGGCGACCTGGCCGCCGGACGCAGCGACCTGATCCTTGAGCTGACCAGCCTGCTCTTTTGCTTCGTCTGCCTTCTCGCCAACGCCAGATGACGTCGGCGCCTCACCGATCCTGTCGTCGGTCAGAGGGTAGGTGGTAGATACCTGCTCGTAAATGTCGCTCATGAGTTTCCTTTCGTTTGAACCGAACTTGGGCGAAAAGAGAACCGCTTGCGCGGTCACAATCCGCGATCTGAACCGATCATCCGTCTCATGGGAATTTCTCAACAGGGGTAGCCAAAACAGCGCGACGGAGTTATGTCCCCCAAACGACCGACACGAGTCTGGTCCTCACGTGGCTGGCGAACGATCGAGGGTCAGCTGGATTGATAGTCGTCGTAGTCGAATCCGTCGGTCACGACGTCTTCGCCTTCGAATTCGGTGTCGTGTGCTCTCTCGAACTCTTCGACGAAAACGGCGACTCCCGCACTGATCAGTGCCGTTATCTCGCGACCTGCGTGAGTGGGCAACGTCACCATTCCGCGACCGGCGCGGAGCGCGTCAGCGATTGTGGCGCTCAACCTTCTCGCTGAAGCGTTCGGGGCGAGGTAGAACTCGTGAGCGCCGATATCACCCTTGACATTTGTGTCATCGAAATCACCTCCGCCTCGAACACCTCACGGTACGCCGCAGGAAACAGACCAACAGGGGATTGACCTCTCAGCCGGGTCGCCACAGTCGAAAGCCGCGTCGCTAACAATGGAAAGACTCGTTCCCCACTCATCGCGTACAAGGATCCGCTTACCCCGTAGTTCCAGCGTTGTCGAGCCCGAGCGGGCCGCGGAACCCACGACGTAAAGTGAGGCCACTGCCATCATTGAAAGGACGATCATGGACCTCGGGCCGCTCAGCAGCTACCGCCTCCCCGCTACGATCAGAACCGCCTACGGCGTTGATACCGCCCAGCAGCTCGCAGACCAGCTGGGGGTGACGAAGCGACCTGGCCCGGAACTTGGAGGCGAAGCTGACGCCGCGTATCAATCCCTGAAACAGGGCGATTTCGGTCCCGCACGTGCGCTGCTTGTCAACAAGCTCGGGGTCAGCGAGTCCGCCGCGGATGCAGCCCTCGCGAAACTTCCCCGGCCCTGACGGTGCACGCGGACCGGAGGCCAGCACCGCTGACCTGACCATTCGGCGTGCCGGGCTGGAGCGGCACGTCATGGTGCTCGTCGCTGACGATGGCCATCATCTGCGGGTCGGTCATCGTCTCGGGTTGGTTCGCCGGCGTGCTCGTCGATCGGTGGGAACGACTGTTCTGGGCAGGGGCCCTCGCCGGAGCGTTGATGGTCGCGATTTTCGCGGCCGCTGCAGTTCCCGGAGGCTCCAATGCGCGCCGCACCTGCGTCCGGATCGTCTGGCTACTCCGTGCCGGGCTGCTGCTTTTCGTCGTTGCGCCGACCCTCTGCATCATTGCTTTGGTCGGGGACTTCTACCGTCTCTGATCAAGACGCTGACCGCCGCAACCGTCAACCTACCTGACAGGGCCAGCCTCGATCGTGATGGTGTCAACTCCCACCAGCTGTCAGCTATAAGTCGAGGCCGGATGGACCCTTCTCACCCGCCGGCTCGACGTCCTGCGCCGGACGTTCTGGGCGTCAGTCAACGACAACGCGAGTGCATCGACGGGTCAAGCGCGGGATCTGGCCTGGCCATGACGGACCGCGCCCCGACCGCTGACTGGCCTGGACCCATCCGCGACCGTTTCACTCGGGTGAGCAGCCCTCCACATCTAGTGCGCTGGTATTCGGAGTAGGTGACTGGCAACTACTTTGAGGGCAACTAGGGAGCGTGTCTGATGGGCGTACTGATGTACGGCGGCCCGGGTATGGAGATCAGTTTCGACGATCGCGCGTTGACGCATCTGCAGATCGT
>JAODNJ010000531.1 GCA_025465155.1 Frankiales bacterium
TCGCCCGGATGGAGCACTCGCCGGAGCTGGCCGCTGCCGGGCTGCGCCGGCTGCGCTGGTCGTCGGCCGGGCACCCGGCGCCCCTGCTCCAGCGCGCCGACGGCACCGTGACGCTGCTCGACAGCGAGCCCGAGCGGCTGCTCGGTGCGGAATGGACGCGCGGGCGCGTCGATCACGAGATCCGGCTGTATCCCGGCGACACTGTGGTCTTCTACACCGACGGCCTCATCGAGTACGGCCGCACCGGGATCGACGAGGGCACCGTCCGCCTCGCCGACGCATTGGCAGAGCTGGTGGACCTTCCCTTGGAGAAGCTCTGCGACCAGCTGCTCGACGGCATCGCCCCTGGCCGGGCCGACGACGACATCGCCATGCTCGCCGTGCGGTGCCTTCCCCAGGAGGTCCCTGCCCCGGGACGGTGACCCGGCCGCCCGCTTCGGCCGGGCAGCCGCGACACACCCGGAGCCGTGGCCTCCCGGCGGCGTCCGGCACAGGCGGATCGGCCTCGCCGACGCATAGCGGGTCCTCCTCGGCACCGCTCGCGGCTGGACCGAGTACCGGCCCTACGACCGCCGCTCATGAACTGCTCGGCGGTGGCCTTGTCGATGTGTCCGCCTTGCCGGCCCGCTGCTGGCCTCCATTGAGTCGAGGATTGGCTCCCTGAAGGCGGCCTCAGGGACAGTTGCGGACGGTTTGGAGTCGCCGATGTTGCCGTCGCGCTGGCAGGAGTCGCGGCACCGGCGATGAGTCGGCGTCATGAACCGGGTCGGATGAAGCATGACGACCGGAGTTATCGACCCCAGGTACGGCGACGCTTCGGCGACCCCGCCACCGTGGGCTGCTATTGAGCGCCTTCTGATGCACGCGCAGCTCTACTGGATCATCACCGTCCGCGCGGACGGTCGTCCGCACGCGGTGCCGCTTGTGGGCATCTGGCAAGACGGCGCCTTCGCGTTCTGCACGGGCTCCGACGAGCAGAAGCAGCGCAACCTCGACGCCAACGCCCACGTTGCGGTGACGACCGGGAGCACCGGAGTGAGCGGCTGGGACACCGGGAAGGACGTGGTGGTCGAGGGCACCGCGGTGCGCGTGACGGATTCCGATGCACTGCGCACGCTGGCAGCAGGGTGGTTCGCCAAGTACGGCGACGACTGGAAGTTCGACGTCCGCGGCCAGGAGTTCGTGGAGCTGAGCGACTCTGGCGGGAGCACCGAGGGCGGCGCCCGGGTGTACCGGGTCGCCCCGGACAAGGTCATCGCCTTCGGGGACGGCCACGGACAGACGACGTACCGCTTCTGAGTCCGCGGCTTCGGAGGTCCGGTGTCCGCTTGTGGGCCGTTCAGAGCGACATCCAAAGTCGGTAGTGACCCGATACACCTGAGGCTGCTTCCCGTAGCTGCCGCCTGCCGGCTGCGGCGAGCCGAGGGAAGGTGGTCCGGAGGCCAGTTCCGGAGGGGCGGGAAGCCCACTTCCAGCGGCCGTCATGGCTGGCAAAGCTCTCGGGGCAGGAGAGCGGCGGAGCGGTCCTTAGGGGCGGCTAAGGAGATCTTGGTCCGAAAGAAGTCCGCAAGAAGTTCAAAAAGCCATCGTCGCGGCCCGTCGTCGCCCAACGGCAAATGCGCAGTTCAAGTGGCATATCCGTCGTCGTCCGCAAGCGTCCGAACACCCCCGGAACGTTCCGCTGCGACGTCTGTGGGGAGTCATCGGCAGGGACGTCACCACTCACCAGGGCCGACGCGTTTCCCTTGAAGCAAGTCGTGCACCCCTTCCTCCGCCGAGCTCATTGCCAGTTCGGGCCTACCGCGGAAGACTGGCACCGCTGACCTCGTCGATGCGGGTGGCGCTCATGGCGGTTGCGCGATCGTTCCGCGAGGGGGCGACGGCGGTTTCCGAGCCCGGTGCCCACGCCGATACGCCGTCGGAGGCGGTCCGATGACTCTGTTCGCGCGCACCCGCATGCCCCGGCTGGACGGGGCGACGCAGTGGTTGAACACCGAGCCCCTGGACCCCGACGGATTGCGTGGACGCGTCGTCCTGGTCGACTTCTGGACGCTGACGTGCATCAACTGGCTGCGCACCGAGCCGTACGTCCGCGCCTGGTCGAAGGCCTACCGGGACGACGGGCTGGTGGTGCTCGGGGTGCACACGCCGGAGTTCACTTTCGAGCGAGACGTTGACCTGATCCGGCAGGCGATTGCCGACCGCGGGATCGACTACCCGGTCGCAGTCGACAGCGACTACGGAGTCTGGCGCGCCTTCGACAACCACTACTGGCCGGCGCTGTATCTCGTCGACCGGGACGGCGTCATCCAGGACCATCACTTCGGCGAGGGTCGCTACGAGCAGTCGGAGCGGCAGATCCAGCGACTCCTCGGCATCGACCGCGAGCCGGTGCCGGTGGTCGGCACCGGTGTGGAGGCCGCAGCCGACTGGGACCACCTCGGCTCCCCGGAGACCTATCTCGGCTACCAGCGGGGCGAGCTCTTCGCCTCTCCCGATGGGCTCGCGCTCGACGAACGGCGCGAGTACCGGCTGCCTCCGCACCTGCCGCTCAACGAATGGGCGCTGGCGGGGGAGTGGACGATCGGCCCGGAGATGGTCGTGCCGAACACCGCCGGCGCACGCCTGGTGTTCCGGTTCTCCGCCCGCGACGCCCACCTGGTGATGACTCCCGGCATGCGGTCGTCGATCCCGTTCCGGGTCCTGCTCGACGGCGAGCGGCCGGGCTCCTCGCACGGCTTCGACGTCGACGAGGACGGCCACGGCGAGCTGCGCTACGGCCGCATGTACCAGCTCGTCCGGCAGGACGGCCCGGTGCGCGAGCGCACCGTGGAGATCGTCTTCGGAGAGCCAGGGGTGGAGGCCTACGTCTTCACGTTCGGCTGACCGGCCGTGCAGGACGGCATCCCTGGAGCACCCGGAGTTCTACCGGTAGCCGTGCCGATCGCCGAGGTGGCCAGGGTCTGGCGGCGGGGCAGCGTCATCCAGTCGTGGGTGCTCGACCTCGCCGCCACGGCGCTGCTCCAGTCGCCCGACCTGGAGGAGTTCTCCGGCCGGGTCTCAGATTCCGGGGAGGGGACGCTGGACCGCCATCGCCGCCGTCGAGGAAGGGGTGCCCGCGCCGACGCTGACCACGGCACCGTTCTCGCGGTTCGACTCCCCGGGCCTCGACGCCTTCGCCAACCAGGTCCTCTCGGCCATGCGCCAAGGCTTCGGTGGGCACGCCGAGCGGGGCCGGGACGATGACGCTGGCTGGATCCGACCCTGAGGACCCGGCGCGAATCGCGAGGCCGCGGAGGAATGCCAGCGTTACAGGGTTTCGAGGCGATCGCCGAGGTTGAGTTCGAGCGGGCCTCGAGTCTGCAGCCCCTGCGCGAACAGGGCGGCCGTGCGCTCCTTGGCCGCGTCGCCGACGACCAGTTGATGGAAACGCCGGGCGTCGACCCGGATCGCATCAGCGCTGGGCAGCGTGAGGGCGTTGAGCGCACGTTTGGCCGCCAGCACCGCATCGGCCGGGAACGCCGCAATTCGCCGGGCGAGCCGGCTCACGAACGCGTCGAGCTCGGCGTCGGGCAGTGCGCGGTTGATCCAGCCGTATCGTTCGGCCTGGTCGGCGGTGAAGTCGTCCGCGCCGAGGATCGCCTCCATTGCTCGCCCTCGGCCCAGCTGTCGCGCGAGGTGTTGTACGCCGCCGGCGCCCGGGTTCGTGCCGGCGCCGACCTCGATCTGGCCGAGGATGGCGTTCTCTCGCGCGGCGAAGCGCTTGTCGCAAGCCAGTGCGAGCTCGCTGCCCGCTCCGCGGGCGCGGCCGCGGATCTTCGCGATCGTGACGACCGGCAGCTCGCTGAGCTTGTGCCACAGCATGCCCAATGACGCGTCGTCCGGCCCGCCCGCCTTCGCTGCCTCGGCGGTGTACTCGGCGACCTTGGTGAGATCGACGTGCGGGATGAAGTAGTCGGGGTCGGCGCTCTCAAGCACCGCGACTTTGGTCACCTGATCGGATTCCCATGTTCCCATCAGCGTGACGAGGTCGCGTACCAGCTCGGGGCCGATGAGGTTCATCGGCGGTGCGTCGATCACGACACCCGACACACCCTCGTCGGTCGGGGCTACTCGCAACGTGCGATAGACCTGCGCCATCACCGAGGCCGCACTTCGGGTCAGAGCCCGAACATCAGCCACGCCTGGTGGCTGACCCAGTCCGGGTAGAGGTCGGTCATCGCGTCGTAGAGCTCCCGCTCGCTGGACGTTGCGTGCTGTAGACGATCGAATTCGGCGAGATAGCGCTTGGTCGCCTCGATGGCCGCCGGTGTGTCCGGGGCGCCGGGCTTCTTGTGGCCGGCGACGGCGATCTTCGGGTGCAGGGCTGCCAGGCGGTCCAGTGCGGCGATCCAGTTGCCGCGGCTCTCCGGGGTGCTCTCGGCGACGTACATGTGGCACTCGTTGTAGACGACGTCGCCGGCGACGACGAGGTCGATGGAGGGCACATGAAGGGAGGTGGTGTCGGCGGTGTCGGTGCGCCCCTGCTCGAGAATGCGCACCTCGTGCTCCTCGAGGGCGAACGTGTCCTTCTCGTAGGGCTCCGGGTAGGCGATCGCGCTGGGCAGTTGCCCGGGCCAGAGCTTGCGGAAGAACGGCAGCCGTGGCGTCTGCTCGTGAGTCAGCTCGACCGACTGAGGGGTGGCGATGGCCCGTGCCTCGGGGAAGCGCTGCAGCAGCACGCTGAGCCCGGTGAAGTGGTCGACGTGGCCGTGGGTGATGTAGATCGTGATCAGGTTGCGGTGGTGAAGCGCGACCCAGTCGGCCAGTGCCTCGGCCTCGGCAGCGGTGGTGAGGGTGTCGACGAGGACGGCGTCGTGCTCGCCGAAGATGAGCGTCGAGGTGATCGGGTCCCACGCCATCGGCGGCCCGAACGGCCGGGGCCGGTCAGCCACGATGGGCTTCTCCGGCGCGGTGAAGACGTTGACGCCGAGCGAATCGGTCATGGGGTCGCCGCCGTGGTCGGGGTGGCCGTCTGCTGCTGTGCCTGCCGGGGCGTGGGCAGCTCCGCCGCCGTGGCGACGGCGGCGAGAGCCTTGCCGATCAGGTCGGCCACCGGCCAGGGTTGCGAGACCATGATCACGTGCGAGCCGTCCAGTTCGAGGATCTCCGCGCCGGTCCGCTGGGCATTCGAGCGGACGAGGTCGGCGCCGGCCGCCTTGTCACCAGTGGCGACGACCGCCCAGGACGGAAGGGACTTCCACGCCGGCGGGCCGGCTGGGTCGGAGAACGCTGCCTCGGCGACCGGCCGCTGGGTGGCGGCGAGCACCGCTGCCCGTTCCGCTGTCAGGTCGGCGGCGAAGACCTCGTGGAGCTTGGCCGGGTCAATCGCGAACTCCGTCGCCGTCTGCCCGGCCGGACCGGTCGGGTACCGGCGGGAGACCTGGGCGGTGCCGAGCAGGCTGTCGCGCGAGCTGGCCGCGAGGGCGCCGAGGACCTCGCCCTCGTCCGGGGCGAACGCGGCGACGAAGACCAGGCCGCGGACGTTGCCGGCTGTGGTGGCGGCGTTGCTGATCACCGCTCCGGCGTAGGAGTGACCGACCAGCAGCACGGGGCCCTCGATCTGGGCGAGCACCGACGCGAGGTAGGCGGAGTCGGCGGTTAGGCCGCGGAGCGGATTCGGCGGGGCCACCACGGTGTGGCCGCGCTGCTGCAGCAGTTCGATGACGCCGGTCCAGCTGGAGGCGTCGGCGAAGGCGCCGTGTACCAGCACGACCGTCACGTTCGCGGGGTCGGGCGAAGACTGCCCGGAGTTAGAAGCCATGGCGGGTCCCCTCTCGTGGGCCACGGCCGACCGGTGCGGTCGTGGAGGGATGTCACTCGGCCGGGTCGGGCTCGCTAAGGAATGCGTCGACGTCGGCGGCGAACTGTCCGTGGTGCTGGAACAGGAAGCCGTGCGCAGCGTCTGGATAGATGGTGAGCCGGGCGTGCCTGAGGAGTCCGGCGAGCAGGTGCGAGTAGCGCGGCAGGATCATCGGGTCCCTGTCGCCGTTGGCCACGAAGACCGGGACGTCGATGCCGTCCAGACGCTGCAGGCGGGCGTGGTCGGGGATGCCCCACTCGCAGACGGCGTCGTACTGGGCCAGCCGGGTCTCCCACGTCGTCGCCTTGTCCCGGTCCATCGTTCGGGTGTGCATGCGGCCCACCGCCTCCCTGCCGGCATGCCGACTCGCGTCCGAGGGCGAGAAGAACACGCGCAGGTAGCCCTCGGGTTGGGTCGTCGGTGACCCGACCGCGTCGATGACCTCCGGCGCCCAGCCGTGCATCCCCGCGGCACCGCGCGGCGCGGACGAGGCGAGCACGAGGCGGCGGACGACGTCCGGTCGGATCAAGGCGATCTCCTGGGCGACGAAGCTGCCGATCGAGAATCCGAGCAGGTCGGCCCGGGCGATCTGCAGCGCGTCGAGGAAGGCCAAGGCGTCGTGGGCCATCCCGGTGACGGTGGCGAGTGTCGAACCGGTCGAGCCACCCACCCCGGCGTTGTCGAAGGCGATGACGCGGCGCCTTGCGGCGAGCGCGTCGATCAGCGCCGGATCCCAGTTGTCGAGGTTGCCGCGGAAGTGCTGGAACAGCACCAGCGGGACATCGCCATGGCCGGTCTCTCGGTAGGCGTAGTCGATGCCGTTCGCCGAGCTGACCAACAGGTTAGGGGAATCGATGTAGCTCATGGGTGTCCCTTCGCCGGCGGAGGCAGCGGTCACCGGCGTGGCTGGGGGAGCTGCGGCTCCCGCACGGATCGGAAGGCCGCCCGCAGTTCGCTGGCGAACAGCTCGGGCTCCTCCCAGGCGGCGAAGTGACCGCCCCGGTTGACGCGGTGGTGGTAGACGAGCGTCGGATAGGCCTGCTCCAGCCAGCTACGCGGTGCGGCGAACGCCTCGCCCGGGAAGGTGGTGAACGCGCCCGGAACGGTGACCGGGGGAGGAGCCTGCCCGGCCGCGCGGGCTGCGGCCTGCCCGGTCTCCCAGTGCGCGCGGGCGGCGGAGGTCCCGGTGCCGGTCAGCCAGTAGAGGGTGATGTTGTCCAGGACGTGGTCGCGGGTGAGGCCACCGGAGGGCTGCCCGCCGAGGAAGGCGCGGGAGATCTTGTAGTAGCTGTCGGTATCGTGGTCGAGCAGCCAGGCGGCCAGGGCGACGGGGGAGTCGACCTGGGGGTGGCCGATGGTCTGCGGGCGGGTGGCCTGCTCGATGAAGTAGCCCGTGCCGGTGGCCTGCCGCTCGGCAATCGCGGCGAGCGCCTCGCGCTCCTCCTCGGTGTCTGCCTTCCGGGCGCTGCCGTCGGCGGGCTGCGCCACGAGCAGGTTGGTGTGGATGCCGAGCAGCCCCTCGGGTGCCTGGCGGCCCATCGCGTCGACGATGTAGGCGCCGAGGTCGCCGCCCTGGGCGACGTAGCCCTCGTACCCGAGGTGGTGCATGAGCTCGTTCCAGGCTTGGCTGATCCGGGCCGGCCCCCAGCCGAGCTCCGCCGGCTCGTCGGAGCAGCCGTAGCCGGGGATGGAGGGCAGCACGAGGTGGAACGCGTCCTCGGCGATGCCGCCGTGGGCGGGCGGGTCGGTGAGCGGTCCGATGGGGTCGAGCAGCTCGATGACGGATCCGGGCCAGCCGTGGGTCATGATCAGCGGTAGCGCGTCGGGGTGGGGCGACCGCACGTGGACGAAGTGGATGTCCACCCCATCGATCTCGGTGGTGAACTGCGGTAAGGCGTTGAGCCGGGCCTCCACCCGCCGCAGGTCGTAGTCGGTCGTCCAGTAGCGGGCGACCGCCTGGATGGTGGCCAGCTGCACGCCTTGCGAGCGGTCGTCGACGAGTTCCTTGCTCGGCCAGCGGGTGGCGGCGATGCGGCGACGCAGGTCGTCGAGCGCCTCGTCGGGGAACTCGAGGTGGAACGGACGGATGGCGCTGCCGGCCTGCTGCTCGACGGTGGTCATTGCGTCCCCCTCGGCTGACGTCGCTCGTTCGTGCTCGCTGGGTGAGTTCGGGTCATGGCATCCCTCCTCGGGCGCCCGGTCGGCTGGCTACTCGCGGCTCACTGGCTGCTCATGGCACCCTGACCGCCTCGTGGAGCGCCCCCGCCGCGTCCCGGTTGAGGAAGTACTTCGCGTAGCCAGTGCCCGCGAAGTGCTCGCCCATGAGTTGCGACCAGAGCAGTACCGATCGGAGCGGCCGGTGGTTGACGACGATCCGGGCGGCCTGGCCGGCCTCGTTGAAGCGGATGACGACCACGCTGCCGATCGGTTCCCCTCGCACCATCGAGGTGTAATCCTCGACGAACCCGTTGTCTCCGTACGGGCCGACGAAGTTGAACTCCTGATAGTCGTAGAGCGTCCTCGCGAAGCCGAGGATCGCCCGGATCGCCTCCGGCCCGGCAGCGATCCCGATCAGCACCGAGCCTTCGATCGTCACGTCGTCCGCGAGGTTGTCCAGCCACTCCGGCCGGTAGTCCCGGCGGTGTCTGTTCACGTCGCCGCGGCCCAAATACGTGGTCGTCGTCACAGCCGAGCTCCTGGCGGAATGTCCGCTGACTTGATGCGTCGTTTCAGCGGCCCCTCCTGGCCGTCAGCCTCCGAGCTGGCTGCGTGCCTCGGACGGCGCGGTGGCCTGCGGCCGGGGTGGTGGCACGGTGGCCGCTGCGCCGTCGCGGTAGGGGCACAGGAACGAGGAGAGCGCCGTGAGCAGTTCCTCCGGGGCCTCCTCGGCCAGCCAGTGCCCCACGCCGGGGATGACCAGGCCCTGCACGTCGTCCGCGACCAGCTTCATCGTCGCGCCGACCCCCTCGCCGCTGCTGAACTGCGCGCCGATCGCCAGGACCGGCATGCTCAGCCGGCGCGCCTGGCGCTGCTGGTTCTGCGCGACGGTGGTCTCGATCGCGCGGTACCAGCCGAAGCTGCCGCGCAGCGAGTGCTCGTCTCTGCGCAGCATGTCGACGTAGTACGCGACGACGTCGTCCGGCAGCTTGTTCACGGCAGCGGTGGCGAACTCGTTGCCGAAGAAGATGTCCTCCCGGCCGCGGACGAGCCGTTCGTTCACCTCGGCGCACCGGTTGAAGGCGATGTGCCAGAGCTTCTCGTTGCGGTCGGCGGGCACGAGCAGCGGGTACGGCGGGGTGATCCCCGGCAGGAACGCCTCCGAGACGGCCAGCCGCGCGACCCGGTCCGGATGGTCGGCGGCGAGGGCGTAGGCGATCGGGTAGCCGGTGTCGGTGCCGTACACGGCGAACCGTGGATGACCGAGCGCGTCCATCAGCGCGGCGAGGTCGCCGGCGAGTGTGCCGGTGTCGTACCCGTCCGCGGGCTTGTCCGACAGCCCGATGCCGCGCTGGTCGACCGCGATGACGGTGAAGTCCCGGGCCAGCGTGGGCATCAGCATCCGCCACGCGTACCAGGTCTGCGGCCAGCCGTGGATCAGCAGCAGCGGCGGCCCCTCGCCGCCGACGACGGCGTGCAGCCGCAGGGAATCGGTGTCGACGTACCGGCTGCTGAATGTGTCGGTGAATGCGGCGGCCAGGTGTGGCGCACCGGTAAGAGCTCCCGGGCCGTCCGGAAGCGGAAGCGCGGGGGAAGACATGTCGGTCTCCGATCGAGGTCATGCCTGAACGGTGGCGGACGCCGCGCTGAGCAGATGCCCGGCGCGGCGGCAGGGGGACGCCGTCCCGCGCGTGGCGGGACGGCGCCGGCTCAGCTGCGCGGCTCGGGGACCCGGGGTGCGCGCAGCGGCCGGAACGCGTCCCGGAGTTCGGTGGCGAAGACCTCGGGCTCTTCCCAGGCGGCAAAGTGGCCGCCGCGCTCGGCCTCGTGGAAGTAGCTGATGTTCGGGTACACCCGATCAGCCCACCGGCGCGGTGCCTGGAAGAGTTCGGCCGGGAAGACGGTGAAGGCCACCGGCAGCTTCAGGTCGGGAGGCTTCGGGCTGGTCGCGGCCGCGTTCACGTCTCGGGTGTATTCCCAGTACAGCCTCGCCGCCGACGTCATGGTGTTCGTCAGCCAGTACAGCGTGATGTTGTCCAGGACGTTGTCGCGGGTGAGGCCGCCGGAGGGCTGCCCGTCGAGGAAGGCGCGGGTGATCTTCTGGTAGCTGTCCGCGTCGTGGTCGAGCATCCAGGCCGCCAGCCCGGCGGGGGACTCGGCCATCGCGTACCCGATGGTCTGCGGATGCTCGCCCATCTCGGCGATGTAGCCCCGCCTGAAGACGCCGGACACCGTATCGAGCGCGGCCTGTTCCTTCTCCGCCCGCTCCGCGACGACGGCGACCCCGACCCGCTTGAGCAGCCCCTCGTGCCCGGGCCCCCCGCCGAAGACCGCCGCCAGCACCTCGATCGGATAGGAGCCCAGGTAGTTGAGGTGGATGCCCAGCAGCCCCTCGGGAGCCAGCCGCCCCATCCAGTCGGTGACACCGGCGCCCTGATCGCCGCCCTGGGCGACGTAGCGGCTGTAACCGAGGCGGGCCATCAGCTCCGCCCAGGCCTTCGCGATGCGGGGCGGATCCCAGCCAGTCTCGCCTGGCGCCTGGGACAGGCCGTAGCCGGGCAGGGACGGCACCACCAGGTCGAAGGCGTCCTCGGCGTTCCCGCCGTAGGCGGGCGGATCGGTGAGCGGGCCGATGACCTCGAGCATCTCGACGACCGAGCCGGGCCAGCCATGCGTGATGATCAACGGCAGTGCGCCCGGGTGCGGTGACCGCACGTGCAGGAAGTGGATGTCCAGGCCGTCGATCTCGGTGGTGAACTGCGGCAGCGCGTTCAGCCGCGCGGTCACCCGACCGAGGTCGTACTCGGTGGCCCAGTACTGCATCAGCGCCTGCAGCGTCGCCGCCTGCACGCCCTGCGAGGAGTCGTCGACGATCTCCTTGGGCGGCCAGCGCGTCTCGGCGAGCCGGCGTCGTAGATCGGCCAGCTCCTCCTCCGGGACCTCCAGCCGGAACGGACGGATCGCGCTGCCGGTCTGCTGCTCCACCGTGGTCATGCTCTGCCCCTCTGCTGAAGTCTCGCGCGGGGGAAGTCAGACCGGGGCGGGGTGGAAGAACACCTCACGGGCGGCCCCGGCACGGTCACGGCTTCCGGGATGACCGCCACCCTGGCCCCGGACACAACCAAGGGAGAGAGGCCCAAAGACCTCCCCCCGGCCTGTCGGCACAAGGCGTCACAAGTTGCTCTCAACAAGCACCCAGAACTCAGCGCGACGCGCAGGCGCTGGAGCCGCTTGTCGAACCTCGAGCCGGACCTCCCGGGGACTCCCCCGGGTTGAGTGGACACTCGCCGGATCGGGGGGACCACACGGGCCCCGGTCGACTCGTCGGATGTCGTGATCAGCCCGCGCGAGCCTCACGAGCCAGGAGCCACCGAACCGGGGAAGTCCCGTCGGCCGGGACGATCAGCCCGTCCACCTACTCGACTAGTGATCTCCATCGACGTAGGACGTCGTCGCGATGGCGCAGACCCGCGCGAGTGCCAGCAGCTCCGATCCCATGACCACGCCGACGTCGACGACTGTTTGCGCGGCTCGGCAGCGGACCTCGGCCGATCTCATGATCGCTCGGGCGTGGATGGAGACGGCGACGAAGGACAGGCCGACGAGCGCCCCGGCGATTCCGCCGGTGACGACGGCGAACGTCGCCCACTCGGGCATGTCGTCAGCAACCACTTCATCGTTGGTCGGACTGGCGGCTAGCCGCCGAGCA
The DNA here is from genome assembly GCA_025465155.1 of Frankiales bacterium. Lineage (GTDB taxonomy): Bacteria > Actinomycetota > Actinomycetes > Mycobacteriales > Geodermatophilaceae > Geodermatophilus. The sequence continues at coordinate 11,709 of JAODNJ010000531.1, forward strand.
TGCGCTGGTGCATCTCCTTCGTGAGCGCGTGCACCTGCCGCGTGAGCTCGGTGTTCTCCTCGAGCAGCCGGTCCACGGTGGAGTAGTCCTTGTCGGCCTTCGCCTGCTGGAAGTCCGCCTGCCGGTTCTGGCCGATCATCACGAACGTCGAGAGGAAGATCGCCTCGAGCGAGACGATGAGCGTCAGCGCCGGCCACGGACTCTTCTCGACGAACAGCATCCACGCCGCGAAGACCACCGCGTGCAGGTAGACGAACTGCATCGAGCCGGCGAAGGCGGTGATCCGATCGGCGATGCGCAGTTGCAGGTCGGCGTTGCGCTGGGCCCACTGGTCGAGGACGGCGGGATGGTGGGGCGCCTGCAGGTCGAGCTTGGTCATGGTCGGGTCACCTCACGAGTGACGAACCGTCGATGGTCGATCGAAGCGCACCCTGGTCGAACCGGTCGAGGGCCCCGGACGCCGGCGTCCGGTGGTCTACTGGGCCGGCAGCGGGGGAGGGCCGCCGGGAGCTGCGATGAGGGACCACCGCTGGCGTCGTGGGAGCGGCGGCGCGGACGAGCGGGCAGGGTCCGGTCCGGCCCGGCCGCGGCTGCCCGGGCCGCTGCACACCGAGGGCCGCTGGATCGTCGACCAGAACGGGCGCCGGGTGAAGCTGGCGAGCGTCAACTGGTCGGGGGCGGAGACCCAGGCATTCGTCGTCGGCGGCCTGGACACCCGGCCGCTGGACGAGCTGGCGGCGCTGATCGCCGACGGCGGGTTCAACTCCGTTCGACTGCCCTGGTCGAACCAGCTCGTCGAGGACGACCCCGTGGTGCCGGCCGAGTACCTGGCGGCGAACCCGGACCTGCAGGGGAGCCGGGCGCTCGACGTCCTCGACGAGGTTGTCGCCGCCCTCGGGCGGCACGGGCTGATGGTCGTGCTGGACAACCACCGCAGCCGTGCCGACTGGTGCTGCGACTGGATCCACGGCGACGGCCTCTGGTACTCGCCCGAATACCCCGAGGCGGCGTGGCTCGCGGACTGGCGGACGATGGCCGCCCGCTACCGGCTGGCCGGCAACGTCGTGGCCGCGGAGCTGCGCAACGAGATCCGGCATGAACCGCAGCTGCGCCCCGGCCCCACGGAGGCCACGTGGGGCGACGACCACCCGCTGACCGACTGGCGCGCCGCGGCCCAACGCGGTGGCAACGCGGTGCTCGGCGCCAACCCGGACCTGTTGGTGATCGTCGGCGGTCGCGAGTTCCAGACCAACCTCCGCGGCGCCCTCAGCCACCCGGTCCGGCTCGAGGTGCCGGGGCGGCTGGTGTACGCCGCGCACGACTACCGCTGGTATCACTCCGCACTGGGGCACTACCCGTTCTTCGCCTTCAACCTGTGGTTCCGGTTCGGCTACGTCCGCACGCCCGGTCATCCCTTCACCGCGCCGCTGTACCTCAGCGAGACCGGCACCTGCACCAACCCGCACGCGGGCGAGCGGTGCCACCAGCACGACGAACGCTTCCTGCGGCACATGACCCGCTATCTCGCGCACACCGACATCGACTTCGCGTACTGGCCGTTCAACGGCACGCAAGGGACCGGCTACAGCCGGACGTACGGCGATGCGGAGACCTACGGCCTGGTGGCCCCCGACTGGTCCGGGTACGGCAACCAGGCCGTCCTGTCGGCCCTGCGCCCGCTCCGGCTGCCGACGAGGGGCCCTCGCGTCGGCCGCCGCCGGTGAGCGTGACCGATCCGGGGCGGAACCGTGCTACGGCCGGATGTCGTGCCGTTCCCGGCCCGGTGCCGTCCGGCGTTCTTGCTCGGGGATGGCCGCGGTGTCGGCAGCGGAGCGCGCGCGGGGGACCGTCAACTCGCCTTTCCCGAGGCGCCGGAGCTCGAAGGCGATGATGAGGTCGGAGAAGCCCCGGTAGAGGGCGAAGAAGCCCACCCAGACCAGGATGAACGCCGCGCGGGCGCCGAGGGTCCACACCCGATCGGACGTGGAGATCCACAGGCCAGCGTGATCAGCAGCCCGCCGCCGACGAGGTCGAGCCACCAGGTCGAGGACTCGTCCTTGAGGGCTATCCCGCGCATCAGGGCGAACAGGCCCTGCAGGAACAGCAGCAGCCCGAGCACCGAGGCCAGCGCGAAGAACGTGTTGACCGGGCGGATGAAGCCCCACAGGGCCCCGAGCACGAACAGCACCGCGAGGGCGATGTGCACCACGCGCCAGCCCCCGGAGACCACCGCGGCCAGGGCGACCTCGTTGACCGTCGCGATCAGGAAGACCACGGCGACCAGGACGCCGACCGTGGCCAGCGACGAGTAGTTCGCGCGCAGCACCAGCCACGCGATGACGAACCAGACGACGGCGCCCACCAGCGGCACCCACCACCAGCGCGCCGCCTCCCGCTGCAGCATCTGACGGCCATCCCCGAACAGACGCGGGGTGGGTTCGGTGGTAGTGGCCATGACGTCCCTCCGTGCCCCGCCGGTCGGTGCCGGCCGTGGTTCGGTCGAGGTCCGTCTCCGGCGTCGAGCGCGTACATGGTGGGCCGCCCGGCTCGTGCGCACGACGGCCGTTGGTCCCTGATCGGCCGTAGCCGCCGGACCCTATCCGCGGCGGTTATCGGACCTTGGCCTCTGGTCACCAGCGGATGGCGGTCCTTCGGTGTGGTGCGCGCCGGCGATCGCCGGCGTGAGCCCCGGCGAGCAAGGGGGCAGCCATGGAACCGCATGAGGTGCTCGCCTCCACGACGCCGGTGGAGGAACGCCTGGCCGGCCACTTGGCTGCCGCACCTCGAAAGGCTCCGATCCCACCGACGAACACGGCGATCGCGGCGCTGCACGAGCTGGGCCAGGTCGACCGTGCGGTGTATCGGGCGGTCGCGGAGACGACGACGCCGACGCTGGACCGTCCGTTCCGCGGGTTGTCCCGTGCGGCCGACAGGTCGCGGCTGTGGATGGCCATCGCCGCGGCCATGGCGGCACTCGGCGGCCACAAGGTCCGACGGGCGGCCGGGGCGGGGCTCGCCGGGCTGGCCGTCGACTCGGCCGTGGTGAACCTCGGCCTCAAGCTCGCGGCCCGGCGGCGGCGGCCGGACCGGGACTCGGCGGGCGTCCCCGCCGCTCGCCGGGTGGTGCAGCCGCACTCGACGTCGTTCCCGTCCGGCCACGCCGCCGCCGGCTTCGCCTTCGCCCATGCGGTCGCGGAGACCTCGCCGCCGGCGGGTGCGCCGCTGGAACTGCTCGCCGCTCTGGTCGGCTACTCCCGGATCCACACCGGGGTCCACTACCCGGGCGACGTCGTCGTGGGGTCCCTGATCGGAGCCACGATCGGCCAGATGGTCGGATGGGGGCTGTTGCGGGTCCGTCCCGCCGCTCCTCAGCCGGCTGCGCGGCGAGTCCGGTCGTGACCGGATCCGGCCCGTCGCCGACCGGGGGCCCGGCGCTCCGTCCGGTGCGGCCGGCCGGAGAGTCCGTCCTGCTGATCAACCCGCGCAGCGGTGGCGGCAAGGCGGAGCGGCTGGACCTCGAAGCTGTGTGCCGCGCGCGCGGCATCGAGCCGGTCGTCCTCGCTCGCGGGGACGACCTGGCCGCGCTCGCCGAGGCCGCCGTGGCCCGCGGCGCGGACGCGGTGGGAATGGCCGGCGGCGACGGGTCCCTGGGAGTCGTCGCCGAGGTGCTGGCCCGGCACGGCGTGGCCATGGTGGTCGTCCCGGCGGGCACGCGGAACCACCTGGCCATGGACCTCGGCCTCGACCGAGGTGATGTCGTGGGGGCGCTGGCCGCGTTCGGTTCCGCGCAGGAGCAGGACATCGACCTGGCCGAGGTCAACGGGCGGGTGTTCGTGAACAACGTGTCGCTCGGGCTGTACGCCGAGATCGTCCGCTCACCGGAGTACCGGGACGCCAAGCTGGAGACGACGCTCGCCGCGCTGCCACGTCTCCTCGGGCCGCGCAGCCGGCCGTTCGACCTGTGGTACACCGACCCCGACGGGAAGCGGCACTCGGCGGCCCAGGTCGTGCAGGTGTCCAACGGCGCCTACGGCGGATGCCGGCCAGCCTCACCAGGCGCCCCCGGCTCGACAGCGGCATGCTCGGGGTGATCACGGTGGAGCTGCCCGACGAGCCCGCCACTACGGAGTTCCACCACGCCGGCACGACCGCTCGGCCGCCGCACCTCCCCCGGGTACCGGGCCTGGCAGGCACCCACCTTCTCGGTGGACTCGGGCGGGGCGATCGACGCGGAAATCGACGGCGAAGCGGTCCGGCTGCCGCCTCGGCTGAGCTCCACCATCCGGCCCGGCGCGTTGCGGATCCGGCTGCCACAGGGCGCCCGTCTCTCCCCAGCCGCCCGGGAACTTCGTGCCCGCTCGCGCCTGCGCGGGCGGTCGCCCGCTGAGTTGGCTCCCGCTCCGTGGCCCGCCTGACCTCGGTGGTGGCGATCGACGCGAGCCCCTCGACAGGAAGAGGCCGATCCGATGACGAGCAAACCGGCTGAGGTGCCTCGGCCGTCCTCACGACAGCGGTGGACGCTCCTGCTGGTCTGCACGGCGGTGTTCATGCTGCTGCTGGATCTCACCATCGTGAGCGTCGCGCTGCCCTCGATCCAGCGGGAGTTTCCGGCGAGCCTGGCGGACCTGCAATGGGTCAGTGCCGCCTACGCCCTGGTACTGGCCGTGCTGCTGCTGCCGGCTGCGACGACGGGTGACCGGCTGGGTCACGGTGGAGGAATGGGCCGGCAAGTGGTTGGCGGGTCAGGCGCACCTCAAGCCGACGACCCGGGCGCGCTACCGCGGCATCCTCGACCGCCACGTGCTGCCGTACTGGGCCACCGTCCAACTGGTCGCCGTCTCCCATTCGACGTCCAGACCTGGGTGGCCGAGCAGCGTGCAAGCGGCGCGGCCGCGGCCACCGTCCGCAAGCACTTCCGCGTCCTCAGCCTCGTCCTCGAGCTGGCGGTCCGGGACGGGCGACTGCCCCGCAACCCCTGCGGCGGTGTCCACCTGCCCCGACCCGACCAGGGCCGCCGCCGATACCTGACCCACGCCCAGGTGCACCACCTCGCGGAGGCGGCTTGCCGCCCACGGTCGGGGACGCGGCTACCTCACCGGGAGCGCGAGATCATGGCCTCCTACCGCCATGGCCTCCTACCGCCTGGTCGTGCTCGTCCTCGCCTACTGCGGGCTGCGCTGGGGCGAGTTGGCCGCCCTCAAGGTCCGGCGCATGAACCTCGTGCGGCGCCGGATCGACGTCGCCGAGTCCGTCGTCGAGGTCGACGGCGTGCTCATCTGGGGCGTCCCGAAAGGATACGAGCGCCGATCGGTGCCGATTCCCGCCTTCCTCGCCGACGAACTGCGGGGGCACCTGGCCGACCGGGAGCCCGACGACCTCGTCTTCACCGGCTTGCGCGGCGGGGGAGTCCTGCGCAACCGAATCTTCCGCCGGGCCGCCTTCGACCGGGCCGCGACGGCGGTCGGCCTCGACGGACTGGTGCCGCACGAGCTCCGGCACACCGCCGCCAGCCTCGCCGTCTCCTCCGGCGCCAACGTGAAGGCCGTCCAGCGGATGCTCGGGCACGCCTCGGCAGCGCTCACGCTGGACACCTACACCGACCTCTTCGACGACGACCTGGACGCCGTCGCCGAGCGGTTGGACCTGGCCGCGCGGGCGGTCCGCGAGCGTTTTGCGGACTCCGGGCCCTTTCGCGGCTTCCGAGCGGCCTCCGGAAAGGAGGCCACGAGCCGCTGACCAGCGGATTCACGTGGTGCCCCCGGCAGGATTCGAACCTGCGCACCCGCCTCCGGAGAGCCGTCCAGGGCCGCTTGACTGGCGTTGGGCGATGATGAATGCGCTGGTCAGACGCGGTATGGACTGATGGTCGCCGACGGCTGAGGCGGGCATTTTTCGATGCTCTTGTGTACCCGATGTGTACCCGTGGCTCCCGGTGCTGGCGCGTCGCTCCCCACCAGCGTCAGCGTGCCTGCCGCCTTGGTCGCTGCAGGGCGCTCCGCGTCGCTGCGCGATGGGCCTTCGGCCCACCCTTGCCCCGACTCTGCGGCGCCAGGTCGAGGCTGGTTATGGGGCGCGGGGACCGGGCGTGGAGGCTTCGAACCGGACTACGTCAGCTCCAGGGGGCGGTACTCGACTCCAGGCGGTTGGCAATCCCCTCGACGTCATCGATTTCGCCGGCGGCGATCGCCATGACGAGCTCGTAGGCCTCGTCGTTGGACATGGCCAGCCGAAGACCGTTCATGCCACAGAAGGCGATGGTCGCCGCCAGGGCGAGCCGCTTGTTCCCATCGACCAGCGGGTGGTTCCGCGCGATCGAGTGCAGCAGCGCGGCCGCCTTTAGGTAGAGCGACGGATAGGCGTCCTCGCCGAATGCCGTGGAGCGCGGCCTGGCAGATGCCGACTCCAGCAGGCCGACATCGCGGATCTCGAAGTCCCCCAGCGTGCGTCGGGCGATGTGCAGCAGGTCCTCCGGGTCCAGGAAGATCACTGGCCGAGCCGCTCCAGCGCTTCGGCGTAACGAGGCAGCTCCTCGTCCAGCACCCGGTCGAGCAGCTCCCGCTTACTCGTCCGCTCGATGTAGTCCCGCACCGCCTGCCGCGCGACATCCTGCATCGACCGGCCCTCGAGCTCGGCCCGCCGGCGCAGCGCCTCTGTCTCGTGCTCGTCAAGGCGCAGGGTCATTGCCATGTCCTAATGGTATCAGGAGTGATACCACTCGGTCGTATGCTAACTCGGCGTCGCTCATAGCGGCCCTTATGGGCGACTCGGTGTGATGGCTCGTCAGGGTCAGCACGGCTTGTCCTCCACGTCTACGTAGGCCTTCAATAGCGGGACTCACGGAGGAAGGTGCGAGCGACGTGAACGGTCAAGCGCCGGCGTCGGGGGCGACGCTGGTAACGCTGGGGTTTCTTCCGCTTTCGTACCTCATCCTCGGCGTCGGGCAGGCGGTGCTCGGCCGCCCGGGGTTCCCGCTCTCCCCGCTTGTGGCAGCGGTCGGGCTCGCTGCGCTCTTGACGCTTACGGGCTACAAGGAGCGCCGACTCAAGTCCCGCGATCCTCATTGGAAGGACCACAACGACGGCTGGGTGCGGTATCTCCAAGTCCTCACGGCCGTCACGATCCTGGGACCGGTCATCGTCGGTGCGGTGTGGCCGCTTTCCGTGCTGAAGGGTCTGGGACCTTGGGGCGCGGCTGGGCTCTCAGCGGTTCCTACCGTGGCGCTACTCGCAGTGGTTATGGTCAACCGATACCGCTTCCTCAGAAGCCATCCGGAAGAGTGCAGTGTGTCGGGAGCCCCGAAGCGCCCTGAACGGCCCTGATCCGAAAGTCTCCTCGACGACACTCTGAGCAGCACCGTTGCAATTGCTAGACGATGGGGTCTCGACCGCCGGCCTCTGGGCTCGTGTCACCCAGTGACCTTCTCAGGAGCACCCATCAGCCGCCCAACAGCTCACTCTTTAGGTCGCCCTAAAGCCGCCTTCTGAGCGACCTCGTCGCGAGAGCTCGGTCGGCGACGTCGCCACTTGAGATGGTCACCGTCCGGATAGGCCAGCTGCTGCCGCTAGCCCATGACGGTGAAGCCGTTCCCCGGAAGGGGACGCCCTGCTTCGCCGGCGGCTGCTGGGACGCCATCGCCGCCCATGCTGAGCAGTCCGCCGCGGACGCCGGGTCCGTGTGGCCGTTGACGGGGAGGCGGCTCGTGCAGCATCCGTCGATGGTTCTGCCCCCATCCGGCTCGGCCCGCTGGGACGAGCTGGCCCTGTGGTGGCTGGGCCGGTACAAGCCGTCAACGCAACGGACGTACGCGGTCTACCTGCCGCGCTGGGCCGCCTGGTGCAACGAGAACGGCGTGGATCCGCTGAATGCTCGCCGCGCCGATGTCGAACTCTGGCTGCTCGCAGTCGCCGACTCCGGCCTGTCCCGGGCCTCGCTCGCGGCGCATTACGACACCGTCGCCAGCATCTACCGGCTGGCCTACGTCGAGGAGCTCATCGCCGCCAACCCGTGCGCCCGGATTCCCCGCCCGAAGGTGCACCGGCAGCTGCAGCGCCGTGAGGTGCTCACCGTGCTCGAGTACGCCGCCTACCTGACCGCCGCCCGCGGCCTGGGACCGACGCACCATGCCATTGCGGTGCTCGGCGGCATGATGGGGCTGCGGGCCAGCGAGTTGGCCGGGTTGACCGTCGAGAGCCTGACCAGCATCCGCGGGTACACGACGCTGAGCTTCATCGGCAAGGGCGACAAGCCCGCCCGCATGCCCGTGCCCTTGCCGGCGTTGCCGGCCGTCCAGGCGGCCGTCGCCGACCGCAGCAGCGGGCCGCTGCTGCGCACCCGCACCGGCGCCGCCCTGGACCGGC
>JAODNJ010000543.1 GCA_025465155.1 Frankiales bacterium
GGCGACGTTCCCCAGCTGGTCCGCGGTGGTGATCGGCTGAACGTGCTGGACGCCGAGGCGCTGGTTGGGCGTCTCCACGAAGCCGCCCGTCCCCGGGGTGGAGGCCTCGACGAAGCTCAGCGGGGAGACCCACAGCGCGTTGCCGGTCGTGTCGATGAGCTGGGTCAGTGAGACGTTGCTGGCCTGCAGCCGCTGCGGATCGACCCGGACCTGGAGCTGACGGTCCTGCTGCCCGAAGATGGACACCTGGGAGACACCCGGGATGCTCATCAGGCGGGGCCGGATCTGCCAGCGTGCCAGCACCGACATCTCGATCATCGAGACGCTCGACGACTGCATCCCGACCATCGCGACGCGGCTGGTGGAGGCCTTCGGCGCGATCACGGCGGGAGGGGTCCCCACGTTCGGGAGGGCCTTCGCCTGGGACATCCGCTCCTGGACCATCTGCCGGGCGCGGTACAGGTCGGTGCCGGGCTGGAAGGCGAGGTCGATCGTGGAGAGCCCAGGCATCGACCGGGAGGTGATCGAGGTCATCCACGGCACGCCGTTGAGCAGGTCCTGCTCGATCGGCACGGTGATGAGCTGCTCAACCTCCTGCGCGGAGAGCCCGAGCGCCTCCGCCTGGACCTCCACCCGGGTGCCCGCGAACTCGGGATAGACGTCGACCGGGGCGCTACTCAGCTGAAGGATGCCGATCCCCAGGACCCCGATGACCGCGGCGACGACGAGCCGTCGCCAGCGAGCAGCCGAGCCGATCAACCAACCCACCATCGGACGACCTCCCGGGTTTCGACCACCGAGACAGGCGTGCCGGCCGGTTTCGAGACGGAGCCGACTGCCAGCCCGTGAAGGACCGTATTGACCGGCCTCGGCCACCGCGTCACCCTTCGAGGCGGCGCCATCGGCCCGGGGCGACCGGTCAGGTGCTACCACGGGGGGATCGGACCTTCCGCCCACGGGGGGAGGCGTACGGGCCATGTGGTCAGGGGGACGATCTCTCGCTCCCGGACGCCGGCGCGACGTCCGCCAGGACCTGACCGTGGGCCTGGCGGTGTCCCTCCTGCTGGTGATCGGCTCGGCGATCGCCGTCCCGGACGAACTGTGGTTGGCCGTCCCGTCGACGGTCGGTCCCCTGTTCCCGGCGCCGGGCGTGCTGGCCCTGCTTCTGGTGGAAGGCCTCTCCCTGACGTTCCGCCGGGTGGCGCCGCTGACCGTGCTGCTCTGTACTGCGGCGGCGTCGCTGGCCGTGGATGCGCTGGACAGACCGCCACCGCTGCCGCTCGGCGTCCTCGTCGCGGTCTACACGGTCGCGGTGCGGCGCCAGGCACTGGTGAGCATCGGATCGGCGGCCGGCTATCTGGGGGCGATCATCGCCGGTATCGCGACCGGATGGGCGCCGGTCAGCGACGACCACTTCTTCACGGATCTGATGGCCCTGACGGCCACGGTCACCCTGGGCTACGGCGTGGCCCTGAGCCGAACCCGTGCCAGGCTGGCCGAGCGGATCGCCGCCGAACTGGCACACCGGCAGGAGGCCCGTACCCGTGCCGCGGTCGAGCAGGAGCAGGCCCGCTTCGCCCGTGAGGTGCACGACATGGTCGCGAACGACGTCAGCGTGATCGTCGCGCAGGCGTCTGCGGCCCGGCGCGACCTTCCCCACGAGACCATCGGGACCGCCCGGACCCTCTCGTCCATCGAGGCGGCCGGCCGCGACGCGCTCGACGGGCTGCGCCGGCTCATCGATCTGCTCCGCGCGGGGAGCCGAGCCACCGTCGGGTCATCGCAGCCGGCGCTCGGCGACCTGCCCGTGCTGCTCGCCCGCGTCCGCGGGGCCGGGCTCCCGGTCGAGCTGCTCGTTCGCGGCGCCGCACGGCCGCTCCCTGAGGCGCTGGAGCTCAACGCGTACCGGATCATCCAGGAATCGCTGACGAACACCCTCAAGCACGCGGGCCCAACGCGCGCGACGGTGGTGCTCGACTACGAGGACGACATGCTGGCCGTGGAGATCCGCGACGACGGCGCCGACATGACGTCCCGGCCGGTCCGACCGCGGCACGCCGACCCGGGTGAGCCGGAGCCGGAGAGCCGGTCTGCGCTCGGTGTCGCCGGCTCCGGCTACGGGCTGACGAGCATGCGGGAACGCGCCGCCCTGCTGGGCGGCGAGCTGGTCACCGGCGACGCAGGCGGACGGGGCTTCCGGGTCGCGGTCCGGTTTCCCGTCGGCGTCGCCCGGTCGTGAGCGTCCGCGTGCTGGTCGCCGACGACCAGCCGCTCATGCGTGCCGCGATGCGCACACATCTGCAGATGGAGCCCGACATCGCCGTCGTCGGTGAGGCGGCCGACGGGGCCGAGGCCACGCGGCTGGCCCGGCTGTTGAGCCCGGACGTCGTCGTCATGGACGTTCGGATGCCGATCCTGGACGGGATCGAGGCCACCCGGCGGATCACTGCCACGCAGAGCGGGACGGAGGTCCGGGTGCTCGTCATGACGACGTTCGACCTGGACGAGTACATCATCGAGGCCCTGCGCGCCGGGGCGAGTGGCTTCCTCGTGAAGGACGCCACGGGCGAGGAACTGGTGCGGGCGGTCCGCGAGATCGCGGCCGGGCAGGCTGTGCTGTCCCCATCGGTCACACGACGGCTGCTGGACCTGCGGGGACGCACCCTGCCGCCGATCAGCTCGTCGGCGACGGAACGGGCGCTGGTCGGCATCACCCCCCGGGAGCGCATGGTGCTCAAGCTCGTCGCCCAAGGCCTCTCGAACGAGCGGATCGCCCTGGCGATGGGCCTGGCGCCGAGCAGCGTGAAGACCCACGTCGGCCACCTGCTGGCGAAGCTGGAATGCACCGACCGCGTCCAGCTCGCCGTCTTCGCCTACGAGCACGAGCTCATCAGGCCCGGCTGGCGAAACCAGCCCGACGAGCCCTGAAGCGCCTTCCCCCGGCCAGGGCCGCTCAGTCGCGGCGCACGGGCGGCGTGTTCTTGTAGACCGGGCTGACCTGGTGACCGTGCCGGTCGAGCGTCACGACCTGGGCGTCGAGCCTGTCCAGCTCGGACGGGCCGATGTGCGTCAGGCTGCTGAGTGTCAGCTGCTCGCCCGACACCGGGATGGCGCCGATGCGGACGATGCCGACCCCGGGCGCGTACTCCTTGGTCTGGATGTCTGTCAGGGAGGCCAAGGGGCTGCGCTCGTACGTGAGGACGGTGTCGGTGAACCGGCCGGCGGGCACGGTGACGCTCCCCCCGGCGCGCTCGATCTCGGCGCAGTCGAGGAAGCCGATCTTCGGAGCCACTCCCTGGCTGTACTCCTTCTCCCACTGGGAGCGGTCGGTCGGATGGGGGAGCATGTGGATCCCGGGCATCGCGCCGGCGAGGCCGCCGATCCACACGCTCGGTGCGCCGCTGAACGCGCCCTTGTCGTACTCCTCGGGGTACTCCCCCGTGTTCCAGACGGTGCCCCGGTCGTCCTGCGCCCAGAAGGACAGCTCGGCCTCCGTGACCTGTCCCTGGGAGCTGTCGACGTCGTGGACCACCCGGCTCGGGACGCCGTCCACCACCTTGAACATGTCGGTGATGGTGAAGACGACCGTGTGCGGCACGGTGTGGCCCTTGGCGTCCACGGTCGTGCCGTCGTAGGTGAGCCGGGTTCCCGGGACCAGGGGGAGGTAGCGGTTGTCGATCCGCAGGCTGTCGTGGAACTGCCCGCTGGAGAACGGGAACGGCAGGGAGCAGGTCGCCTGCTTGCTCGCCGTCGGGGCCGCCTGTGCCATGCCCGTGGGCAGCCCGGCGGCGAGCAGGACGGCGACAGCCCCGGTGAGGATCTGACGCTGGTGACGGCTGCGAGACATAGCGGTCCCTTCCCCTGGTCCGTAGCGCTGGGCGACCACCGAAGCAGCAATCAGGCAGGGAACGGCCGAGGATCCGGCACGGCTGCCGTCGTCACTCCGGGCCGCTGCGGTGTGGCACGCCGCAGCGTGTCCGCCGGAGCACCCAGGGCCGCCATGCAGCGCGGCCGGGCCCCGCGGTGGCGGGACCCGGCCGGGCCGGTGCCAGGGGGAGGATCCCTAGCGCAGTGGGACCGCCGTCGGCGTGACCGGGCGCGGCAGCATCGAGTCACCGGTGAGCCAGGAGTCGGCGGCGCCGGCGGCCGAGCGTCCCTCGGCGATCGCCCAGACGATCAGCGACTGACCGCGGCCCATGTCACCGGCCACGAAGACCCCGGGCACGGTGGACATGAAGTCGGCGTCCCGGACGACGTTGCCCCTCCCGTCGACCTCGGCGCCGAGCGCCTCGACGAGCCCCTCTCGCTGGGCCCCGGTGAACCCCATCGCGAGGAGGACCAGCTCGGCCTTGAGCTCGCGCTCGGTGCCCTCGACCTTCTCGAACCGGCCGTCGACCCGCTCCACCTCGTTCAGGAGCAGCGCACGGACGTTGCCCTGCCCGTCGCCGAGGAACCGCTCGGTGTTGACCGCGTAGAGCCGCTCGCCGCCCTCTTCGTGGGCGCTCGAGACCCGCATGATCAGCGGGTAGGTGGGCCACGGGTTGCTGCCCGCGTCCCGGCGGTCCGGCGGCGCCGGCATGATCTCCAGCTGGGTCACCGAGGCGGCACCCTGCCGGTGGGCGGTGCCGAGGCAGTCGGCGCCGGTGTCACCTCCGCCGATGATCACCACGTGCTTGCCCTCGGCCGTGATCGGGGGCTCGTCCAGCTCGCCCAGCGCCTGCCTGTTGCCGAAGGGCAGGTACTCCATGGCGAGATGGATCCCGCCGAGCTCCCGTCCGGGTGCGGGCAGGTCGCGGCCGACCGTGGCCCCGCCGGCCAGGACGACGGCGTCGTACTCGGCCCGGAGCTGGTCGGCCGACAGGTCGTCCTCGCCGCTGCCGCCGACCTCGACACCGGTGACGAACCGGGTGCCCTCGGCGCGCATCTGGTCCAGCCGGCGGTCGAGGAGCCGCTTCTCCATCTTGAACTCGGGGATCCCGTAGCGGAGCAGCCCGCCGACCCGGTCGGCCCGCTCGTAGACGGTCACGTCGTGGCCGGCACGGGTCAGCTGCTGCGCTGCCGCCAGGCCGGCCGGGCCGGAGCCGATGACGGCCACCTTCTTACCGGTCCGCTCCTGCGGGGGCTGGGGCGAGACCGTTCCCTGCATGAACGCCTGGTCGATGATCTCCCACTCGATCTGCTTGATCGTGACCGGCGACTCCTGCAGGTTGAGCACGCAGGAGCCCTCGCACGGAGCCGGGCAGAGCTTCCCGGTGAACTCGGGGAAGTTGTTGGTCGCGTGCAGCCGCTCGATCGCGTCGCCCCAGTCGTCGCGGCGGGCCAGGTCGTTCCACTCGGGGATCAGGTTGCCCAGCGGACAGCCGTGGTGGCAGAACGGGATGCCGCAGTCCATGCAGCGGGCCGCCTGCTGGCGCACGGCGTCGACCGGGAAGACCTCGTCCTCGCCGCTCTCCCGGGAGAGGTAGACGTCCTTCCAGTCCAGGATGCGGACGTCGACCGGACGCCGCGGCGGCAGGGCCCGCTCATGCTTCAAGAATCCAGTGGCGTCAGCCACGTGCCGCCTCCATCACAGCTCGGTCCACGTCCGTTCCCTGGGCCTCCGCGGTGCGCCGGGCCTCCAGGGCCCGCCGGTAGTCGCGAGGCATGATCACGCTGAACTGCTCGGCCCAGCGGCCCCAGTCCGCCAGCAGCGCGGCGGCGACCGGCGACTCGGTCTCCTCGTGGTAGCGCTCCAGGACGTCGCGCAGCCAGACGGCGTCGTCGCCCTCCAGCGGCTCGACGTCGACCATCTCGGGGTTCACCCGGTGCCGCGCCAGGTCGAGCACGTAGGCAATGCCGCCGGACATGCCGGCCGCCACGTTTCGCCCGGTCGGGCCGAGGATGACCGCCCGCCCTCCCGTCATGTACTCGCAGGCGTGGTCGCCGGCGCCTTCGACGACGGCCAGCGCACCGGAGTTGCGGACGCAGAACCGCTCACCGACCCGCCCACGCAGGAAGATCTCGCCCGCCGTCGCGCCGTAGCCGATGACGTTTCCGGCCACCACGTTGTCCTCGGCGGCGAAGGTCGCCTCCCGCGCCGGGCGGCCCACGATCCGGCCACCGGACAGGCCCTTGCCGACGTAGTCGTTGGCGTCGCCGAACAGCCGCATCGTGACCCCGCGGGGCAGGAAGGCTCCGAACGACTGGCCGGCCGACCCGGTGAGGGTCAGGTCGATCGTGCCGTCGGGCAGCCCCTCCCCGCCGAATCGGCGGGTGACCATCGAGCCCAGCATCGTGCCGACGGTTCGGTTCACGTTCCGCACCGGGAGCTCCAGCTTCACCGGCCGGGCGTCGAGCAGCGCGCCCTCGCAGAGCTGGATCAGCGTCTGGTCCAGCGCGACGTCGAGACCGTGCTCCTGCTCCCGCACCTGCCTGCGCGGAGCCCCCTCGGGGATCTCGGGAAGGGCGAGCATCGGCGTGACGTCCAGCCCGGCGGCCTTCCAGTGGTCCACCGCCTGCCGGACGTCGAGCAGCTCGGCGTGGCCGACCGCCTCCTCGATGGAGCGGAAGCCCAGCTCGGCGAGGTACCCGCGGACCTGCTCGGCGAGGAACTCGAAGAACGTGACGACGAACTCCGGCCGCCCGGTGAACCGCTTGCGCAACTCCGGGTTCTGGGTGGCGACGCCGACCGGGCAGGTGTCCAGGTGGCAGACGCGCATCATCACGCAGCCGGACACCACCAGCGGCGCCGTCGCGAAACCGAACTCCTCGGCCCCGAGCAGCGCGCCGATGATCACGTCGCGGCCGGTCTTCATCTGGCCGTCGACCTGGACCACGATCCGGTCGCGCAGGCCGTTGGCCAGCAGCGTCTGCTGCGTCTCGGCCAAGCCCAGTTCCCACGGGGATCCGGCGTGCTTCAGAGATGTCAGAGGCGCGGCGCCGGTCCCGCCGTCGTGCCCGGAGATCAGGACGACGTCGGCGTGCGCCTTGCTCACACCGGCCGCGACCGTGCCGACCCCGACCTCGCTGACCAGCTTGACGTTGATCCGCGCCTCGTTGTTGGCGTTCTTGAGGTCGTGGATCAGCTGCTTGAGGTCCTCGATGGAGTAGATGTCGTGGTGCGGCGGCGGGCTGATCAGCCCGACTCCGGGCGTGGAGTGCCGGGTCCGCGCCACCCACGGGTACACCTTGCCGCCGGGCAGCTGGCCGCCCTCCCCCGGCTTGGCACCCTGGGCCATCTTGATCTGGATGTCGTCGGCGTTGACCAGGAACTCGCTGGTCACGCCGAACCGCCCGCTCGCCACCTGCTTGATCGCCGAGCGGCGCAGGTCGCCGTTGGGGTCGGGCTGGAACCGGTCGGGATCCTCGCCGCCCTCGCCGGTGTTGGACTTGCCACCGAGCCGGTTCATCGCGATCGCGAGGGTCTCGTGCGCCTCCTGCGAGATGGAGCCGTAGCTCATCGCGCCGGTCTGGAACCGCGTGACGATGGCGCTGACCGGCTCGACCTCCTCGATCGGCACGGGCGGCCGCTCGCCGGTCCTGATCCGGAACAGGCCCCGCAGCGTCGCGGCCTCCTCGGAGAGCTTGTCGACGGTCTGCGTGTACTTCTCGAAGACCTCGTACTGCCGGGACCGGGTGGCGTGCTGGAGCAGGAACACCGTCTCCGGGTTGAACAGGTGCACCTCGCCCTCGCGGCGCCACTGGTACTCGCCGCCGGTCTCGAGCCGGCGGTGCGCCCGCTCCGTCGGGTTGACCGGGTAGGCGCGGCGGTGGCGGATCGCCACCTCCTCGGCCAGGACGTCGATGCCGACGCCGTCCAGCGGGCACGACGTCCCGGTGAAGTACTCGTCGACGACCTCGCGCGAGAGCCCGACCGCCTCGAAGATCTGCGCCATCGTGTAGGAGCCGACGGTGCTGATGCCCATCTTGCTCATCACCTTGAGCACGCCCTTGCCCATGGCCTTGACCATGTTGCGGACGGCCTGGGCGGGCTCGACGCCGGTGAGGACGCCGTCGCGGATCAGGTCCTCGACGCTCTCGAAGGCAAGGTACGGGTTCACCGCGGCGGCGCCGTAGCCGAGCAGCAGCGCGACGTGGTGCACCTCGCGGCAGTCGCCGGACTCCACGACCAGCCCGACCTTCATCCGCGTCCTCTCGCGGATCAGGTGGTGGTGCACCGCGGCGGTCATCAGGAGCGACGGGATCGGCGCGCGCTTCTCGTCGCAGTCGCGGTCGGACAGCACGATGACCCGCGCCCCGGCCGCGATCGCCTTGCTGACCTTGATCCGCAGCTCCTCGACCGCCTGGGCCAGGGCGCCCCCGCCGCCGGTGACGTCGAAGTGGCCGGTGATCCGGACCGCGGCGAAACCGGGCAGGTCGCCGTCGTCGTCGATGTGCAGGATCTTGGCGAGCTCGTCGTTGTCGATGACCGGGAAGGGAAGGAACACCTGACGGCAGGACGCCGGGAGCGCCTGGAGCAGGTTCTGCTCCGGGCCGAAGGTGCGGCCCAGGCTGGTGACCAGTTCCTCACGGATGGCGTCCAGCGGGGGGTTGGTCACCTGGGCGAAGAGCTGGCCGAAGTAGTCGTAGAGCAGCCGGGACCGGTCGGACAGGGCGGCCACGGGGGTGTCGGTCCCCATGGAGCCGATCGGCTCGGCGCCACTGGAGGCCATGGGGGTCACCAGGACCCGCAGCTCCTCCTCGGTGTAGCCGAAGATCAGCTGCCGGCGGACGACGGACTCGTGGCTGGGGCGCGAGCGGCGGCGCTCGGGCAGTGACGGCAGGTGCACCAGGCCGGCGTGCAGCCAGTCGTCATAGGGGTGCTCCGCCGCGAGGGCGCCCTTCACCTCCTCGTCGGAGACGATCCGCCCGGCAGCGGTGTCGACGAGGAACATCCGGCCCGGCTGCAGCCGGCCCTTGGCGACGACGTCGGCCGCCGGGATGTCGAGGACGCCGACCTCGCTGGCCAGCACGACCAGGTCGTCCTTGGTGTGCCACCAGCGACCGGGGCGCAGCCCGTTGCGGTCGAGCACCGCGCCGATGACCGTGCCGTCGGTGAACGCCACGGCGGCCGGCCCGTCCCAGGGTTCCATGATCGAGGAGTGGAACCGGTAGAAGGCCCGGCGGGCCGGGTCCATCTCGTCGTGGTTCTCCCAGGCCTCCGGGATCATCATCAGCACCGCGTGCGGCAGCGAGCGACCGGAGAGGTGCAGCAGCTCGAGGACCTCGTCGAAGGTGGCGGAGTCGCTGAAGTCGCTGGCGGTGACGGGGAAGATCCGCTCCAGGCCGAGCTCGGACGCGGGACCGGCGGGCCCGTCGAAGAGCTCGGTCTCCAGCTGCGCCTCACGGGCGCGCATCCGGTTCCGGTTTCCCTTGATCGTGTTGATCTCGCCGTTGTGCGCGATCACCCGGAACGGGTGGGCCAGCGGCCAGCTCGGGAAGGTGTTGGTGGAGAACCTGCTGTGCACCAGCGCGATCGCCGACTCGTAGCGCTCGTCGCGCAGGTCGGGGAAGAACGCGGGCAGCTGGTCGGTGGTCAGCATGCCCTTGTAGGTCAGCGTCCGCGACGACAGCGACACGACGTACAGCGAGCTGCCCGCCTCACGCGCCTCCCGCTCGGCCCGCTTGCGCAGCGCGAACGCGCGCCGCTCCAGCCGGGTGACACCGTGACAGGTCTCGTTGCCGCCGAACGCCGTCCCGTCGGCCCGGGCGCCCATCGTCTCGGCGACGAACACCTGCGCGAAGTGCGGCATGACCGCACGCGCCGTCGGGCCCACGTCGGCGCCCTCGGGGTCCACCGGCAGCTCGCGCCAGCCCAGGACCGCGAGCCCCTCCTCGCCGGCGATCCGCGCGACGTCCTCGACCCGGGCGGCGCGCTCCTGCTCGTCGACGGGCAGGAAGGCGATGCCGACGGCGTACTCCCCGACCGGCGGCAGCTCGAAGTCGACCTCGGCGCGCAGCAGCGCGTCAGGCACCTGGGTGAGGATGCCCGCGCCGTCGCCCGAGTTGGGCTCGGACCCGGCGGCGCCCCGGTGGTCGAGGTTGTGCAGCGCGGTCAGGCCCCGGGCCACGATCGACCGCGACTTGCGGCCGCGCGCGTCGGCGACGAACGCCACGCCGCAGGCGTCCTTGTCGTTGGCGGGGTCGTACAGGCCACTGGCAGCGGGCACGGCGGAGAACGGCACGGCCGTGCCGGGGGCGGGGGCGGGGAACTGGGACATGTCACTCCCGTCGGCGGCGGACGACCTTGCTCCACGGCTGAGCAGGACGTGGGCACGAGGCCCGGGCCGGATGGTCAAAGAGGGCGTACGGATGACGGCGCGGCAGGTGCGGTGGAGACCGAGAGCCGCCTCAGGCCGCGTGGACCCGAGGCAGGCGGTGCTCCCGAGCCCGTCGGCTGGTGCGCTCTGGGCTGTCGTCCGCGGGGCGGCGCTGGCCCGGTTCCGACGAGGGCGACCCGGCCAGGGTCAC
>JAODNJ010000567.1 GCA_025465155.1 Frankiales bacterium
TCAGCAGGGTGATCGTCGCGTGGCCCAGGACGGCGACACCGAAGGTGAGAACGACGATCGCGACCAGGGCCACGATCTTCCAGACGGTGCCGCCGCCGGCCCCCAACTCCTGGAAGATCTCGTACAGCGAGAGCGCGCCGATGACGATGTTGACCGCTTCCCAGCCGACCGCGGTCAGCCAACTGAGGAACGCAGCGGGCGCGTTGCCCAGGATCCCGAAGGCGCTGCGGGACACCACCAGGGTGGCCGTTCCCGCACGAGCTCCCGGAATGGAGCAGAGGCCGACCAGCACGTAGAAGACGTTGCCGACCAGCGTGACCGCCAGCGCCGCCCAGAAACTCAGGCCGAAGCCCACGATGAGGGCCCCGTCGATCACGTACGTGAAGATCACATTGGCGCCGAACCAGATCCAGAACAGGTCGAACGGGCGTCCCCGCCGGTCGGCGTCGGGAATGTGGTCGATGCCGTGCTGCTCCACCTCGAAGGCCCGGTTGCCTCCGTCCTCGGGGACGGCGACCTCCCCTCCGACGAACTGCCCGGCGCCGTCTACCGCAGGAGATGCGCCCTGTTCGGTGCTGGCCATGAACCCTCGCTCCTGGTCGAACCAACTTAGGATCCCAGGAGGTTAGGTGTACATCGGCCAGTACGGCAAGACCACACCAGTCCTGTTGTGGGGCGTTACCCGATTGCCACCTCCACCGGAAGGATCGCCGCATGAGCTCGCCAGCCCGCCTGGCCCTCGTCGCTACGGGAGGCACGATCGCCTGCACCCTGGACGCGGACGGGCGGGCGGTGAGGACGCTTGCTGCCGACGACCTTCTGGCTGCGACGATCGTGCCCGCGGGTGTCGAGGTGACGACGACGAACTTCGGCCTGATGCCGAGCTGGGACCTGACCCCGCCGGCGATGCTGGAGCTCGCCCGACGGGTGGAGAAGCTGGCTGCGGACTTCGACGGTGTCGTCGTCACCCACGGCACCGACACCCTCGAGGAGACCGCCACCCTGCTGAGTCTCGCCATCCGGACGCCGGTGCCGGTGGTGGTGACCGGCGCAATGCGTGCCTCGGGCGAGCCGGACGCCGACGGGCCGGCCAACATCGCCACCGCGCTGGCAGTGGCGGCCGACCCGGCTTCGCACGGACGGGGCACCCTGGTGGCGTTCGGCGACGAGGTCCACCTGGCCACCCGGGTCTCCAAGCGGCACAGCTCCGCACTGCTGCCGTTCGGCTCGCCGGCGACCGGGCCGGTCGGGGTGGTCCATGACGGCACGGTCACCTTCCTCGCTCCGCCCGTGCCGCCGACGACGTACGACGTCACACATGCCCACGCCGACGTCCCGCTCGTCGTGGCCTGCGCCGGCGCGCCGGTGCGCCTGGCCCGGGCGGCGCTGGACGGGGCCGACGGCCTGGTGGTCGCCGGGATGGGACTCGGCCACCTGCCCTCGCCGTGGATGGACCTGCTCGGAGACGCGGTACGCCGCGGTGTCCCGGTGGTACGGGCGACCCGCACCGGGGCCGGGCCGGCTGCCGGCCGCTACAGCGGACCTGGGGGTGACATCGACGCCGAGGAGCGGGGGCTGATGTCAGCCGGCCACCGCACCCCGGCGGCGGCCCGCATCGAGCTGATCTGCGTCCTGGGCGCCGGCGCCGACCCCGCCGAGGCCTTCGCCCGACCGCTGCCGTGACCGGGGGCGACCGGTGCAGCCGACCTGCGCGGATGCTCGTGCGTGTCCACGCGGGCCGGCGGGGTGTGGTGGGCGCGGCAGGGATCGAACCTGCGACCGCTCGCTTGTAAGGCGAGAGCTCTCCCGCTGAGCTACGCGCCCGTGCGGCCAGGGTAGGTGCCCCGGCCGCCGGCTCGGGTCAGGCGGCGAGCCGTGCCACGGCGTCCTTCCAGCCGGACTGCTGGCGCGCGTCGCCGGGCTCGTTGACCTCGGCGAAGGCGACCTTCCCGTCGGCGTCGACCAGGAAGGTGCCGCGCAGCGCCATGCCGGCCTTCTCGTTGAAGACGCCGTAGGTCTGCGCGGTCGACCCGTGCGGCCAGAAGTCGGACAGCAGCGGGAACTGGAAGCCCTCCTTCTCCCGGAAGGCCTTGAGGCTGAACACCGCGTCGGTGCTGATGGCCAGGACCTTCACACCGGCGTCGGTGTACTCCGACAGCTCGTCTCGGAGCTGGCAGAGCTCGCCGGTGCACCTGCCGGAGAAGGCGAACGGGTAGAAGACGACGAGGACAGGGGTTCCGCGCAGGTCCGCGAGGGACACGACCTGCTTGTCCTGGTCGGGAAGGCTGAACTGGGGCGCGACATCGCCGACGGAAACGGTCATGCGACCGATCGTCCCCTAGCGCCGGGTGCGCGCCGTCTTCGGGGTGACCAGCCGGATCCCCGACCAGTCCTTGGCCGCCGAGATGCTGCTGGTCTGCGCCAGCCCCGCGGTCGGGGCGGCCTCGGTGACGTCGCCCGGCTCCACGTGCCCGGGGCGGCCGGACTTCGGGACGAGTAGCCACACGACGCCGTCGTCGGCCAGGGAGGCGATCGCGTCCACGAGCGCGTCGACGAGATCCCCGTCGTCCTCCCGCCACCAGAGGATGACCACGTCGGCCACCTCGTCGGTGTCCTCGTCGACCATCTCGCCGCCGGAGACCTCGACGATCGAGTCACGCAGGTCCTCGTCGGCGTCCTCGTCCCAGCCGAGCTCCTGCACGACCATGCCCGGCTTGATGCCCAACCGGGCCGCCAGACCGGCGCTGCCCGAGTCGACGCTCATCCCTGCTGCTCCTCCATGGGTGGACCTGCTGCTGTCCGGTCGTCGGTGAGATGGTGCCCTGTCGGGGCGGTCGCTCGCCTCACGAGACTCCGCACGCCCCCGCCCGGACAGCCGCGAAGGCGACGGCGGGCACGACCGGCGGGAGTCCCCGCATGTCGGCCATGCCACTCCCTCGTCCACTGTCGGGCCCCGCCGGCCGGCAGGAAGGCCGGACGGTCGGGCGAGACCCGTCGTTCCGGGCCGTCGTTGGCGGAAGCGTAGGGCATGCTCGCCGCCGCGCAAGCCGCGCGCGAGGTCGCCGGGCCGGAGAGGCTCCGGAACGCGGCTCGGTACGGCCGCTCATGCGGGAAACGCTCCCCGTACGTGACGCGGACGGGCCGTCGGGAGACGATGGGGGTATGAGCGCACCGCAGCAGTCGGACGGCGACCCCGCCCGCGACGCCGGCACTCCCCGCGCGGTCATCACCGACGGGCTGCCGAGCCAGATCCCCGACATCGATCCCGACGAGACCCAGGAGTGGGTGGACTCGCTCGACGCGGTCGTCGACCACGCCGGACGCGGGCGCGCCCGCTACCTCATGTTGCGGATGCTGGAGCGCAGCCGCGAGCAGCAGGTCGGCGTCCCGGCGCTCCGCAGCACCGACTACATCAACACCATCGCCCCGGAGCGGGAGCCGTGGTTCCCGGGTGACGAGCACGTCGAGCGCCGGATCCGCGCCTACATCCGCTGGAACGCGGCGATCATGGTGCACCGCGCGCAGCGGCCCGGGATCGCCGTCGGCGGCCACATCTCCTCCTACGCGTCGTCCGCGTCGCTGTACGAGGTCGGCTTCAACCACTTCTTCCGCGGCAAGGACCATCCGGGCGGCGGGGACCAGGTCTACTTCCAGGGGCACGCGTCCCCCGGCATCTACGCCCGCGCCTACCTCGAGGGCCGGCTGTCGGAGACCCAGCTCGACGGCTTCCGCCAGGAGGTCAGCCACCCGGGCGGCGGCCTGCCGTCCTACCCGCACCCCCGGCTGATGCCGGAGTTCTGGGAGTTCCCCACCGTCTCCATGGGGCTGGGCCCCATGAACGCGATCTACCAGGCCCGCTTCAACCGCTACCTGCACGACCGCGGCATCGCCGACACGGCCGACCAGCACGTCTGGGCCTTCCTCGGCGACGGCGAGATGGACGAGCCCGAGTCGCTCGGCCCGATCGGCCTGGCCGCGCGCGAGGAGCTGGACAACCTCACGTTCGTCGTCAACTGCAACCTGCAGCGCCTCGACGGGCCGGTTCGCGGGAACGGCAAGATCATCCAGGAGCTGGAATCGTTCTTCCGCGGCGCCGGCTGGAACGTCATCAAGGTGATCTGGGGCCGCGAGTGGGACCCGCTGCTGGCCGCCGACCGCGACGGCGCGCTGGTCAACCTCATGAACCAGACGCCCGACGGCGACTACCAGACCTACAAGGCCGAGGACGGCGCCTACGTCCGCGAGCACTTCTTCGGCCGCGACCCCCGCACCCGCAAGATGGTCGAGGGCATGAGCGACAAGGAGGTCTGGGACCTCTCCCGCGGCGGCCACGACTACCGCAAGGTCTACTCGGCCTTCAAGGCGGCCGTGGAGCACAAGGGCCAGCCCACCGTCATCCTCGCCAAGACGATCAAGGGCTGGACGCTGGGCAGCCACTTCGAGGGCCGCAACTCGACCCACCAGATGAAGAAGCTGACCGCCGAGGACCTCGCCGCCTTCCGCGACCGGCTCTACCTGCCGATCCCCGACGAGGCGCTCGACAAGACACTGCCGCCGTACTACAAGCCGGCCGCCGACTCCGACGAGATGCAGTACATGCTCGACCGGCGACGGCAGCTCGGCGGCTCGGTGCCGCGGCGGCGCGCGGAGTTCAAGCCCCTGAAGACCCCCGACGACAAGGCCTTCGAGGTGATTCGCCGCGGCTCCGGTAAGCAGGAGGTCGCGACGACGATGGCGTTCGTCCGCCTGCTCAAGGAACTGATCAAGGACGCCGAGCTGGGCCCGCGCTTCGTGCCCGTCATCCCCGACGAGGCGCGCACCTTCGGGCTGGACTCGCTGTTCCCGACCAAGAAGATCTACAACCCGCACGGGCAGCACTACACCTCGGTCGACCGCGAGCTGATGCTCGCCTACAAGGAGTCCGAGACCGGGCAGATCCTGCACGAGGGCATCAACGAGGCGGGCTCGTCGGCGTCCTTCATCGCGGCGGGCACGTCCTACGCCACCCACGGCGAGCCGATGATCCCGATCTACATCTTCTACTCGATGTTCGGGTTCCAGCGGACCGGTGACGAGTTCTGGGCCGCGGCCGACCAGATGACCCGCGGATTCCTGCTCGGCGCCACGGCTGGACGGACGACCCTCAACGGCGAGGGGCTGCAGCACGAGGACGGCCATTCGCTGCTGCTCGCGGCGACCAACCCCGCCGTCGTCTCGTACGACCCCGCGTTCTCCTACGAGGTCGCGCACATCACCAAGGACGCCCTGGTCCGGATGTACGGCGACGACCCGGGCGCGCCCCTGGGCGGCCACCGCGACCCGAACGTCATGTACTACCTGACGGTCTACAACGAGCCGTTCCGTCAGCCGGCCGAGCCGGAGGACGTCGACGTCCAGGGCCTGCTCGCGGGCATGTACCGCTACGCCGAGGGGCCGCAGGTCGACGGCGGACGCAAGGCACAGCTGCTCGCGTCCGGGGTCGCCGTGCCGTGGGCGCTGCGGGCCCAGGAGCTGCTCGCGCAGGACTGGGGAGTCTCGGCCGACGTGTGGTCGGTGACCTCCTGGACCGAGCTCCGCCGTGAAGCGGTCGAGGCGGAGGAGCACAACCTCCTGCACCCGGAGGAAGAGCCGCGAGTCCCCTACGTCACCCGGCGGCTCCAGGACGCCGAGGGCCCGGTCGTCGCCGTGTCGGACTGGATGCGTGCCGTGCCGGACCTCATCGCGCCGTACGCCCCGCACGGGATGCGGTCGCTGGGCACCGACGGGTTCGGCCT
>JAODNJ010000063.1 GCA_025465155.1 Frankiales bacterium
GTCGCTCCGCCGCCGGTGATCAGCAGGTCGCCCTCCGGCCTGCGCTGGCTGGCGACGAGGGCGAGGAGCAACCAGACGACGGCGGGGAGCACGGCGACAACGCGCGAACCGGACCACCGGTGCGCGAGCGCCACCAGCAGCGGATTGCCGACCACGGCCGCCGGGACGGAGATCGGCAGCAGGATCCCGCCGACCCGCAGGGGCAGCCACAGGATCTCGACGAGGGTGAGCCAGGTCGCGACCACGACGGCGGCGATCGCGACACCGATCTGCACCCACGGCCGCCTGCTCACGCGGCGCACCTCATCGCAACCGGCTCACCGCGGCAGGCGTCATCCGTCCAGCCCGGCGAACAGGTCGTCCTCCCAGCCCTCGGGGCCGGGTCCCGCGGGGCCGCGGCGCCCGCGCACCAGCCGGTAGAACTCGGTGCCGAGCACCTCCTGTCCGAGGTTGTTCGACAGCGCGAAGAACGGCCCGTCGACGGTGATCTGGGTGGGGTAGGCGCGCATCGCGGCGTCCTTCCGCGACGCGTACGCCCTGCCGTCCACCGCGGCGGCCACCTCCTCGTCGGCCACGACGAAGGGGACCTCGTCGACGTCGCCGAGCCCTTCGAACGGCGAGGCCTGCCCCAGTGCCGCCATCGCCTCGATGCCACGGGCGAGGACGGAGCGCGGCATGGCGGACCAGTAGACCTTGGCCACGTCCCAGGGCTCGCCGAGGTCGGGCCGGTAACCAGGATCGGCGGCCGCCTCGACCGCTGCCATCGCCACCCGGTGCGCCTGGATGTGGTCGGGGTGCCCGTACCCCCCCTTCTCGTCGTAGGTGACGAGCACCTGCGGACGGACCTCGCGGACCACCGCCACGGCGTGGCCGACCGCCTCGTCGAGGTCGGCGTTCCAGAAGGCACGGGGATTGCCGTTGGCGGCCGTGCCCATCATCCCCGAGTCGCGGTAGCGGCCGGCGCCGCCCAGGAACCGGCTGTCGGCGACCCCGAGTGCCGCCATCGCGTTGCGCAGCTCGGAGATCCGGTAGCCACCGAGCTGATCGGCCTGGTCCGCGGCCAGCTGGGCGAGCTCCGGCACCAGGACCTCGCCCTCCTCCCCCAGCGTGCAGGTCAGGAGAGTCACCTCGGCGCCCTCTGCCACGTAACGGGCCATGGTCGCCCCGCTGTTGATGGTCTCGTCGTCCGGGTGGGCGTGGACGAGAAGGAGCCTGCGGTCAGCGATCACGCCGACATCCTTCCCGGCCCGGTCTCCGGCATGTCGGGGGGTGATCGCCGTCCCGGCCGACGGCGGTCACGGCCCCAAGGTCCGCGACGTCAGAGGACGCTCGTGGCCTCGGCATAGTGGCAGGCGTTCAGGTGTCCCGTGCCGCGGTCCTCGAGGGCGGGTTCGACGTCCATGCAGAGCCGGCGCTGGTCGTCGGTCAACTCATTGGCGAACTTCTGGCAGCGGGTGCGGAACCGGCAGCCCGACGGCGGATTCGCCGGACTGGGGACGTCGCCGGTGATGATGATCCGCTGCCGCTCGCGTTCACGGCGGGGGTCGGGCAGCGGGATGGCCGACAGCAGTGCCTGCGTGTACGGGTGCGCCGGACGCTCGAACAGCTCGTCGCGCTCGGCGAGCTCGATGATCCGGCCCAGATACATGACCGCGACCCGGTCGGAGATGTGCCGGACCACGGAGAGGTCGTGCGCGATGAACAGGTATGACAGGCCCAGCTGGTCGCGCAGGTCCTCGAGCAGGTTGATGACGCCGGCCTGGATCGACACGTCCAGCGCCGACACCGGCTCGTCGAGCACCAGCACCTTCGGCTGCAGGGCCAGCGCGCGGGCGATGCCGATGCGCTGGCGCTGGCCGCCGGAGAACTCGGCCGGGTAGCGGTTGGTGTGCTCGGGGTTGAGTCCCACCATCTCCACCAGCTCGCGCACGCGGCCGCGCAGCTCCTCGTTGCTCTTCGTCAGCCCTTGGATGATCAGCGGCTCGGCGACGATGTCGAACACCGGCAGGCGCGGGTTGAGGGAGGAATACGGGTCCTGGAAGACGATCTGGATGTCGCGCCGCAGCGGCCGCATCGACCGCCGGTCCAGCCCGACGATCTCCCGACCCTCGAACAGCACCGACCCGCCCGTGGCCGGCTGGAGGTTGAGGATGGCCCGGCCCGTCGTCGACTTGCCGCAGCCGGACTCGCCGACCAGCCCGAGGACCTCGCCGGGGTACAGGTCGAGGTCGATCCCGTCGACGGCCCGGACCGCGCCGACGGTGCGGCGGATCAGACCGCCACCCTTGATCGGGAAGTGCTTCTCGAGCCCGCGGACCTTGAGGATCGGCTCACCGGTCCGGGCCGGCCGGCTGCGCTCGGGGGCCGGCGCGCTCATGCGGACTCTCCTCGTGAGGTCGTGGGCCCACCGGGCCGGTCGGCCTGGTCGGGCGCGGGCTCCCCCGCCGGGACGGCGTCGCGCTCGGTCTCGGGCGCGATCTCGAGCTCGACCGGGTAGACGTCCTGGGCCAGCAGGGTGTCCGCGCTCGTCTCGTCGAACACCTCGGCGGCCCGGCCGTGCGCGCGGGCCACCTCGTCGGTGCGGATGCACGCGGCGTTGTGGTCCGGCCCCAGCTGGAACAGGGGTGGCTCCTCCGTGTCGCACTCAGGGATGTGGAGCGGGCAGCGCGGCCCGAACGGGCAGCCCGGCGGCATGTTCACCATCGAGGGCGGCGAGCCGATGATCGGCGTCAGCCGCTCCCGCCCCTCGCTGTCGACGCGCGGCAGCGAGCCGAGCAGGCCCAGCGTGTAGGGCATCCGGGGCTCGTAGTAGATGTCGTCGACGCTGCCGATCTCGACCGGCCGCCCGGCGTACATCACCAGGACCCGGTCGGCCATGCCCGCCACGACGCCGAGGTCGTGGGTGATCAGCACCATCGCGGCGCCGGTCTCGTCCAGCGCGGTGTCCAGCACCTCGAGGATCTGGGCCTGCACCGTGACGTCGAGCGCGGTCGTCGGCTCGTCGGCGATGATCACGTCCGGCTGGTTCGCCATGGCGATCGCGATGACGACGCGCTGGCGCATACCGCCGGAGAACTCGTGCGGATACGAGTCGACCCGGGCGGCCGCGTTCGGGATGCCGACGAGCTCGAGCAGCTCCACCGCGCGGGCGTTGGCCGCCTGCCGGGAGAGCTTGCGGTCGTGGACCCGCAGCGTCTCGACGATCTGGAACCCGACCTTGTAGACGGGGTCCAGCGAGGTCATCGGGTCCTGGAAGATCATCGACACGCCCTTGCCGCGGACCCGCGACAGCTCGTGGTCCTTGCGGCCGAGCAGCTCCTGGCCCCGGTAGCGGATGGACCCGGTCACCTGGGCCGACGACGGCAGCAGGCCCATGATCGCCAGCGACGTCACCGACTTGCCGGAACCGGACTCCCCGACGATCCCCAGCACCTCGCCCGACTTCAGCGAGTAGCTCACGCCGCGCACGGCGTTGACCAGGCCGTCGCCGGTCGGAAAGCGCACCCGCAGGTCCTCCACCTGGAGGAGGGGCGCGGAGGGGTCGAACCCGGGAAGCCTGCGGACGCCCGCTTCCTTCGGTTCGAGGGTCCCGACGGAGGTCGCTCCGGCGGAACGGCCGTCAGCGGACAGGGCAGGACCAGGGGTCCCGGTGGTGGACATGGGGCTCCTTCTCAGGCCCGCACGCGGCGGTTACTGGGGTCGAACGCGTCGCGGATGCCGTCTCCGACCAGGTTGATCGACAAGACGATGATCAGCAGCGTGATCCCGGGGAAGTAGAACAGCCAGGGCCGGGTGCTGGCGGCCTGGACGCCGTCGGAGACCAGGCGGCCGAGGGACGTCTGGTTGGCGCCGTTGACACCGAAGCCGAGGTAGGTCAGCGCCGCCTCGAGAGTGATCGCCTGCGCCGCCGCGAGGGTGGTCCAGACGATCAGCGAGCCGAGCGCGTTCGGGATGAGGTGCTTGAAGATGATCCGGCTGTTCGACGCGCCCAGGGCGTGAGCCGCCTCGACGTACTCCTTCTCGCGCAGCGAGAGGAACTGACTGCGGACGATCCGGGCGAGGTCCATCCACCCGAAGATGCCGAGGATGACGCCGACACCGACCGGTGTGCGCGCGTTCGGGAAGTTGCTGGCCACGACGACCAGGACCACGAACAGCGGCACGGTGAGGATGAGGTCGACGACCCGCATCAGCACGCTGTCGACCCACGTGCCGAAATAGCCCGCCAGGGCCCCGACGAACAGGCCCAGCGGCAGGGCGATGACCACGAACAGCACGACGATCAGCAGCGATCGCTGGACGCCGACCATGATCCCCGCCAGCAGGTCGCGCCCGATGGCGTCGCTGCCCAGCAGGTAGCCCTGGCGCCCCGGTGACATCGACTGCGCGTGCTGGTTCAGGTCGCTGTAGGACTTCGGGTTCAGCAGCGGGCCGATGAACGCGAAGACGAGCAGCAGCACGAAGATGACCAGGCCGGTCATCCCCACCTTGTTGCGCAGGAAGTGCCGGACGATCTGCTGACGCTGGCTGCGCGCCTTGATGGTGAATTCGCGGTCCTGACCGGCAGGGGGTGCCCCGCCCGGGAGGGCCGGGACCGGTTCGGCGGCCGACGCCGCGGTGCTTGCCTGGGTGGTCGCCATGGCTCTCTCTCCCCGGCCCGTCAGGCCAGCCGGATCCGCGGGTCGAGCACCGCGTACAGGATGTCGGCGATCAGGTTGAACAGCACGACGAAGAAAGCGCTCACCATCAACCACCCGAGCACGACGTTCACGTCGTTCTGGTGGATCCCGTTGTTGAACAGGTAGTCGCCCATGCCGTGCCAGACGAACACCGTCTCGGTGATGATGGCGCCACCGAACAGCGCGCCGATGCCCAGGGCGACGACGGTGGTCAGCGGGATCAGCGCATTCCGCAGCCCGTGACGGACCACGGTGCGCCGGTACGTCAGTCCCTTGGCGCGGGCCAGCCGCATGTAGTCCGACCCGAGCACGTCGAGCATCGCCGAGCGCTGGAAGCGGCTCCACGCCGCGAAGGTCAGCAGTGCCAGGCTGATCGTCGGTAGCACCAGGTGCCCGATGCGGTCCTGCCAGATCTCCCCGGGCGTCCCGTACAGGTTGATGCCGGGTGTCTGCTCACCGATCGTGTAGAGCACCTGGCTGCCGAACAGCGAATTCACACCGTTGGCCACGTACTGCTTGAGGATGGCGGCGAACCAGAAGGTCGGCAGCGCGATGAGGATGTAGACGACGAACGTCATCACGTAGTCCGACGCCTTGTACTGCCGGACCGCACCGAGGACGCCGACGATGACCGCCAGGACGACGGCCACGACGATCGCGGCGAGGATCAGCCGGCCGGTGACGGCCAGTCGCGGCCACAGCTGGTCGCTGACGGGGCTGTGGTTGATGTCCTCCCCGAAGTTCCCGGTGAGGACGCCGCCGAGCCAGCTGAAGTAGCGGAGCAGGAACGGCTTGTCCAGACCCAGGACCGCCCGCTCGTGCGCGAAGAACGCCGGCGAGGGAGTCGGCTGCTTGGCGTAGTACTTCGCCAGCGGATCGAAGCTCTTCGCACACAGGGTGAAGACCAGGAACGAGCTGACGAGCAACACGAGCGCCGACGCCACGACGCGACGGATCGTGAAGAACAGCATGGGCGGAACCTTACGCCGAGAGCGGAAGCCGTCCGGTCGGAACGACCGTGTCTGCGCGCTGGTGGAGGTACCCGCACGATCGGCGCGGATGACCCCTTCGGTGCGGCTTTCCGGGCGGCCGGCGCCGTGATCCGCCCGTCGTCGGGGCGACACGGCACCGTCACCCGGAGCCGGACGAACCGCGGCCCCCGGGACGCATCCCGGGGGCCGCGGGTCACCGGTCCGGCGCCGCCGGGACGACGCCGGACCGGGTGGTGCGGGTGCTCAGCCGAGCCGAGAAGAACTCGGCCCTGCCGGGCTGTGCGACGCGAAGGTCACTGCAGAGTCCAGGTGTTGGCGTTCCACAGCGCCCCCATCTGCGTGGGGTTGTCCTGCACGTTCTTGAGCGTGGTGCTGTAGGCGATGAAGGTCGGCTTCTGGTACAGCGGAAGCGTCGCGATCTGGTCCCACAGCGCCTTGTCGACCTGGTTGCCCGTGCTGGCGACCTTGCTGGAGTCGGTCTCCGTCAGCCACTGCTTGAGCATCGCGTCGATCTGCGGAGTCCCGGCGCGGGAGTAGTTCTGCTGCACCTTGCCACCCTGGACCGACTGGTAGATCGGCGGCTGCCCGGAGATGAACGGGCTGCCGACCCAGGCGAACAGGGCGATCTGGAAGCCGCCGGCCACGAGGCTGGTCGGCTTGTCCGGGCCCTTGAAGATGTCCGGGTTCGCGTTGAACTGCGCGTCGATACCCGCCTTCTTCAGCATCGGGATCATGACCTCGATGGTCTGCTGACGCAGCGGGTTGTTCACCGTGGTGTCGATCTTGAACGACAGCTTCTTGCCGCCCTTCGTGTAGATCCCGTCCGGACCCAGGGTGTAGCCGTCACCCTCGAGCAGGGCCTTCGCACCGGCGGTGTTCTGCTTCTTGTACTGCGAGGGCGCATCGTCCTGGTACTGCGGCTGGTTGTTCAGCCAGATGCGGTTGTCGAGGACCTTGGCGTCCGAGGAGAACTGGCCGACGGTCTGGTCGACGATCCCCTGCCGGTCCAGCGCCATGGAGAACGCCTGCCGGACCTTGACGTCGGCCAGCTGCGGGTCGGTGGTGTTGAAGTCGAGGTGCTCGAAGCTCAGTCCGAAGTTGATCTTGCTGTCGACGTTGGGGGCCAGCTTCTTGACCTGGCCGACCAGGTCGAGCTGCGGCTGGGGGTAGATCAGGTTGAGCTCACCGCTCTGCATGCCCTGTACCTGGGTCGTCGGGTCGTTGCCCACGCCCTGGATGACGAGCTGCGCGATCTTCGGCTTGACGCCGTAGTACTTCGGGTTCGGCGTCTCGACGATGATCTGCTGGCCGTTGTTGATGTTCGACTTCTTGACCTGCCAGGGGCCACCGGAGATGTCGTTGGGCAGGCCGTCGGCGATCGGCCACCCCGCGGTGATGTAGTCGCAGTTGGCCTTGTCGTTGCCCTTGTCCATCACGTGCGCCGGGAAGATCGGGTTGCTGGTGCCCGAGAAGTTGCCCTTCCAGTCGGCGAAGGGCGGCGACATGGTGACCTTGACCGTCTTGCCGTTGTCCGAGCCGTCGACCGCGGTGATCTGGTCGTAGCCGGTGGTCGAGAGGATGGCGTCGCAGCCACCCTTCTGGATCGACCAGGTGTACTTGAAGTCGTCGGCGGTGATCTGCGTGCCGTCGCTCCAGGTCGCCTTGGGGTTGATCTTGTAGGTGACGGTCTGCGTGTTGCCGCTCACCGTCGACGTCGGCTCAGCGGTCAACAGGTCGCTGTTGTACTTGACAGTCAGGTCTGGCTGGATCAGGTAGGCCTCGGGGAGGACACCGACCTCGATGTCGGCCGTCGACGTCGCGTTGCCGGCCGAGATCAGCGGCATCAGGTTCTCGGGCCAGTCAGTGGGCTCACCGTAGACGGCCCGACCCTTGGCGGTTCCGGAGCTGCTGCTGCTGCCGCTGCTGTTGCTGTTGCTGCCGCCACTGCAGGCGGACAGCACCATCGCGCCGGCGATGCCGGTCGCGATGAGCGCGGCGTAGCGCTTGGACACTCTCACGTGCAAAGCCTCCTCGTCCCGCGGCGCGGGGAGAACGGACCGGTCAGCCAGCGCCCGGCTCAGTAGCCGGACAGCTGGCGATTCAGGCGAATGCGCGCCCGACGCGCGAGCAGTGTGCCGGGTACGACGACCGGACCCTAGGCACGGCCCACGAGGGAGGTCCACGACCGCAACCGATTTGTGACCTCTGGTCACGAGTCAGTGCCCCCCGACCGAAGGATCCACACCAAGTTGGCGCTGTGACGCAAGTGATTCACGTCCTCTCGGCCAGGACCCGACAGACCTTTCACGAGATTCGGATCCCGCCGAACCACCCTCGCGGGGTGTGCGACGGCCCGGACAGGGGTAGCGCTCCAGTTCAGGAACGACGAGAGGAGATCCTCATGAGCGGCGTGGACAAGCTGAAGAACAAGGCGCAGGAGCTGACCGGAGAGGGCAAGGAGAAGGTCGGCGACGCGACCGACAACCGTGACCTCCAGGCAGAGGGCGAGAAGGACCAGGCTGCGGGCAACCTCAAGCAGGCCGGCGAGAAGGTCAAGGACGTCTTCAAGTGATCGCCGCGTAGTTCCCGACGCGAGAGAGCGCCGTGCCCGGCTCCGGGGACGGCGCTCCCTCGCGCCGGGGCCGGCGGACGTGGCCGCCGGCCCCGGAGGCATGAGGGGAGCCGGTGACCAGCGCGGCTGACGATATTCCGGCCGGCATCGGGGCCGCCGCGTTCGACGCCGGGCCACCTCGATCGCGCAGGTCAGCGGAGCGCAGCCGGATCACCTGCAGACCCGCGGCCATCGACAAGGGGAAGCAGCTTCTGCGACCGCCGTGGGCCCTACCGCCGGCGGTCGGGACGCGGTCTCGGCGCGGAAACGGGGTCAGAGGCGGGCGAGGAGGGACCGGACGGCGGGGAGGAGCGGGCGGTCGGCCGGGATCCAGTCGAGCTCCTCGAGCTCGTCGGCGCCGACCCAGCGCAGCTCGGCGTGCTCGTGCGCCACCGGGGTCCCCGATGCGATCCGCGCCCACCACACCCGCAGGGTCGAGGCCCCCGGGGCGCCGCCGCCGACCGCGCCGTCGAGGAGCACCTCCCCCACGAACGCCTGAGGGACGACGTCGACGCCGAGCTCCTCGCGGATCTCGCGCACCAGGGCCGCGAGCTCCGACTCCCCCGGCTCGACCTTGCCGCCCGGGAACTCCCAGCAGCCGTCGAACGGCCCCCCCGAGCGCTGCGCCACCAGAACCCGACCGCCCTCGACCACCGCAGCGCCGACCACCTGGACGACGTCGAGTGCCCGGC
Organism: Frankiales bacterium; assembly: GCA_025465155.1. GTDB lineage: Bacteria > Actinomycetota > Actinomycetes > Mycobacteriales > Geodermatophilaceae > Geodermatophilus. The sequence continues at coordinate 8,975 of JAODNJ010000063.1, forward strand.
GGGCAGCCGCCGCGGCGAGCGCGTCGAGGTGCGCCTGCATGGCTCGCACCATGCGCCGGCGGAGCACGGTCCGGTCGACGACGGCGCCCAGGAAACCGGGCAGCACGCCCTCCCAGTCGATCTGCTCGTCGATCACCGTGCCGGCCCCGGTCGCCGAGAACCGGCGGGAATGGGTGAGCCAGCGGAACCCGTGCCCCGGCCCCAGCGCGTACACGTCCCGCTCCGGTCGCACCGACACGACCTCCTCCAGCGGCGTGCTCCAGGGCCGGCCGAGCACGCGGGCGACGTCGAAGGCGACACTGAGCGGCGCCTCCACCAACGTGGTGAAACGCAGCCGGAACACGACCTCACGATCGCAGAACAGGGAGGATGGTGACCGTGCGCATCACGGCCCGGGTCGACTACGCAGTCCGAGCCGCCCTGGAACTGGCCGCGGCGGCGCCGGAGGCGCTGACCTGCGACAGCATCGCCAAGGCCCAGGGAATCCCCTCCCGATTCCTCCAGGCCATCCTCGGCGACCTCCAGCACGCCCGGCTGGTGACCAGCCAGCGCGGGCGTGAGGGCGGCTACCGGCTGGCGCTGCCGGCATCGGAGATCTCCATCGCCCGCGTCATGCGGATCGAGCAGGGTTTCCTCGCCGACGTGCACGGCCAGCGACCCGAGGACGTCGAGTACCCGGGCGCCGCGGCCCCGCTGACCACCGTCTGGATCGCCGCCCGGGCCAGCTACCGCCGGGTGCTGGAAGAGGTCACCCTCGCCGACGTCGTGGCGGGCAAGCTCCCGGACACGGTGACCGAACTGGCCCAGATCGAGGACGCCTGGCGGTCGTTCGGCGACCTCTCGGGCGGCTGAGCGGACTCCCCGGGGCGGGTGACCCCTCGTCGTCGGCGGCCCGCGTCTTGGGAGACTGACCGACATGTCAGCTCCGCAGGGCCCCGGCGTGACCGTCTTCCTGACCGGCCTGTCCGGCGCCGGGAAGTCGACCATCGCCGACGCGCTCGTCGCCCGGCTCGAGAGCGAGGGCCGGCCGGTGACCGTGCTGGACGGTGACGCGGTCCGCACCCACCTGTCCAGCGAGCTGACCTTCTCCCGCGAACACCGCGACCTCAACATCCGCCGCATCGGCTGGGTGGCCGGCGAGATCGTCAAGCACGGCGGCACCGTCGTCGTCGCGGCGATAGCGCCCTACGAGGCCGCACGCACGGAGGCCCGGGAGCTGGTCGAGAAGCACGGCCGGTTCCTGCTGGTCCACGTCTCCACCCCGCTCGAGGTGGTCGAGCAGCGCGATGTCAAGGGCCTCTATGCCAAGGCCCGGGCCGGCGAGATCCCGCAGTTCACCGGCATCAGCGACCCGTACGAGCCGCCGGCGGACCCCGAGCTCACCCTCGACACCTCGGTCACCCCCCTCGATGAGTCGGTGGCGCGCATCCGGGCCGCCATGGACGGCGCCGCAGCACCCTGGAACGAGCCCGCGGGGCCTTCCAACCGCCCGTGTGGCACCATCGGGGTGTGACTGACCGCGGCTCCCTCCTCGTAGCGCGGTTGCACATCGACCTGGCGCTGGTCTCCAGCGCAGTGTGTCGCGCTTCGCGCTGACCCAGGTCCCCCTCCGCGCGGCGCATCTGCCGCGTACTCCGACTCGGCAGCGCCCTCCCCGCTCGGGTCGCTGACCTGCGCGCGGACGAGCGCGGGAAGTAGTACACGTGTCCTCCCCCACCCGTACCAGCAACCGGCCGCAGCGCGGCGAGGGTCAGTGGGCGCTGGGCTACCGGGAGCCGCTGAACCCGAACGAGCGGTTCAAGAAGGACTCGGACGGTCTCGAGGTCCGCCAGCGGATCCTCGACATCTACTCCAGGGCCGGTTTCGACAGCATCGACCCCACCGACCTGCGCGGCCGCATGCGGTGGATGGGCCTCTACACCCAGCGCGCCCAGGGCATCCCGGGCGGCAAGACCGCCGTGCTCGAGCCCGAGGAGCTCGAGGACTCCTATTTCATGCTCCGCGTCCGCATCGACGGTGGACAGCTCACCAGCGAACAGTTGCGCGCCGTGGCCGGCATCAGCACGGAGTTCGGCCGCGACGTCGCCGACGTCACCGACCGGCAGAACGTCCAGCTGCACTGGATCCGCATCGAGGACGTCCCGGAGATCTGGGAGCGGCTGGAAGCGGTGGGTCTCTCCACGACGGAGGCCTGCGGCGACACCCCGCGCGTCATGCTCGGCTGCCCGCTGGCCGGCATCCTCGAGGACGAGGTGCTCGACGCATCCGGCGTCCTCGACGAGACGGTCGAGAAGTACATCGGCAGCCCCGAGTTCAGCAATCTCCCGCGCAAGTGGAAGACGTCGATGTCGGGCTGCGTCGACCACTGCACCGGTCACGAGATCAACGACGTCTCCTTCGTCGGCGTCGTGACCGAGGGCGGCGAGGCCGGCTACGACCTCTGGGTCGGCGGCGGGCTGTCCACCAACCCCAAGTTCGCCCAGCGGATCGGCGTCTTCGTCCGGCCCGACCAGGTGAGCGACGTCTGGGCGGCGTCCACCTCGATCTTCCGCGACTACGGCTACCGGCGGCAGCGCAACCACGCCCGGATGAAGTTCCTCATGGCCGACTGGGGTCCGGAGAAGTTCCGCCAGGTCCTGGAGGAGGAGTACCTCCGCGAGGCACTCCCGGACGGCCCGGCGGCGGCGCCGCCGAAGCACGACCAGCGCGACCACGTCGGCGTCATGAAGCAGAAGGACGGCGCCAACGCCGTCGGCTTCGCCCTGCGCACCGGTCGCATCGGCGGCACCCTGCTGGCCCGGCTCGCCGACCTCGCCGAGCAGTACGGACGGGGCCGGATCAGGACGACGGCGCAGCAGAAGCTCGTCATCCTCGACGTCCCCGACGAGAAGGTCGAGGACCTGGTCGCCGCGCTGGCCGAGCACGACCTGCAGGTCCGGCCCAGCGCCTTCCGCCGCGGCACGATGGCCTGCACCGGGCTGGAGTTCTGCAAGCTCGCGATCGTCGAGACCAAGCAGCACGCCCAGGACCTCTACGCCGAGCTCGAGAAGCGGCTGCCCGACTTCGACGAGCCGATCTCGATCAACGTCAACGGCTGCCCCAACAGCTGCGCGCGCTTCCAGACCGCCGACATCGGCTTCAAGGGCTCGATGGTGCGCGACGACTCCGGCGAGATGGTAGAGGGCTTCCAGGTCCATCTCGGTGGCCACCTCGGCGTCGAGGCGTCGTTCGGACGCAAGTTCCGCGGCCACAAGGTCACGAAGGCCGAGACGGCGGACTACTGCGAGCGCGTGCTCCGCGGCTACCTCGACCGGCGGGAGCCGGGCGAGCGTTTCGCGGCCTACGTGGCCAGGGCGGACGAGCAGTGGCTGGTCTGAGCGCTGTGACAGACCCCACATCGGGACGAACGAGGCAGCTGCCGCCGTTCCACTGCCCGTACTGCGGGGACGAGGACCTGACCCCCTACGGGGAGACGGCCGACGGCTGGAGATGCGGGGCCTGCCTGCGGGCCTTCACGGTCCGCCTGATCACGACGGGGGTACAGCCAGGATGACTACGGCTCTACGGCCGACGAAGCTGCTGGCCGAGGCGGCCGATGCCTGGTTCGAGGGCATCGAGGACCCGGTGGAGCAGGCGTTGACGGTGCTGCGCTGGGCCGGCGACACGTTCGGCGACGACTTCGCGGTCACCTCCTCGATGGGCGACGGCCTGCTCGCGCACCTGGCCAGCCGGGCGATCCCCGGCGTGCGCGTCATCTTCCTCGAGACCGGCTACCACTTCGCCGAGACGCTCGGCACCCGCGACTGGATCGCCTCCGTCCTGCCGGTGACCGTCGTGAACGTGCACCCCGACCTCACCGTGGCCGAGCAGGACGCGGAGTACGGCCCGCGCCTGCACGACCGCGACCCCGACCGCTGCTGCGCGATGCGCAAGGTGCAGCCCCTGGCGCGGACGCTGTCCGGGTACGCGGCCTGGGGGTCCGGCGTGCGCCGCGACGAGTCCCTCACCCGCGCGAACACCAGGGTGGTCGACTGGGACGCCAAGCGCGAGATGATCAAGATCAACCCGCTGGCGGCGTGGACCCAGGCCGACGTCGACGCCTACATCGACGAGCACCAGGTCCCGGTCAACCCGCTCGTCGAGCTCGGCTTCGCGTCGATCGGCTGCGCGCCCTGCACCCGGGCGGTGGCCCCGGGCGAGGACGCGCGGGCCGGGCGGTGGGCCGGGCGCGGCAAGACCGAGTGCGGCATCCACACCTGAGGTCGGTGCAGCCGGCCTGATGAGCGGCAGGATGGGGCCCGTGCCCCGTTCGCCGCGCCTCTCCCCTGACGAGCTCGCCGCCGCGCTGTACGGGTTGCCGCTCTGGTCGGGCGACACCGAGGGCCTCCGGCGCACCGTCGAGCTGCCGACCTTCCGGGACGCCGTCGCGGCCATCGTCGCGATCGCCGGCGTCGCCGAGGAGCTCGACCACCACCCCGACATCGACCTGCGCTGGCGCACGCTGCACCTGGCGCTGGTCAGCCACTCCGCGGGCGGCGTCACCGAACTCGACCTCGAGCTCGCCCGCCGGATCGACGCCCTCCTCCCCACCCCCTGACGCACTGTCACGCGGTGACAGGGAGGACGAGCAGGCGGAAGAGCCGGTCGGCCTCGGCGTCGGGGTCGTCGGTCAGCCCCGTGTGCACCGGGCCCGGCTGGACGACGGTGCTACGGGGTGCGGTCAGCCAGCGGAACCGGGAGCCGAGGGTCTCCCGGCCGGCGGCGCCGGCACCGGGATGGGCGGCGCAGACCTCGGCAGCGGCCTTCAGCGCCTGCTCGATCGCCGGCGCGTCCGCCGTCGGGTCGAGGGCGCGCAGCCGCTCGACGTCCAGGTGCACCCGGGAGCCGAGGTAGTCGCGCTGACGGCAGTAGACCAGGACGCCGGCGTTGAGGGCCTCGCCGCGCTCCACCCGCGGCACCACCCGCAGGACGGCGTACTCGAAGGTGTCCTTCGGTCGCACGGCCCTCACCGCTGCGTCACCCCCTCCGGCGGCGGCGGCCCCAGCCAGCCCGGCCGGTTCTCGCCACGCGGCCCGCGCCGCCGGCCCGCCCCGCCCGCCGCGGC